>NZ_NRRN01000021.1 GCF_016583625.1 Halorhodospira abdelmalekii | reverse complement strand
CTTTGACGGCCGGGACTTTTAGGACTTTTACCCCGACCGAGCGGGCAGTCCCATCCCACCCAAGCAGGATCAGGCTTGGGAGCTTAGGAGAAGAGATAAGAGTGCCGGCGGGGACGCCGGCACTCTCAGGAAAAGGAATGATCGAGGCGTTAAAAACCTAAACAGACAATTCGATCTCCTCGGGGCGACGCACCTCGCCGCCGGTCTCTTGCGAGAGCCCGAGGTTGTGCCAGATCCGCTCGACGATCGGCGCCTTGTTCAGCGAGTAGAAGTGGATCCCGGGCGCACCGGCCTCAAGCAGCTCCTGACAGAGCTCGCTGATGACATCGATCCCGTACTCCAAGCGCCCCTGTGGATCCTCTTTCATCGCCTCCATCCGCTTCGCCAACCAGCGCGGGATGTCGGCCTTACACGCCTCAGCAAAGCGCGCCTGCTGTTCATAGTTCATCAACGGCATGATGCCGGGGATGATCGGAATGGTAACGCCGCGCTTTTCGCACTCATCGACAAAGCGGTAGTAAGCCTCGGCGTTGTAGAAAAACTGCGTAATTGCCGAATCGGCCCCCGCATTGACCTTACGGACAAAGTTCTCAATGTCGGTGAAGGCGTCCGGTGCCTCGGGGTGAAACTCTGGATAGGCCCCGACCTCAATCGTAAAGTGATCACCGGTCAACTCGCGAATCAGCGCAACCAATTCATTGGCGTAGCGAAAATCACCCTCGCCACTCGACCCCGAGCCCGACGGGCGATCGCCGCGCAAGGCGACAATATACTTTACGCCCTGATCGCGGTAGCTGAGGATCATCTTCTCGAGGCGCTCACGCGTCGAATCGATACACGAGATGTGGGGTGCCGCCTCCGCACAGCTCTGCTGCTGGATATCGATCACCGTCTCGTAGGTACGATCCTGGGTCGAGCCACCCGCGCCGAAGGTCACCGAGAAGTAGGCGGGGTTAAGCCGCTCGAGCCGCTGCCGGGTTGCGCGCAGACTCTCGGCGCCTTGATCGGTCTTGGGCGGAAAAAACTCGAAACTAAAGACGCGCGGATGCTGTTTTTGGCTCTCCATGGCTCCTCTCCGAAGTGAGACTGCAGGGGATACTGCACAGGGGGGGATGTAGCAAGAGGACGGCCGCCTATAGATGGGGAGAGAAGGTCAACGCCACGCTCTCCCCATCTATAGGCGAGCGCACCGGTTCTGTGAGAGCGCTTCCCGAGGGGGCGCGGCTGCAGCCGAGCGCTGCTCGATCGACCGCATACCACACCGCCCCCGGAGAGGCGCAGAACGAACCGGCGAGTAGCCCGCTTAGTAGCGATACCACTCCGGCTTGTAGGGGCCATCGACCGCTACACCGATGTAGTCGGCCTGCTCTTGCGTCAACTGCGTCAGCTTCGCCCCGACGCGCCCAAGGTGCAGCGCCGCAACCTTTTCATCCAAGTGCTTGGGCAGTACGTAGACGTCCTTTTCGTACTTGCCTGGGTTGTTGTAGAGCTCCATCTGAGCGAGCACCTGGTTGGTAAAGGAGTTCGACATGACGAAGGAGGGGTGGCCGGTGCCGCAGCCGAGGTTCACCAGCCGGCCTTCGGCCAGCAAGATGATCTTCTTGCCATCGGGGAACTCGATGTGATCGACCTGCGGCTTGATCTCGTCCCACTTGTACTGCTTCAGGCTCGCCACATCGATCTCGTTATCGAAGTGACCGATGTTGCAGACGATCGCCTCGTCCTTCATCGCCTTCATGTGGTCGTGGGTGATCACGTTGTAGTTGCCGGTGGCGGTGACGAAGATATCGGCAACCGGGGCCGCATCCTCCATGGTCACCACCTTATAGCCCTCCATCGCCGCCTGCAGGGCACAGATCGGGTCGACCTCCGTCACCCAGACCTGAGCACCGAGGCCGCGCAGCGACTGCGCCGAGCCCTTGCCGACATCGCCAAAGCCGCAGACCACCGCGACCTTGCCGGCGATCATGACGTCGGTCGCTCGCTTGATGCTATCGACCAGCGACTCGCGGCAGCCGTAGAGGTTATCGAACTTCGACTTGGTGACCGAGTCGTTGACGTTGAACGCCGGCATCCCCAGCGCGCCCTTCCGGCTCATCTCATAGAGACGGTGCACGCCGGTCGTCGTCTCCTCAGAGACGCCGTAGATCTCCTTCATCAGTTCCGGGTACTTCTCGTGAACAACCGCCGTCAGATCGCCGCCGTCGTCGAGCAGCAGGTTCGGCTTCCAGCCATCGGGGCCGTGGATGGTCTGCTCGATGCACCACCAGTACTCCTCCTCGGTCTCCCCCTTCCAGGCAAAGACCGGCGTGCCGGCAGCAGCGATCGCCGCCGCGGCCTGATCCTGGGTCGAGAAGATGTTGCAGGAGGACCAGCGGATCTCGGCGCCGAGCTCTTGCAGCGTCTCGATCAGGACCGCCGTCTGGATCGTCATGTGCAAGCAGCCGGCGATGCGCGCGCCCTTGAGCGGCTTTTGGGCGCCGAACTCGGCGCGCGTCTGCATCAGGCCAGGCATCTCGCTCTCGGCGATCTGGATCTCTTTACGGCCCCAATCGGCCAGGGCGATATCGGCAACTTTATAATCTTGTTGACTCATGCTTTTCGCAGACTCCTGTATTCTTCGGGTGTAACCATTCAGACCCCCACCGCCAGCACCACACCAATCCATTGTAAATCGGGTGGACGGCTAGACCGCAGTGGGGGTGAACACTTACCTTCGGGTTACTTGACGCCGGCGGCTGACTTTAGCGCGGCGGCACGATCCGTGCGCTCCCACGGCACATCGATGTCTTCACGCCCGAAGTGACCGTAGGCCGAGGTCGGGCGGTAGATCGGGCGCTCGAGCTCGAGCATAGTCAAGATGCCGTAGGGACGCAGATCGAAGTGTTCGCGGACGAGCTTGGTGATCAGCTCATCTTCGACCTTACCGGTGCCGAAGGTCTCGACGTTGACCGAGGTCGGCTCGGCGACACCGATGGCGTAGGAGAGCTGCACCTCGCAGCGGTCGGCCAGCCCGGCGGCCACGATATTCTTTGCCACGTAGCGCCCAGCGTAAGCAGCAGAGCGGTCGACCTTCGAGGGGTCTTTGCCGGAGAAGGCGCCGCCGCCGTGACGCCCCATGCCGCCGTAGGTGTCGACGATGATCTTACGCCCAGTCAGGCCGCAGTCGCCGAGCGGGCCACCGGTCACAAAGCGGCCGGTCGGGTTGATGTGGTACTTGGTATCGGCGCTCAGCCAACCGGTATCACCGAGCACCGGCTTGATGATCTCCTCCATCACCCCTTCGTGCACGGTCTTTTGATCGACCTCTTCGTCGTGCTGCGTCGAGAGCACCACGGCGTCGGCACCGACCACCTTTTCACCCTCGTAGATGAAGGTGACCTGACTCTTGGCATCGGGGCGCAGCCACGGCAGCTTGCCCGACTTGCGCACCTCGGCTTGGCGCTTCACGAGCAGGTGCGAGTAATGGATCGCCGCCGGCATCAGCACGCTGGTCTCGTTGGTGGCGTAGCCGAACATCAGACCCTGGTCGCCGGCGCCCTGGTCCTTTTCGTCCTCGCGATCAACCCCTTGGTTGATGTCGGGCGACTGCTCACCGAGGGCGTTCAGCACCGCACAGGTATCGGCATCGAAGCCCATCGCCGAGCTGGTGTAGCCGATATCACGCACCACCTGCCGAACCAGCGGTTCGACGTCGACCTTGGCGGTCGATTTGATCTCACCGGCGACGATGACCATCCCGGTCTGCGTCATCGTCTCGGCGGCCACGCGCGACTTCGGATCTTGGCGCAGGAACTCATCGAGGATGGCATCAGAGATCTGATCGGCCATCTTGTCCGGATGGCCCTCGGACACCGACTCGGAAGTAAACAGATAACGCTTGCTCATGGTCTCTCCTTTTGCTCTGGACTACAGCGCGCAGGGCAACGCAACCGCAAGTGCGCCGCCGATCGCGCGCCCATCAAATCGGCCCTTCCGGCTTATTAGCTCTTATGGAAATGGAAGATGCCCCAGGTCAGATAACCGTTGTTCCCCCCGTCGACCCAGTGCTCCAGGCCGCGCTTCATGCGCTCAACATACGCCTCGGAGACCTGGCCGCGAAGCTCATCTTCACGGGCCGAGAGTTCACGGTGCACCCGCCCATAGTGAAGCGGCAGCTGCGGCGTATGGTCCTCGAATGACCCCTCAGTGAACCCGAGCTGTTTGAGTGTTTCGCGGTAGAAACTCGGCGTCCCCATCGTCTCGAGGTGGATGCGATCGAGGATCGGCTGCAACACCCCCTCCGGGCAATCATCGGCCTGCATCGGGTCGGTGAAGATAAACTCCCCGCCCGAACGCAACACCCGGCTCGCCTCGCGCAAGACACGCCCACGATCGGGGCTGTGCAGAAACGAATCTTGCGACCAGACGACATCGAAGACGCCATCGTCGTAGGGCACATCCTCAAAGGCGGCATCGACGACTTCGATCAGGTGATCGACGCCCTGCTCCCGGTTCATCTGTCGATTGCGCTCGTTTTCGCGCTCCGAGAGATTCAACGCAACGACTCGGCAGCCGTACTGATGGGCCAAGTAGCGCGCAACCCCACCGTAACCGGCGCCGAGGTCGAGTACGTAGCTCTGCGGGCCGAGCTGCTTCGCCCCGGAGGCCATCCGCTCGACCGTCCGTCGGCTGGCATCGGCGATCGGCTCATCAGGATGGTCGTAGAGGCCGATGTGGATATCTTCGCCGCCCCAAATGATGGCGTAGAAGTTATCGGCATCCTCGCTGTTGTAGTACTGCCGGGCCGTCTCGATCGCTTGATCATCATAGCGTGTCGCCATGACTCACTCCTCCTCCCAATACTTTTTCTCGGCGACATGGATGAAGAAATCAGGATCCGCATCGCGGTACGTCTCCTTAAAATCGCCGTAGGTATTGATTTGCTGGAAGCCCACCTCATGCATCAAACGCCGCGTATACTCTTTGCGCAGCGGATACATATTCAAGAAATAGGTCGAACCGTCAGAGAAGGCATACTTAAAGCGCGCCAGACCGTCGTCAACGTGGTCCGGATAGACCGAAACATCGTCACCGCAGTAGTAGAAGGTGTGACTCGAATCGTAGCCGTAATCGAGAATGCTGTCGTAGTTGCGCTGATCCAAAATCAGCACGCCTTCGGCGTTCAGCGCAGAGTAGAACTCAGCCAGGGCCTTGCGCCGGTCACGCTCTTTAAACAGGTGGGTAAAGGAGTTGCCGAGGCAAATGATCGCATCGTAGCGGCCGTGGATATCGCGGTTGAGCCAGCGCCAATCGACCTGCACAGTACGCAGAATGTGCCCGCGTTTGCGGCCATTTTCGAAGGCCTTAGCCAACATCTCTGCGCTGCCGTCGGCACTGACGACGTCGAAGCCGGCCTCAATCAGGCGGCAAGAGTGAAAACCGGTGCCCGTCGCCACGTCGAGCACGCGCTTAGCGCCACGCTTTTTCAACTCCTGGATGAAGAAATCGCCTTCGCTCTTCGCGCGACTGTCCCAATCGATCAGGTCGTCCCACTTATCGACAAAGCCGTCGACATACTCCTCCGTGTAATGGTCGGTATCTCGAACCTTGGTTGGATCGGCACCGAAGTCCTGTTCTGTCGTCTTATCGTTCATAGATCACCTCAGCGTAGCCTTCAGACGAAGGATCGTATGAGCGCGCACAGGCCAGCGAGCGAACCCACGCCCGGTGGATCGCATCACCTCTGCTGACTCAACGCCGGCCTCACTCGATTAGAATTATTGTAGATAACGACTCTACCGTTCTTGCCCTTGTTCGGTCTGGCTCTTGTTCGATCTGTCTTTGGCATGCGCCCGCCACAACTCGGGGGCGTGTCACCGGATCAGGGCCGTGCCCGTTTTGATGGCGCCGAGCCAGCCAACGAATCGTCCCATGCGATCCGGGTCTCGGCGCCTTCTTTACATGCTTGCGTCGCGTGCTCGCGTCTCCGCATGCCCGCCTGGGCCACTTTGCGACCGCAAGCGTTGCTATACTCTGCGTGAGTTAGGCGCGGATTTCAAGTCTTGCACGTTGCGCTCAGGTGACAGCACGCAGCCGCACAGGGCCTTCGGCGGCAGCGTCGGGGAAGTAGTCGCAGGAGGGCACGCACCCGAGCACGTCTAATTCGCGCTGAAAGATCCACCCCGGCCGCGCCACCGCATCCGGTGCCTCACCCCCCGGCAAACGGGCGACATCGGCGGCCGCATCCCAGTGCGGATCCAGCGCGAACGGACCCACGTCCAGGCGCACCTTTGGGGGGCCGCTAGCAGCGTGTGCAGAGCCACTAGTAGCGCGCCAACCGCTCCGCGGCCTAACCGCCGCGATCTGTTCAAGTTCGGCCAATAGGGCGGAACGGGACCGCGCAACTCCATCGAGGGCTCCGGCAAAGATCAGCGGCTCAATCCAGCGACGATCGACTTCACCACCATAAGCACGTGCAATCAAATCCATCAGGCTTCGGTATCCGCCGCCATTGCGCCGCGCCCGGACGATGCGCCGGGCCAGTGTGCGGTCGATCGCAGCAATCGCTCCTAAGCCAAAGAGCACGGTCCGGCGGTCGATCACACTAAACCCCCACTCGCTGCGATTGACATCTGGGGGCAATAGGGTCACCCCCTGTTGCCGCAAGCGTCGGCATAGCCCAATCAGCGCCTGTCGTTGCGCGCATGCGCGCGCCTGCGGCCGCTCGTCGCCATACCGCACCCCGCCTTGTGGTGCCAGCTGCGTGAGCAGAAGATTACTGCGCGCGGCGTAAAAGATCGCCGGATAGCGTGTCTTGAAGTAGGCCTGACGATACGCCTCAAGCACCTCGGGTAGGATCGCCCCGCGCTCGACGGTCTGAGCAAGCGCCTGACGCAACAGCCGCACTAGGTAGAGCCCGCGCGAGGAAGGCAGCGCTTGGACACGCGCAATCGCTGCTGCCACCGCCTGCGACCACTCTCCCTCTTCTCTGCTATAGCGCTCCTCGCGCAGCCCATCGCAAGCGAGCACGGCGTCGCCCCATGTGCCCTCGGTCAGTCGGGCCACGGCGGCGACAACCTGCTCGGTAAAGAGCCACAGACCGTGCGTCGACTCCAAGATCTCGGTCAAGAGTGGATGGGGCGCCTCCGTTGCCGCTCGCGATCGCTGCTGACGGCGCTCCAGGTAGTGTGTCGCCAAACCGCGCGGGGCGCCGTCACGACAAACGGCGATGAGCTGCGCCACCGCCGCGAGCGTCTCCGGTTGAGCTGCTTTCAGAGCCTCGCGCAGCTGCGGCTCATCGACCAGGAAGAGACCCTCGGTCGCCCCGGCGGCGAGCGCCCTCAGCGTCGTCTGGTCGGCCTCCCCCCCAACATAGGCACACGGATCGATCTCCGTTGCGCGTCCGCCCCGATCATCGAGCTGCGCGCGTAGGCGCACCATCTCTGCTGAAGCCGCCGCAGCCGGCTCGCGGCCAACGACGATATAGAGCGCCCGCTGGTCGATCTCACCGCTCGCTGGAATGCGCCCGAAACGGCGCAGTCCCGCGGCCAGCTCGGCCTGCTCAGCCCGGCTCGACACCCGCAGATGGAGCCGCCGAGCGCGCAACTCCTGGCCAAACCCCACAAACGGGAGATCGTGCTCCAGCGGATCGACACCGTGCAGCCCGAGCAAGTGGAGCAGCAACGAGCCACACTGCGCCCCGTACCCGAGCCCAAAGACGACCCCACGATTGCGCAGATCGCGCACCACCCAGGCCAGCTCCAAGAGCACCCCGGGTTCGAGCCGCCACCTGGCCAAGGCGGCAAACTCCTCGCCGAGACGCTGCCGATAGCGTTCACGCTGTCCGCCCAAAGCCCGCCGCGCCGTCTCGTTCTGGGCGTAGTCGTACAAGCGCTCCGCAGCAGCACGCTCCAAGGCCCCACCACAAAAGGGCACCACGGTGGTCGAGTGATCGTCCATGGCATTCATAGTAGTCGGTTCAACCGCTATGCTCTAGGTCCTTCGCGCCGCAGCGGCAGTGCCCACGCTCCCTCAATAATCGGCTGCGCTTGCCGGCCTTGCCGGCCCAGGTATCAGCGGTATCAGCGATACTGGTCTCGCAATTCTATCGCCAAGCACGAGCTATAGCGCCCTCAACACAGGGCGTGCAGCAAGGGTTTTACAGTGGTTGGCAGACTCATCATCATCGGCTACGATGCGGGTGCAGCAGTTACCAACCAACCGCAACAGAAAAATACGCAAGGAGCCGTGTAATGACCAAGAAAATCTCTTCAATCGCCAAATTCGCCCTGCTCGCCGCCGGCCTTGGCCTCGCCGCTGGCTGCGCCTCGACCGACGACGTCGAAGAGGTCGAGGAGTATACCGAGGACCGTCTCGACCGCATCCTCTCCGAGCTGGAAGAGAACCGCGCCACTTCCGAGCGGGCACTGGAGGCCGCCGAAGGCGCCGAGCGTGCTGCTGAGCGTGCCAGCCGCGACGCAGCCGATGCTAAGCGCATGGCCCAGGAGAATGAGCGCAAGATCGACCGCATGTTCGAGCGCACGATGCAAAAATAAGCGGTCCTTCGCTGCATGATCAGTGGCATCCGCCGCGTGCGTGGTGTCACTGCGGGGGGGCCTCGGGCGCCAGGCTGGCTCGAGGCTTCTCCTTCCATCTGCCCCCGCTTCTATCTGCCCCCGGATCGCTTCGCGAATCACCGCATGGCGCACCACGAACACGCCTCCCGCAATAACGATCACGCTCAGCTGTTGGTGTTGGGGCCGCTCGCCGACAAACTTGACAAGCCGACGAGCCGGTGACTCGCGTTACTAGCGCCGCTCTCGCGCCTCGGCATCCGCACGGCTGATGCGCACGACCTCACCGTCACGCCGCTCGACGGCAGTGCGTAGCTCGCGCCCATCGACACGATGGCTATACCCGCCGAGCACCTGCGCGATACGATTGACGGCCATGCTCAGCACATCACGCTCACTCTTCTCCTCCTCCTCAAAGAGCGGAAATGCCTGCACATAAAGAAAACCTTCCGCAGACCACCCGGCTTTGACCGGCTGATTGACAATCTTCACCGGCATCCCACGTGTGATCTCACCGAACAAGTACTCGATATCGCGCGGGTGCAGCCGGATACAGCCATGGGTGGCACGCATCCCAATACCCCAGGGGCGATTCGTACCGTGCAGTAGATAGCCGCGAATATCGAGCAGAATGGCGTGGCGCCCGAGCGGGTTATCCGGCCCGGGGGGGATCTTTACCGGCATCTCTTCGCCACGCTCAGCGGCCTGCTCGCGGATAGAGCGCGGCGGATACCAGGCTGGATCCTCGAGCATCTCCGTGACCCGCGTCTCACCGAGGGGCGTCGACCAGTCGAGCCGTCCGATGCTTACCGGGAAAGTCTCAACGACTGCCTCCCCGGCAGGGAAGTAGTACAGGCGCATCTCGGCGAGGTTGACAACGATGCCCTCGCGCGGAGCATCGGGAAGGATATAGCGGCTCGGAATGCGCACCTCGGTGCCGTCCCCCGGCATCCAGGTATCGACCTCTGGATTGGCGCGGCGAATCTCTTCGTAGCCGACTGCGTAGCGCATTGCAATATCGAGCAGGGTATCCTCCTCCTGCGCCGTCGTCGTCTGCTCCTCACCAACCACATCGATCCCGGATTCCAAGGCAAAACGATGGCGTTGGCGCGGCCACTCCTCGGGATTGAGCTCAGAGGCCGTCGGCCCCGCCTCCGCCTCATCGATCGCCTCCGTCTCCAGCGGCTCCTGCGGCGGGACGAAGGTGTCCGTCTCGGCCTCCTCCCCCGCTCGTGGTGAGTCGGCGGTCTCGCCTGCACGCACCTCCCCGACCCCTGGCGCCCTCTCGGCGGCCCCAGCGACCCCGCTCTGGAGGAGCAGAACCGCTGTGGCCGTGCTTACCAGCAGACTCAATGCACACCCCCCAACCACCCTAACCGCCCTCATCACACCTCGCTTTCCAAGCCGACGTTATTCCCCGCCAAGGCTTGCTCGGCCCGATAGCTTGAGCGCACCAGCGCTCCCGAAATGACCTCTCGAAAACCTAGCTCCAGGCCGCGTTGGCGCCACCGCGCCCACTCCGACGGGGAGACATAACGTACCACCGGCAAATGGTTACGCGTCGGCTGAAGATATTGACCCAGCGTAACGACGTCGACCCCGCAGCGCCGTAGATCGTGCAACGCCTCCAGGATCTCGTCATCCCGCTCACCAAGCCCAAGCATCAGGCTCGATTTGGTGAGTATTTGCGCCGAGGCGCGTTTAGCCACCGCCAGCACCTCCAGGCTCTGTTCGTAGGAGGCGCGTGGATCGCGTACTTGCGGTGTCAACCGCCGCACCGTCTCGATGTTGTGCGCAAAGACTTCCAGCCCAGAGTCGGCAACGGTTGCAATTGCAGCGACGTCACCGGCGAAATCGGGGGTTAAGGCCTCGACTGTCACCTCAAGGTCGAGCGCCTGGATTGCGCGTACACAGGCAGCGTAGTGAGCGGCACCACCGTCGGGCAAGTCATCGCGATTGACCGAGGTGATCACCACATAACGCAGCCCCATCAGACGAACCGACTCGGCCACCCGCTGCGGCTCATCGGCGTCGAGGCGCTGTTGTGGATTGCCAGTATCG
The DNA here is from genome assembly GCF_016583625.1 of Halorhodospira abdelmalekii. Lineage (GTDB taxonomy): Bacteria > Pseudomonadota > Gammaproteobacteria > Nitrococcales > Halorhodospiraceae > Halorhodospira > Halorhodospira abdelmalekii. The sequence goes on along the minus strand of NZ_NRRN01000021.1, from coordinate 39,911 downwards.
ACCGAGCAGAAGCGGCAGGCACGCGTACAGACCGAGCCCAGCACCATGAATGTCGCCGTCCCCCGACTCCAGCACTCGCCCATATTCGGACAGTACGACTCCTGACAGACGGTATGCAGCCGATGCTCACCGACGATGGCACGCACCCGACGATAGCCCTCCCCGCCCGGAACCCGCGCCTTAAGCCACTCAGGCTTGCGCAGCCGAGGCGCCGCGCTCTCCTCCTGGCACTGCGGCCTCTGCTTGACCCCATCCTTGATGACCCACACTCCGTCGCGCTCGACCTTCACACCGCTGACAACCGGGATCCCCTTGATCTTTGACATAGAACCAAACCTTATGCAGAGGGTGTTCGCCCTTTTCGCCACGCGCCGAGACGATTAGGATGCGCTTAGGGCTCACTCGGGAGACCGCCTAAGATGCCTCTGGGCCTCACCCGAGGCAACCTGATTTTTACCTGGGATGATACACCGGGCAGGCCGGACCCATTAACGCTTAACGGAGATTAACGCTGCATAGCACCCTGGCCTCCGCCGCTGCCCCCCTGGAGATTTGCTGCATACCATCCACATACAACACGAGCCACCGAGCCACCGAGCCACCGAGCCACCGAGCCACCGAGCCACCGAGCCACCGAGCCACTAAGGATACGCCCATGCGACTGAGCCTACCGCAACGACTCACAGCACAACGTGCCCGCTGGCGCGGCCTGCTCGCTGCCCTCCTTCTCACCGCTCTGGTCGCGGACAGCTCAGCACTCGCCACCGCCGGCCTCTGCGACACACCAGGGCAGTGGTACGATCCGCAGCGCGAGGCGACCCTAAGCACCGCCGAAGCGCTGGCGCACATCGAGGATGCACACTTCATTTTGCTCGGCGAACGCCACGATAGCAGCGAACACCATCGCTGGCAGCTGCACCTCTTAGCCGCACTGCTCGGGCGCAGCAGCATCGCCGCGGTCGGCTTCGAGATGCTGCCACGCGGCAGTCAGGACGCCCTCGACCGCTGGGTGTCGGGTGAGATACGCACCGAAGAAGAGATGCTCAGCGAGACACGCTGGGATGAGGTTTGGGGATTCGACCCTCAACTCTACTTGCCGCTGCTCCACTTCGTGCGGATGCACCGGATCCCAAGTATCGCCTTAAACGTCGAGCGCGAGACCGTTCGGGCGGTGCGCGAACGCGGCTACGCAACCCTCGATGAGGCGCAACGCGAAGGCGTAGGACAACCGGCCGACCCCCACGAGGAGTACCAAGAGCAACTCGCCGAAGTCCTTATCCATCACCCCGGCGATATCGACCTGGAGCACTTTATCGAGGCTCAGGCGTTCTGGGATCGCGCTATGGCTGAGGCACTCAGCGCTGCTTACCGCGAGCACGGCGGCCCGGTAGTCGGCCTGGTCGGCCGCGGTCACGTCCAGTACGGTCACGGCATCCCCTTCCAACTCGCCGACCTCGGCCACGAAGAGGTCGCAGTCTTACTGCCTCACGCAACCGACCAGGAGTGTCCAGCGCCAGGACGCGCCGACCTGCTCTTCACCGTCGCCGAGCCCCCGCGTGACGACCCACCGCCGCCCCGCATGGGCGTTGCACTCGATACCGACGACGAGGCAGGTATCCTCATCGTCGACGTGATGGCCGACAGCCCGGCGGAAGCCGCTGGTGTGGAGCCCGGGGACCGCATATTAAAAGCCGCTGGGCGCCGGCTAGAACATCCCCGCGACCTACAAGCAGCCGTCCGTGAGCAGCCAGCTGGAACGTGGCTCCCGCTGCACATTGAGCGGGACGGCGAAGAGCGCGAGATCGTCGTCAAATTCCCCTAGGCTTGGGTCGAAGAAGCGGCTACGCCGAGGTGCTCCCAGCCCCTGGAAACAGCCATTGAACCCCCGAAACGACGGGACCCGTTCGGCGGCTGGCGTCGAACGGGTCCTCTGCTTTCTACGGAGCCCCCGACCCGCGCTCACTCACGCGGCAGGAGGGGCGGGGCGCGCCGCTGCCTCTTACTCGATGGTCGAGAGCATGTACTTGACCGCAGCCAAGATGTCGTCGCGGTCGGCACGGCCCTCGTAGGCCGGCATCGCGCCCTCGCCTGACATGGTGCTCTCTACCAGCGCATCAGCATCGAGATCAATGCCGTCCCAGTCGCCCGGCTCATTGATCCTTGGGGCACCTGCGGTCCCACGGTCGTGGCAGGAGGCACAGGTCGGCCCCGTGCCGCTCTTGTAGATGGACTCCCCGTCGCTAGCGACCGCCGCGCTGCTGAGCGCGAAGAGCATGCTGCCGGCGGCTACAATGGCAATCTTTTTCATGATCGTGTCTCCTCTTATGTATTGTGTCCCTGGGTAGACCACTCCGCCCCTACCTTAGTTCCATTCTATGCGAGCGGTTTTAGGTAACGCAAGTTCTGACCGCGGGGAGTGATCATAGTCGAGGGTTCGGCTCCGTTCCAAGGGTACCGAGACATTTTGCAACAATTTCAGCACTACGCATCCATCCCGGCTCAAGCATCATGGCGTGCCCAGCAGACTCGATCCAGTGTGGCTTTACGCCGTGAATCCAGGCATTGACCTCGACCATCCAGGAGGGCACCACGGCATCCTCGCTAGCCCCAACAACCGCCACTGGAGCCTGAAAGGTTCCGCACCACGGCCACGACGGCACTCCGAGTCCGGCTAACACCATAGGCGCTTCCGGCTGCATCCGCGCCATGTAGGCGGCAACTTGCTCACGCGGCGGGAGTTCAGCAAAGAGCGCCTGCTGCGCCTGCTCGACATCGACCCAGGAGGGCCCCAACCCCTGCAACACCCCAAGCTGCCAGAGCATCGCCGGGTGGGTCACCAGCGATTGCAGCACCGCCGGTCCCATACCGATGGGCGGTACGGCCGCCAACAGCACCGCACCCGCGGCGGCGACGCCGCGCCGCAGCGCCCGATCGACCAACAGCCCGCCCAGCGAATGCCCGATCAGCAGCGGCGGCCGCGGCAGTGAGTCGATCACCGCTGCCAGATCGTCGACGTAATCCCCCAGCGTCGCCCCCGCAAGCCCGCTTTGGCCGTCGCTGCGACCGTGGCCGCGCACGCTCATTGCGTAGCTCTCGTAGCCCAAGCCCGCGAAGTAAGGCAAATAGTGCTCTTGCCAGCACCACGCTGCGCTGAAGGCACCGGGCACAAATAGGAGCGGCGCTTGGTGCGGTATCGCCGGCTGCCGCGCCGGTTCATAGCAGCGCTCCAGGCGCAACCCGCAAGGGCCACGCACAAAGGCCACGGCAGATCCGGAGACTTGCCATTCACTCTGCATTAGCATTCCCTAAGCTCCCGCACACACGCCGGATCGTAAGGTGATTGCGGCGCTGCTAGACTGAAGATGACCTGTAGCGAACGGAATCTTATGCACGCCACTGTTGTCGCATGTGTTGTCGTCATGTGTCGTCGCGTGGTCTGAAACAGGCGGACTAGCTTAGCAGCGGCGACAGCGATTAAGCTAACGAACAAATTGGCGCGATTGGAGGCTGACCTTGGCTCGTACCACCTTGAGATTCATCCCTGCTCTGCTGCTGGTGGCAGCACTCATCGGCGTTCCGCTGAGCACCCTCCCGACCTCCTCCCCAATCGGCGCCGATCACTCCCTTGCAGCGGTCGCCAGCGCCGAGGACAGCGCTGCTCCGCTGACACCCGGCGAGCAAGACTACGAAAGGGCCCGTGTAATCGGCCAACTGCTTGAGGCGTATCACTACGGTCAGCGCAGCGACCACGATAACCTGGTGCGTGCCGCCGCCGACGCCTATCTAAAACGCCTCGATCCGGGTCGCTTCTTTTTGCTAGCCGAAGACGTCGAACGGTTTCGCGGCGCCATGCGGCAGACCGACGACAAAGATCCAACCACGCGCCTGGAGGCCGCCTTTGAGCTCTACGCAACCTACCAGGCGCGCGTCACCGAGCGCATCGACTGGGCCTTTGAGCGACTTCACGAGGACGACATCGAGATCGATGCCGACGAGCGTTTCGAGCAAGATCGGCGCAAAGCCGATTGGGCCGAGGATCGCAGCGCCCTCGATCGACTCTGGGAAAAACGCATCGCCCACGACATGCTGACACTGGAACTCGCCGACCGAGACTCAGAACAGATCCGCGATAACCTTGAGCGCCGTTATCGCAACCTGCTCGAACGCGCCCAGGATGCTGAGCGTGAGGAGGTTGCCGAACGCTATCTGGACGCTTGGGCCGCCGCCTTCGATCCACACAGTGGTTACTTTTCGCCGCGTCGTTCCGAGGAGTTCGACATGGAGATGTCGCTTGAGCTTGAGGGCATCGGTGCGAAACTGACCATGGAACAGGATATGACCGAGATCGTCGAGCTGATTCCCGGCGGTCCCGCCGAACGCTCCGGTAAGCTGCAGGCCGGCGAGCGGATCATCGGGGTCGCCGACGGCGAAGAGGGCGAGATGAAGGACATCGTCGGCTGGATGCTGCACGACGTCGTGCAACTGATTCGCGGCCCTAAAGAGTCGACGGTACGCCTGAAGGTCTTGCCACCTTCGGGCGCAAGCGACAGCTCACCACGCGAGATCACCCTGGTGCGCAACAAGGTCGCCCTCGAAGATCAGGCGGCGCGCAAGCAGATCATCGAAAAACCCTACGAAGACGGCATCAAACGCATTGGCGTCATCGAGATCCCACGCTTCTATCGCGACTTCGGGGGTGCACAAGCGGGCGCGGGCGATTTTCGCAGCACCACGCGCGACGTCCAGGCCCTGCTCGATGAACTCAACGAGGAGGAGATCGACGGGCTGGTAATCGATCTACGCGGCAACTCCGGTGGTGCGCTGCAGGAGGCGATCGGCGTTACCTCACTCTTCACCGGCGGCGGTGTCGCGGTCCAGGTACGCCACCACGACGGCAACATCGACCGCCTCGGCCAACCGCAGCAAGAGCCGCACTACAGCGGACCGCTGGCCGTCATGGTCAATCGGCGCAGTGCCTCAGCCTCCGAGATCCTAGCCGGGGCGATCCAGGACTATGGCCGCGGCGTGGTCCTCGGCGATCAAACCTTTGGCAAGGGAACCGTTCAGCATATGATCGATCTCGGCGCCCACGGGATCACCGCCGAAGGGGGCGGCGCCGGTCGCCTTAAGTTGACGATCGCTCAGTTCTATCGGGTCAGCGGTGAAGGCACGCAGCTCGACGGCATTACGCCCGACATCGAACTGCCATCGCTCTTCGATCACGAGACCTACGGTGAGCGGGCGGCCGAAAACCCGCTGCCGGCGAACCGCATCGCCCCGCTCCAAGTCGAGCAGCACTTCGATCTCGGCTCGCTGATCGGTGAGTTGCGTCAACTCCACGAGGATCGAATCGGCGAGCACGCGGCCTTCCGGGCACTCCAGGAGGAGATGGAGTATCAGCGCGAACTGCGCCGCGAGACGCACATCGCCCTCGATCGTGACGTGCGCCAGGCAGAGCGGGATCGGCGCGAACAGCGGCTGCTCGAACTGCATAACGCACATCGGCAGGCATACGGCCTTGAGCCGGTCGAGAGCTATCAGGAGGTCGACCCTGATGAGCTGCCCGATACGCTGCTTAAGGCCGGGGCGGCGGTCGTGCGCGATCTTACGCTGCTGCTTGAGGCTGAGGAGGAGGTGGCCCTGGGGGCATTGAGCGAGGCTCGGTAAAGCCTCGCTCCTATCTAGGAGGGGGTCTTTGCCCCCTCACAGATCCCGATCAGGCGGGATCGACTCGAGGTGGGCAATGCGCAGCTGCAGCGTCGTGTTTCCTCGAAAGCAGTTGATATCGGGGGTATAGAGCAGCCGGACGGGGGCATCGAGACGTTCAGGAGCGATCTTCTCGGCACCGCCGAAGAAGATGCCAGGGTAGACTGCCTCCTTGTTGACCGGGGCGGGCTCGTTGTTCACAGAACCCGCCCCCCTAGCCAGGCCCCTAGCGGGCTCAGACTGTTCGTCGGCTACAGGGTCAGCGATCAGTCGAAGGGCCAAACGGAGGTGCCCCCCGCGCAGCGGTCGCACTTCGTCGACGACGAAGAGGCCGTCGAAGTGCGGTTCAGGGAAGCCGACTCCCCAGGGGCCGCCGTCGCGTAGTGCACGGGCCGTCTCCAGCGTAAGCTCCTCGCGGCTCAGCGGCCCATCGCTCTCGTGGATCGCCGGCGGGAGCTCGCCGTTCAGCATCTCGTCAACGGCGCGGGCAAAGGCAGCGCGAAAGGCGCCGAGCTGCGAGGCGGCGATGGTCAACCCGGCGGCCATCGCATGCCCCCCGAAGCGCTTGATTAACTGCGGGACATCACGCTCCACCCGGGCAAGGGCATCGCGCATGTGCAGCCCCGGTACCGAGCGCCCCGAGCCGCGCAGCGTGCCGTTGCCCGCCGGGGCAAAGGCGACGACCGGACGATGGTAGCGCTCCTTCAGGCGCGAAGCGACAATACCCGTCACGCCCTGGTGCCAATCAGGAGCGCTGACACAGAGCCCGAGCCCCATCTCTTCAGTATGGGCCGCTTCGATCGCCAGCAGCGCCTCATCCGTCATGCGCGCTTCAACTTCGCGCCGCTCGCGATTGAGCCGATCAAGCTCTTGCGACCGCTGTTGCGCTGACGCCTTAGTATCGGCCAACAGACACTCCACGCCGGTAGACATATTGGCTAAGCGGCCGGCGGCGTTCAGTCGTGGCGCGACGCCGAAGGCCAGATCGGTGGCGGTCGCCGTTCGGGGGTCGCGCCCGGCGAGGGCCAACAGCGCATAGAGACCAGGCCGGGCAGCGCCGCTGCGAATCCGGCGCAGACCTTGGGCCACCAAGATGCGATTGTTGACATCGAGCGGTACCAGATCGGCAACGGTCCCCAACGCCACCAGATCGAGCAGCGGGGCCAGCGACGGCAGCGTAACCTGCCCGCCAAGTCGTCGCTGCAGCGCCTGACGCACCGCCGCAGCCAAATAGAACGCCACCCCGACCCCAGCTAAGGCGCGACTGGCAAATCGATCGTCGCCGCGCAGCGGGTTGACCACGGCCTCGGCGACCGGCAGCCGCTCCGGCGGGCTGTGGTGATCGGTGATGATCACCCGCATACCGGCTGCGCGCGCGGCCGCCGCCCCCTCAATGCTGCTGATGCCGTTATCAACGGTGACCAACCAATCGGGTTGCTGCGGGCGAAGCCGCTCGACGACCGCCGGAGTCAACCCGTAGCCCAACTCGAAGCGATCGGGAATAAAGAACTTCAGTTGCACCCGCGCAACACCACAGGCGCGCGCTAGACTCGTCAGCGCCTGCATCAAGACCGCCGTTGCCGTCGCCCCGTCGGCATCGTAATCGCCGACGATACAGATGCGCGCCTCACTGAGCAGCGCCTGCGCCAAGGCCTCACCGGCTTGCTCCAGATCGACCATGCCGTGCGGTGGTGCCAGCTGTGCCAGACTCAGATCGAGCTCGGCGGCACTGCGCACGCCGCGCTGCGCATAGACGCGCTGCAGCACCGGGTGAAGATCCGGGATTTGCTCCGCCAAGTCGACTGACCAAGGGGCAGGCGGACGCCGTCGGATCGACTCAGACGGTCGCATCGCCACCTCCGGCAGGATCGTATTCGGCGGCGCCCCCGGCGGGAACGGGAGTGTTTTCGCGGCCGTCATACAGCCAACGTGCTGCCTGCGCACGGCGGCGCCAGAAGCGCCACAGACGCGCGCGCGTCACCGTACAGACCGGGCCTGCCGGTGTGGCCTGCAGTTCCAAGCACCGCCACCCCCCTCGCGAGGGCCACGGCCAGCCCCAAGCCAAATGCCGCTGCGCGGACCGCAGCAGGGTGGCCTCGCCCCTCGCCAAGCCATCGCTTAGCTCAGCGCTTACGTCACCGACGGTCGAGTGCTCACCACTGTAGACGACCAGGGTTGCGCCCGCGCGCGGTGTAGCAACCGCCGCCTCCAGTTGGCTACTCGCCTCTACACCTGCACCGGCGAGTTGAGCCCAACCGCGCCAGACTGGATCGTCACTCGCCAGATGCTGCCACAGCCACTGCGATGACGCTGGCGCCTCAGGACAACGCCCGCTCCCCCACAGCCACAGAGTGGTCAGGGGAAGCGCTCCGGCGCGCCGACGCGCCTCATTCAGCGGATGGTCGTAGAGGAACATCTCGATCTCTGTCGACAGCCGCGCCCAGATCAGCGCATCTGCACTGCCACGCGGCACACGCTGCGCCACCGGTTGCCCCCAGTACGCAGCCGGGTTGCCGTACTCCGGCAGCGGCTGATCGCTATTGAGATACCAACGCCCACTCGCTGAGACGTACAGTTGAAGACCGGAGGATGCCAGCAAGGGGGCTAAGTCGGCAGACAATTGCGCCGCCTCAGGCGGCGTCAAAGGGGGCTTAAAAAGACGCACTTGAGGGCCGCTGACGATTTGGGCAACCGGCAGCGCACACGCCCAGTAGCCCTCCCCTGCAGCAGTAGGACTGCCCCCCGCCGTGAACTCAGCCAGCCAAGCGAGGGCTGCACTGCCCTGCTCTGGCGGCGGCAACACCGGCAGGCACTCACGCTGTCCAGCCCTCGACCAGCGACCACGCGCCAGCGCCCGCTCTAACAGCGGCGGCAGCGCGCGCGACGGCCCGCAGCCAGCTGCCACAGACTCACCGCCAGCGGCGGCCGTACTCGTACTCTGTCCCACGGCCGCCCCGCGCCCTGCACAGAACCTGGGCAGCAACAGACGAAGGCGTGCGCCGGTCAAAGCCGATCGACGATCGCGCCCCGCACCGCCTCAAGCTCGGCATCGACGGTCTGCACCGCATCACCGGCCTGGGCGATCGCAACATCGGGATCTTTCAAACCGTGTCCGGTCAAGGTACAGACGACCGTACTCCCCTCCGGGATGCGACCACTGCGGATATCGCGCAGAGCACCCGCTACCGAGGTCGCCGAGGCCGGCTCGCAGAAGACTCCCTCGTGGTCGGCCAGCAGACGCTGCGCCTGCAGAATCTCCTCATCGCTGAGCTCATCGAACCAGCCTCCCGACTCACGGCTCACCGCCAACGCCTGCTGCCAAGACTGCGGGTGTCCGATGCGAATCGCCGTCGCCACCGTATCGGGGTCGTCGACCGGCGCACCGCGCATGAAGGGGGCGCTGCCCGCCGCCTGATAACCGACCATCCTCGGCCGTTTATCGACTACAGCCGAGGCAAACCGGCACTGCCCGTCGCACAGTGTGCACGCCTCGGTCAAACGCCCATCCTGGCCACTACCGCTCGATTCGCAGTAGCCGATCCAGTGCGCGGTGATATTCCCGGCATTGCCGACCGGCAGACAGTGATAGTCGGGCGCCCGTTCGAGCTCTTCAACGATCTCAAAGGCAGCAGTCTTCTGCCCCTGTAGGCGATACGGGTTGATCGAGTTAACAATGGTCAGCGGCGCCTGCTCAGCGAGCTCCTTGACGAGGCGCATTCCCGCATCAAAATTACCGCGGATCTGCAACACCTGCGCCCCATGCATGATCGCCTGCGCGAGCTTGCCGAGCGCGATCTTGCCATCGGGGATCAAAACGAAACAGGCGATACCGGCGCGCGCCGCGTACGCTGCTGCCGAGGCGGAAGTGTTGCCGGTCGAGGCGCAGATGATCGCTTTAGCCCCTTCGTCGACGGCCTTCGTCACGGCCATCGTCATCCCCCGATCCTTGAAGGAACCGGTCGGATTGAGCCCTTCGAACTTCACGAACAGGTCGACGTCGCGAGCCACCACACGCGGCAGCTTGCTCAACTGAATCAGCGGCGTATTCCCCTCCCCGAGGCCGATGATGCGCACATCATCCTGCACCGGGAGGCGGTCGAGGTACTTCGAAATCAATCCGGTATAACGGTGGCGAAACGGCATGGGCTCAGTTTACTCCAGGGCCTCAACTCGAATACGAATCACCCGGCCAGCGATCTTATCCAGGTGCTCCAAACGCTCAATGGCGGCGTCCATCTGTCGCTCGTGCACGCGGTGCGTAAGCAGGATAATCGGCACGTGGTCGGCACCAGGCTCGGGCTGCTTTTGAATAATCGCCTCAATCGAGATGCCGAAGTCGCCGAGTACACGCGTGACCTCAGCCAGGACTCCGGGCTCATCACGGGCCGACAGCCGCAAATAGTAAGCCGTCTGCACATCGCGCATCGCCAACACTGGCCCATCGGAGAGCGAATGGGTATGGAAGGCAAGATAAGGCACGCGGTTCTCTGGCTCCAAGTTGAACTCGCGCACCACATCGATCATATCGGCAACCACAGCCGAGGCAGTCGGCTCAGCCCCGGCTCCAGCCCCGTAATAGAGGGTCGGACCGACCGCATCGCCCTTGACCATAACCGCATTCATGACACCGTCGACATTGGCGAGCATGTGTCGCCGCGGCAGCAGGGTCGGATGGACCCGTAGGGCGTAGCCGCCATCCTCGTGGAAGGCCAACCCAAGGTGCTTGATGCGAAAACCGAGCTCTTCGGCCCACTCGACATCGTCACGGCTGATATGATCGATCCCCTCAACGTGCACTTTGTCGTACTGCAGCGGGATACCGAAGGCGATCGAGGCAAGAATCGTCAGTTTATGGGCGGCATCAATGCCCTCGACGTCGAAGCTCGGGTCGGCTTCGGCGTAGCCGAGCCGTTGCGCCTCCGCCAGGACCTCGCCAAACTCCCGCCCCTCGTAGAACATCTCGGTAAGAATGTAGTTCGCTGTGCCGTTGATGATTCCGGCCAGCCACTCGATCCGATTGCCGGTCAGCGCCTCACGCACGGCCTTGATGATCGGAATACCACCGGCGACCGCCGCCTCGAAGGCGACCGTCACGCCATTTTCGCGGGCGCGCGCGAAGATCTCGTTACCGTGCTGGGCGATCAGCGCCTTGTTCGCCGTAACGACGTGTTTGCCGTTATCTAGGGCGCGCAGGATCAGCTCGCGGGCCGGTTCATAACCGCCAATCAACTCGGCGATGATCTCGGTCTCGGGGTCGTCGACCACCTCGAATGGATCGGTCGTCAGGCGAATCCCCTCGAGCCGACAGCTACGAGGACGCTCCGGATGACGTGCCGAAGCGTGCGTGACATGGATCTGACGGCCAGCTCGGCGGCTGATGACATCGGCGTTACGCTCCAGGATGTTGACCACTCCGGACCCTACGGTGCCGATCCCCAGCATGCCTACATTTACCGCTTTCAAGCCTTCACCTCCCAGACTGCAAAACCCTCTGCCGCCACCTGACGGTTCAACGATCGCCCACCCTCACTGCGAACGGCCGCGCGGCGAGCTACGCGGCACGCCCGCGCATCGTACCGCAGCCCTTACACTGCGTCACACTGCATCGTCGCGCCGGAGCATCTGTTTGATACCGCGAATCGCCTGGCGGGTGCGGTGCTCGTTCTCGATCAGCGAAAAGCGCACATACTCATCCCCGTAACTGCCAAACCCGATCCCGGGAGAGACCGCGACCTTGGCCTCGGCGAGCAGTCTTTTAGAAAACTCCAGCGACCCCTGTGCTCGATACGCCTCTGGAATACGCGCCCAAGCAAACATGGTCGCCTTCGGCCGCTCGATCGTCCAGCCTGCCGCCTCCAAGCCGTCACACAAAACGTCACGGCGGCGCCGGTACATCTCGCGCGTCTCGTGGACACAGTCCTGTGGTCCCTCCAGCGCTAAGATGCTCGCGACTTGGATCGGCGTAAACATGCCGTAGTCGAGGTACGACTTCATCCGCGCCAGGGCGGCAATCAGGTCGGCATTGCCGCAGACAAAACCGACTCGCCACCCCGGCATGTTATACGTCTTAGAGAGCGAGTAACACTCGACCGCTACCTCTTTTGCCCCCGGCACTTGTAGGATCGAAGGGGCTTGATAGCCGTCGAAGACGATCTCGGCATAGGCCAGATCCTGCACCACCCAGATCCCTTCCCGCCGGGCCACGGCGACCACCTTCTCGAAGAACTCCAACTCGACGCACTGCGCTGTCGGATTCGACGGAAAGTTGAGAATCAGCATTTTCGGTTTTGGATAGGTGTCGCGGATCGCCTTTTGCAGCTCCGCGAAGAAATCGCCGTTCGGAATCATCGGCACGTGGCGGATATCGGCCCCCGCGATCACGACCCCATAGGGGTGGATCGGATAGGCCGGATTGGGCACTAGGACAGCATCGCCCGGCCCCAAGGTGGCCAGGGCCAGGTGCGCCAGCCCCTCTTTCGAGCCGATGGTGACGATCGCCTCGCTCTCCGGGTCGAGTTCGACCGCGTAGCGATCGGCATACCAGCGGGTGATCGCCCGGCGCAGCCGGGGAATACCGCGCGAGACGGAGTAGCGATGGGTATCGGGGCGTTGTGCCGCCTCACAGAGCTTATCGACGATGTGCTGCGGAGTCGGTTGATCGGGGTTGCCCATGCCAAAGTCGACGATATCTTCGCCGCGCTGGCGTGCCGCCGCCTTCAACTCGTTGACGATATTAAACACATACGGAGGCAGCCGCTTGATCCGGGGGAACTCGGCTTTGGGTAAATCGGCGTCCACGGGCAAACCTCACCAGACGGGAGAGCAACAATGTTAGGGTCCTAAGCGGTGAGAAGCTACTGCCTACGGGGCCACCTGTCAAATCGCGCGTTGCTGCGTTACGCTAGGGCCATGCGTTTAATCCGCGACGACACCGCGAGCCGCTATCGCATTCGCTCCTACGAGCCGGAAGAGCCGCCGAGCATCGTCATTGGCGAACGGCGGCTCGCCGGCAGCGTTCGCCTGACGCCCGCTTGGCTCGACGGTGAAGTCGGCCTGCAGCGACTTGCCGAGTTGACATTCGCCGACCTGCGCCCGCTGCTTGAGCAGCAGCCAGAACTGATTCTGATCGGCACCGGAACGCGCTTCGCCCTACCCGAGCGGGCGTTGCTGCGGCAGATCATCGGCGGGGGTGTCGGTTGCGAGGCAATGGCCACCGCCGCCGCCTGCCGCACCTTTAACCTGCTGGCGAATGAGGGACGGCACGTCGGTGCGCTGCTACTTCTGCGGACTTAAAGGACTCAGGCCCGATTCGATAATGGCCATGGCCGTAGCCAGGCTCTCGGCGTCGGTCGGCGGCTGCTCCCAGATCCAGTCGCGCTGGCCCATGAAGAAGGCAATACCGATCAGCGCCAACGCCTGCGCGTGAGGATCGCCGCTGCGGATCTCACCGCGCTGCTGTGCCGCCTCCAACCGCTTGGCGTAGCCGTCAGCCAGGGTACGGAAGAACCACTGGTGCATCTCTGGATCGACAAACTGCGCCTCCATGACGATGCGATAGAGGTGTGCATGCTCGCGGCAAAAGCGCATGAAGGACTCCAGACCGAGCCGCTCGGCTTCAAGGCGCGTCTGCGCCTCGGCGATGGCCACGCTCAGATGGTGCCGCATGCCGCGGTTCATGTGCTCGACCAGGGCGCGGAAGATCTCCTCTTTCGACCGGTAGTAGAGGTAGAAGGTCCCCTGCGCCACCCCGGCACGCTGAGTAATACTGCTGATCGAGGCCTTATAAAAGCCCTTCTCACCCAGTTCGGTCTCAGCCGCCCGGATCAGCTTACGCCGCGTCCGTTCGCCACGTTCGGTTACGGGGCCGCTCCCCGGGGGGGAAGATGAGTAGTCCATCCGATCCACTTTAAGCTGGCACTGTTGGGGATCAATCTTCGGAGAGCGCCGCTGCCCTGTCAACAACGGGTGCAACACGGCCCAATATTTGCATTGGGCGGAGATGAGTCGATAATATCGCTGCTGCTGTATATTGGGCGCGAATACTGCTGACCGCGAGGCTTAACTCCACTGTGTCTACCATCGACTCCCTGCTGGCCATCATGGCGCAGCTTCGCAATCCCGATCACGGCTGCCCGTGGGATCTGGAGCAGAACTTCGCCTCCATCGCCCCCCACACCATCGAAGAGGCGTACGAAGTCGCCGACGCCATCGAGCGTGGTGATTTAGAGGGGTTGCGCGATGAGTTGGGCGATTTGCTGCTGCAGGTCGTCTTCCACGCCCAGATGGCCAAAGAAGAAGGACTGTTCGACTTCGAAGCGGTCGCGCAGCAGTTGATCGAGAAGTTGTTGCGGCGCCACCCGCACGTCTTCGGCGCTGACGCTACAACGGCTGCGACCGAGGTTGCGAACAGCGCAGAAGAGGCCGCGGGCACCACTGCCGCGGACGCCTCGGATGCCGCCGGTGTAACGGCCAGCTGGGAGGCGATCAAGGCCGCCGAGCGGCGCCGCAAGGGCAGTGGCGACAGCGCCTTAGACGATGTCGCCACTGCCCTCCCCGCCTTAATGCGCGCCGGCAAACTGCAGCGCCGGGCGGCGCGTGTCGGCTTCGACTGGCCCGATTATCGCGGCACGCTGGAGAAGATCTACGAGGAGCTCAACGAAGTAAAGGCCGAGCTGCCGACGGCCGATCCGCAACGTCTAGAGGATGAGATCGGCGATGTTCTCTTCGCCGTGACGAATCTATCCCGCCACCTCGGCGTCGATTCCGAGACCGCCCTGCGCCGCGCCGGTCAGCGCTTTGAGCAGCGCTTTCGGGCGGTCGAGGCCGAATTTCGCCAGCACAACACCCCCCTCAAAGGGCAGCCGATCGAAGTGCTGGAGGCGGCATGGCAGCGGGCCAAAAAAACGGTATCATAGGCAACCATGGACAGTGAGCAGACCCCGCTAGAGGCCGCCCCGGCAAAGCGACACTCAACCCGCTGCGTGCGCATCGGCCCCCTGGTGATCGGTGCCACCGCGCCGGTCGTGGTGCAGTCGATGACCGACACCGCGACCGCCGATATCACCGCCACCGTTGCCCAGGTCGCTGAGCTAGCACGCGCCGGCTCCGAACTGGTGCGCATCACCATCAACGACGAGGCCGCTGCTGCTGCCGTCCCGCGCATCCGCGAGCAATTGCTAGCACAGGGTGTGGAGGTGCCGCTGGTCGGCGATTTCCACTTCAACGGCCATAAGCTGCTCAAACGCCACCCCGCCTGTGCCGAAGCAATCGCTAAGATGCGCATCAACCCCGGCAACGTCGGCAAGGGACGAAGACGCGATCCGCAGTTCGCCGAGATGGTCGAGATCGCTTGCCGCTATGAGCTGCCGGTGCGCATCGGGGTGAACTGGGGCAGCCTTGATGAGAGCGTCTTAACCCGGCTGATGGATGCCAACGCGGCACGGAGAGAGCCACACCCACCCGAGGCGGTGATGCGCAATGCCGTGGTCACTTCGGCGATTGAGAGTGCAACACAGGCCGAAGCGCTCGGCCTGCCGAGCGATCGCATCGTCCTCTCCTGCAAGATGAGCGGTGTCCAGGATCTAGTCGCCGTCTACCGCGATCTGGCTCGGCGCTGCGACTACCCGCTGCATCTTGGGTTAACCGAGGCCGGCATGGGGATCCCCGGCATTACGGCCTCAAGCGCAGCTCTGGCAATCCTCCTCCAGGAGGGCATCGGCGATACGATTCGCGTCTCGCTCACCCCCGACCCGGGCGGCAGCCGCGCCCGTGAGGTCGAAGTCGCCCAGCAGGTCCTGCAAAGCCTCGGGCTGCGCGATTTTACCCCGCGGGTCACCGCCTGTCCGGGCTGCGGGCGCACCTCCAGCGACTACTTCCAGCACCTCGCCGAGCAGGTACGCAGCTTCATCGACCGGCGCATGCCCGAGTGGCGGGTAGACTACCCCGGCGTCGAGCAGTTGCGCATCGCCGTGATGGGCTGTGTCGTCAACGGCCCCGGCGAGAGCCGTCACGCCGACATCGGGATCAGCCTGCCCGGCGCCGGCGAGCAGCCCGCCGCTCCGGTCTTTATCGACGGCGAGCGCGCCGTGACCTTAAAAGGCGAGCAGCTAGCTGCCGAACTCGAACCGATCATCGAGAGCTACGTCGCCCAGCGCTTCGCCTCGTCGAAGAGTGAGTAAGCGCACGACGCTGGGTGAAGGTGAAGGTGAAGGGACGAGCGTGAGGAGTCTGAGGAGTCACCGCAGTGGCGGACTGTTTCGGTAATGCGCGCGTTTTGATCATCGCTGGCTCTGACTCCGGCGGCGGCGCCGGAATTCAGGCCGACCTGAAGACCGTCATGGCGCTCGGCGGCTACGCCAGCACCGCGATCACCGCCCTGACAGCGCAGAACACCTGCCGTGTGACCGATGTCCACCCGGTACCACCGGCCTTCATCCGTGCCCAGATCGAGACGGTACTCAACGATATCGGCGCCGACTGCATCAAAACCGGAATGCTTCACGACAGCGCGGTCATCGAGACCGTCGCCGCTACCCTAGAGCAGCACGCTCCGACAGTACCGAAGGTGATCGATCCGGTCATGGTCGCCCAAAGCGGCGATCGGCTGATCGCCGAGGCGGCCATTGAGCAGCTGCGCAGCGTGCTGCTGCCGCAAGCTACCCTACTGACCCCCAACCTACCCGAGGCCGAGGTCCTGCTCGGCGAGCCGATCACCACCCCTGGGGCGATGGCCGAGGCCGCCGTCGCTCTGCGCGCACTCGGACCCGAGGCGGTGCTGCTCAAAGGCGGGCACGCAGTCGCCACCACCCCCGCAAAAGACCCAGGGGACGGTGGGACCACCGAGGAGAGCAGGGACGGCGACCCTGACCGTCATCATGACGACGTCGTCATCGACATCCTCGCAACATCCGCCGGGGTCGAGTCTTTTCGCCAATTGCGCCTATCGACCACCTCGAACCACGGCACCGGCTGCACCTTAGCCAGCGCCATCGCCACCGGTCTGGCCCAGGGCCTAACCATGCCACAGGCGGTCGCCCGCGCCCGCGCCTACCTGCACGAAGCACTGCAGCGTGCTACCGGCCTCGGCCGCGGCCACGGCCCGGTCGCCCACGGCATCACCGTCCGCCCCTTCGTACCGACAACGTAACGCGGCTTTGCGCGCCGGCCAGCTGGCCTACAGTGCAACCGACAACGCACCCGGAAACCGCCGCGCACCGTACACGCACCAAGAGACTCAGCACCCGGCACACTCGTCATCGTGCCGGCGCTGCTCAAGCAGCTCGCGGATTCGCTGCCGATCGAGCTTTCCCGCCCCGGTCAGCGGCAGTTCGCTAACGAAGTGGACGTATTTCGGTATCTTAAAGCTAGCGAGTTCGCGCCGTGCGTAGGCACAAAGCTGCGCCTTATCGATCTCAGCGCCAGGGCGCAGCACCACAGCAGCCGCTGGCACTTGCCCCCAGCGCGGATCGGCAACACCGACGACCGCCGCCTTATCGATCGCCGCATTGCGGACCAGCACCTCCTCGATCTGCTCCGGCGAGACGTTCTCCCCACCGCTGATAAAGAGATTGTCAGCACGCCCGACGATGCGCACCCGCCCCTCTTCATCGACATAGGCTAGATCACCGCTGTAGACCCAGCCGTCGGCCAGCAACACCTGCTCGGTGCGCTCCGGCTCATCGAGATAGCCGTCGAAATTGTGCGGACTGCGCAGCAGCACTACCCCCACTTTGCCGGCCGGCACCGGCTCCAGCTGCTCGGGATCGACGATGCAGTAGTCGGTATGAAACATCGAGGTGCCGATCGAGTCGTAGTGCTCGCGCAGCCCCTCCAGGGACTGCTCATCGTGGATATAGAGGAAGTTCGACGGTCCGCCCTCGGTCAGCCCGTACGACTGGCTCACCGGGATGCCACGATCCCAAAAGGGCTGCATGGCACTGGCTGAGCACGGCGCCCCGGCCGTCGTCACACTCTCCAAGCTGCTTAGATCGATCTGCGCAAAGGCCGAGTGCTCACTCATGAGCTGGAGCATCGCCTCGACTACACCGAAGTGGGTCAAGCGCTCACTCTCGATCAAGCGCAACGCCTCACCGGCATCGAAGCGGTGCATCAGCACCGTAAAACCACCGGCGTAGTAGACCGGGGTCAGGGTGTTCCAACCGCCGATATGGAACAGCGGAAAGGTGAGCAGTTCGCGCTGCGGCCCGAGCGCCCCGCCGGCACTCGCCAAGATGTCGATCGCATTCCAGACCATCTGCCGATGCGAGACGACACAGATCTTCGGCGTCGCCGTCGTACCCCCGGTGTGGACGTAGAGGAAGGGATCGGACAAGGCGAGTGGCCGATTGACCGACTCTGCCGGCAGCGCCACCGGCCACTCGGCGACCTCACCCTTCTCCGCCCCCTCGCCCCCTTCGGCAAACGCCGGCAGCTCAATACGCGGCACCCCCTCGGGCAACTCCAGCGCCTGCGCCTGCTCGGCAAAGTGGCCGTCGTAGAAGAGCGCCCGTGGAGCGATCCGGCGCACCAAGTCGTTCAGCTCGGGAGTCGCCAGACGATAGGAGAGCGGTGCCAAGACCACCCCGGTCTTACCGCATGCGAAGTAGAGATCGACCGCTTCGAGCCGATTCTGCGCCAGCAGGCAGATCGGCTCGCCGGCGGCAATTTGCAGGTCATGGACGAGCAACGCGCCGACGCGCTCAGCACGCTGATCCATCTCGCGATAGGTCAGCCGGCGCTGGGTCGCCGGCTCGTAGAGCGCGTAACGCTCCGGGGTTAAGGCCGCCCGGCGACCGGCCCAGTCGCCCACCCAAGCCATGGGCAAGTGCTCATAAGAGGCCGGACCGGCTGCAGCGATCGCCATTGCATCCACCTTCGGCTGCTGATTGCTTGAGTGCCATCCTACCAAATCGCGCCACAGTGCAAACCCAGTCGAATTGCGCACGCCGCGAAGGCTCAAGCCGGGCACCACGCAGGGCCGAGAGCAAGCCCTGGTGCGCTTTTGGTGTGCTGTAGACGGCTGGTCTCTAAATGGCTACCACTCAGGCATCGTCACCCGGGGCCGCGAGGAGGCTGCGCATCCAGCGCCGCTGCGCCGCGCGTCCCCGCTGCTGTTGCAGACGCTCGCGCAGCGGCTCCCGCACCTCTGTAAAGGGGGCAGTCTCGGCCTCATAGCACGCCTCACACAGGAGCACATGGAAGCCGAGGGCGGTCTCGATCGGGTCGCTGACCTCACCCGCGGTCATGGCAAAGAGCGCCTCATCGAGCTCGGCGTGCAGTTGACCGCGGGGCACGCGTCCGATCAAGCCGCCGTGCAGAGCACTGGGGCACTCGGAGTGGCGCTCGGCCAGGCGGGCGAAGTGGTCTGGATTAGGATCGGCGCGCAGCGCCTCGGCCAACCCCTCAGCGCGCTGCCAAGCCCGGGGGCGGCGATTCTCGGCCAACTCCTCGTTGATGGTAATCAAGATATGGCGGACGCGCCGCGTCTCCGGACGGCGCCAGTGTTCCGGGCAGGTGTCGTAGACCTGCTCGAGTTCGGCGTCGGTCACTGCAGGAGCCTGGGCGGCGACCTGCTCCAAGACGCGCTCGACCCGCAGCTCAATCGCCACGGCGGCGGCCAACTCACCGCGGTCCAGGTCGTTATCGGCCAAGGCCTGCGCAAAGTGCTCCGGGCTGTCGAAACGCTCGGCGATCGCGGCGATCGCCTGCTCGATCTCGGCCTCGCTGACCGTCACCCCAGCAGCCTCCGGGGCAGCCAAGACCCGCTGCTGTAGCGCGCCCTCCTGCTCAGCCTGCTGCTGCGCCGCTGTCCGCTCAGCCTCGGTCAGCTGCGCCGGGGCGCGCTCGAAGCGCTCCAGGGCCGCGCGCAGCAGCCGATAGGCCGCCGCCCCACTCATGAAGCCGACTCCGAACTCCGTAGCGTGGACTGCCCCAGCGTAGCCAGCCCCGTCACGACACCGGCTCGGCAGCATCGCTCAGCGCTGTCAGGGCGTGCTCGGGCACCTGCAGCGTTCGCCCGGGAAAGCGGACGTGGTAGAGCGGACCGCGCGTCGGATCGCGCAGCACGTAGAGCACTTCACCCGGCTGACCCGGCTCGACCACGACCTGCCCGCCAATCGCCAGGGTCCGGTTCGGGGTTACGCGATCACGCGCCTCGAAGCGGCTCTCGACCCACGGGTCGCGGGCGTCGATCAACTCCTGCTCGCGGCAGCCGACGATTCGTCCGACTACCGGAAAATCGACACTGTAGATGATCTGATCTTGCAGAAAGCTGCCGACATCGCGGACGTAACCGATCGACCCGCGGCGCACCAGCAGCTCACCGCGCTGCGCTCCGGGATAGGTACCATCGTCGCGGACATTGCGCACTACGCGCACCGACGCCCCTAACGCAAACCGTGCATTCATCATCGTCCTCTTCCTCCTATTGGCGGCGGATCTGATCGAGCGGGATCGTCGCGACCGTGTGGCGATCGGCAGCGCCACTGCGCTGGTAGACACCCAGTGCCTTTTCGGTCCGCGCATCGGAGCCGATAAAATCGTCGTGGGCGCGTTGTAGCAGGTCGGCCGCCTGCCGCAGTGCCGCCTCCGGCTCCGCCGCCGGTGCCACCTCTCCGAGATAGTCGTGAAAGCGCCGTAAGATGTGGAGCCGATAGACCCGCACCAGCGCCGGGTCGTAGGGCACCTCTAATCCTTCCAAAAAGGCCTCGGCACTGCTTAGATCGGGGACCGCTTGCTCTAGGATCTCTTGCCACATGTGCCACCCCCACCCATTGCCACCTGTGCCAACCCTCGCAGCTCTTGTGCCGAGGGGGCTCGTTTGTGTTCGATGCTCCAGCGCCGCAGTGTCGGCAACAGCGCACGCGCCTGCTCGCGGGTCAGCGCCAGGCCGGCGGCGCGGCACGCGCGCATGATGCCGCGCGTACCGGAGTGTTTACCGAGCACCAGCTCGTGGGCACGCCCGAGTTCTCCCGGGTCGATGCCCTGATAGTTGCGCTGATCCTTCAAAAGACCGTCGACGTGGATCCCCGACTCGTGGCAAAAGACCCCCGCCCCGATGATGCTCTTCCCCCACGGCACCGGGCGCCCCGAGGCGGCTTCAACCAGCGCCGCAACCCCGGTCAAACCGGCTAGATCGACCCCGCAGGGGCGTCCTAGCAGGCGCGCCAAGCCGCAGACGACCTCTTCCAGGGCGGCGTTGCCGGCGCGCTCCCCAAGACCGCAAACGGTAGTATTGACGTGGCTGGCACCGCCGAGGACTGCAGCGAGGGTATTGGCGGTCGCCAAGCCGAAGTCGTCGTGGGCGTGCACCTCGAGCTCCAGCGTCGGGCTCGCCATCCGCAGCCGCTCAAAGAGCGTGCGCATCGCAAACGGCTCCCCGATGCCGACCGTATCGGCGATGCGCAGCCGCCGCGCCCCCGCCGCCTCGACACAGGAGGCGACCTCAAGGAGAAAGCTCGGATCGGCGCGGGTTGCATCCTCGCCCCCGACGCAGACCGCCCACCCGAGGGCGCGCGCCTCGATAACCCGGCGCTCGATCTCGGCCAGCACCCACTTCCGGCTGCGCCCCAGCTTGTGCTCAATCTGTTGATCGGAGAGCGGGATCGACAGGTCGACCCCCCAAATACCGGCGTCGGCCAGTTCGGCGCAGGCGGCGACATCCTCCGCCCGCATCCGCCCCCAGACCAGCAACCGGGCCCGCAAACCGGCGGCGGCGACGGCACGGATATCGGCGCGCTCCTCGGCCCCCATCGCCGGGATGCCGACCTCCAGCTCGGGCACGCCAATGGCATCAAGGGCCGAGGCGATCGCCACCTTCTCCGCGCGAGTGAAGGCGACGCCAGCCGACTGCTCACCGTCGCGCAGGGTGGTGTCATCGATGACAATCACCCCCGGACCCATCTCTGCACCCGTGCCCGTACCGGCGCGCGTAGCCGAATCTGCCCTTACACCCGTACCGGCAGCGCCCATCGCCTACTCCTCCAGCGCCGCAGTCGCGGCCTTCGCCGATGTCGGTGTCGGTGTCGGTGTCGATGCAGGCGTCGCAGCAACCGCCTCTAGGGCCGCCGCCTCGGCCTGGCGCAGCGCCTCGGTCCGCCGCTGTCCGGCGGCGAGCATGGCGTAAACATCGCCCGCCGAGCCCGTCGCTGAGCCTGCTAATGCCCCCGCCGACGACTCCGCTGCTGACGACTCCGAGGCCTCTGAGGCGTCGTCGCCGAGAAAACCGATGGCGTCAGCCCGACACTGCCGGCAGTGGCGCATCTGCGCCATATCGCCGGCACACTGCGTCTGCACCGCCTGCAGCTCAGCAGTCGTTGGCACACGCTCGCCGGTCAATCCGAAGTGGGTGCCGTGCTCCGGCTCGGCGATCAACGGCATGATGTTGTGCAGAAACGCCCCACGTTGGTGCACCGCGCGACTGACTTGCGGCAAGTGCTCGGCATTGATCTCCGGGATCAGTACCGAGTTGATCTTGACCAGGACGCCGCGCTCGGCGAGTGCCGCGACCGCCGCCAGCTGCCGCTCGATCAGCAGCTGTGCACCGGCGACACCGTGGATGCGCCGATGGTCGGTGAAGATCCACGGATGGATCTGCGCCCCGATCTCGGCATCGATCGCGTTGATTGTGATCGTGACGTGATCGATGCCCAACTCGCGAATCGCCTCTACATGCTCCAGCACCCGCAACCCGTTGGTCGATAGACAGAGGCGCAGCTGCGGGAAGCGGTCACGGACCATCCGGCAGGTTGCCAAGGTGCGCCGGGGATTGGCCAACGGGTCGCCGGGGCCAGCAATGCCGACGACCGCCAACTCGGGGATACGGGCGGCCACCACCGCCACCTTTTCAACCGCCTGCTCTGGCTTGAGCAACTGCGAGACCACCCCGGGGCGGGACTCGTTACAGCAGTCGAATTTGCGGTTACAGTAGTGGCACTGAATATTACAGGCGGGGGCCACCGGGACGTGCATGCGGGCGAAATGGTGGTGCGCCGACTCCGAATAACAGGGGTGGTTGCGGACCTTTTCCCGAATCGCTGCCGGCAACCGTCCGGTCCCGTCGCGTGGGCCACTGCAGGGCGAGGCGCTGGAAGACATGGGGCACAAACCTCCTTTGACATCTTGTGCTATCTTTAGCAAGGTCCATGCCGAAACCTAAGTTACTGCCCTAATCGATTGAATTTGTATGCTCGAAAGGCTCACTTACGCCCCCAATCAAACCCTGGCTGTCGGCTACGAAACACCGACTCCGGCCCGCATGTAGGATTCATCACCATGCCGCACCCCGACTCCTACCGCCTCCGCTCTCCCCTCTTCCAGCTTGGTGCGAGCGCCGTTAAGCGCACACAACCGCTGCGCCATGAGCATCGACCCCAGCGAATGGACATGCGGCTGCTATCAGCTCGATGGCTGCTACTCACCCTGCTGCTGCCCGTGGCGTGGCTGACCGCGCTGGCAGCGACGCCGATCGCCGCGGCCGAAGAGGCGTCGGTCAGTGCCCGCGAACGCGGCAGCGCCCTTGCTGAGGCGGTCGAACAGCGCCCACGCGGGGAGCGCAGGGTAATCCACCATCGCATGGAACTGCTTGAACCGGGGCGCGACCCGAGGGTCCGCGAACTCTACTCCTTTCGCCGCAGCGCTGGCTCAGCCGACCAGACCGCAGCCTCGCTGATTCGCTTTAGCGCCCCGGCCGATATCGCCGGCATGGGTCTACTGACCATCGGCGAGGGCACGGCAAACAGCGAACAGTGGGTCTATTTGCCAGCGCGCAATATGACCCGGCGTATTCCCAGCGGTCAGCGCGGAGCTCGTTTCGCCGGGTCCGATTTCTTCTATGAGGACTTGCGAGATCGCGCAGCCGAAATGGATGACCACATTTGGCAAGGTACAGCCTCCCTTAATGGGATTGAGACCGAGATCGTTTCCAGCATTCCACACGACCCCCACTCTTCGGTCTACGCCAAGCGCTTAATCTGGATCGATCCGGAACGCGCCATACCGCTGCGCGTCGACTACTTTGCGCCAACCGGAGGAACCGGATCGACACCGGCCGACACACCATTCAAACGCTACCAAGTTCTTGCTGTGGAGAAGATCGAGGGCTACTGGACGATCACCGAAACGGTGATGGAAGACCTGGAGTCGGGTCACCAGACCCGTCTGCTCAACCTCAGCACTCGCTACGAAGAGACCATCCCCGATCGTCTCTTTACCCGACGCGCCTTAGAGGATCCTATGGTTGAGCGCCCCTTCCGCCCCTGAGCAAGGCCGAGCTCCACCCACGAACACCATGAGCGCCGACTCGAACGCCGGCTTAGCCGCCTCCGCCGTCGAACCGCTGCGATGTGGCTGCGCGCACCGATCATCGGCTGCGACACGAACCGCCCCATGGCGCCATTCGTCCCTGCTAAGCTTGTCGGCGTGCCTGCTATCCCTTTGTAGCCCCTCTTCTTTCGCCATCGAACGGCCCCTGGATGCAACCGTCCCTAGCGCGGTTCATGGCAGTGCCAGCAGTGCTCACGCCCCCCAGAACCTGCCCCAACTTGCATCGACGGTAGTACGGAGTGAAGGACTACAGTGGATCGATGCCGAGCGACCAGCCGAGCGCGCCGCACTACTCGACTTCACCACCCACATCGAGTGGCTACCCCACCCAGACTGGGATCTGCACCTCGGCCTGCGCCTCTACGCCGAGCGCCAACACGGTAGTGAGCGCAGCAACGATTGGGAGGCCTCGGGCGACTACGATGAGAGTTTTGTGCGGTATCGCACCGCCAAGCAGCGGATCACTCTCGGCGCTCAGCGCGTCCGCTGGGGACAGATGGACTACCGCCCGCCCACCAACCGCTTGGCAGCACACGATCGGCGCCACTTTCCGGTCGGCGACCGCAGCGAACAACTGCCCATCCCAGCACTGCGCTGGGAGCACTTCGGAGATCACATCGACACCGAATGGTTGTGGCTACCCTATTTTCGTGCCGCACGCCTTCCCGAAGCCGACGACCCCTGGTATCCAGTCGACCAGCACCGTGGCCTCGTCGCCGGTATCGACCTCGACCCGGCACTGGCTCCGTGGCTCGGCATTGCCACGATCATCGACGACACCCCCTCCGGCAGCGGTGGCGCCGGCCTCCGCCTGCGCGGCTCGACCCCCCAAATCGACTACGCGCTGAGCGCCCAGCGCGCCCGGCGCAGCATGCCCTACTACGAGCTCGGCCCGGAGGTGCCACCGCACTTGCGCACCGCATTGACCCGCGGCGAACTCCCACAGCAGCTGCGCGAGGCAATTGACGAAGAGGGCGCAGCGGCACTCTGGGAGCGCATCGCCGGCAGCGGAACACCGCTGACGGTGCGCGCCCGCTACCCCTACGCAACGATCTTCGGTGGCGATCTAGCCTGGACGTGGCGCGATACGGTCTGGCGCGCAGAGGCCGCTTGGCTCAGCGACGTCCCGGCAACCACTGCGCAGCTCGACTACACGACCGTTCCCGGCTTCGAATGGGCCGTCGCTTTCGAGACCTTTCCGTTCGAATCCGAGGTGCGCTTAATCGTGCAGCTCTCCGGCGATCACCGCCTCGACGACCGAGCGCTTCTTGACCCCGCTCACGCCTATACCGTGAGTGGTGGTTTGGAGCGGTACTGGCAGCGACAACGCTGGCGAACCCGCTTACGCTATCTGCTCGGTTACGAGCCGCGTCAGCGCTACCTCAACCCGCAAGTGGCCTACCTCGGACGCGACGCACAAGAGTTTTTCGCTGAGGTACACTGGTTCGACGGTGCTCGCCACACCCCAATCGGCTACTATCGGCATCACGATTTGGTCCTACTCGGCTGGCGTATCCACTATCACTGACCTATTGGACTGTTGTCGGCGCTATCGCCCACGCCCGCCCATCGCGTGGCGCACATAAGAATAAGGATCGGAGCCTCGGCTTGAGACGCCCCAACCCCGCACACCCCTCGCTGCCGCTCGCGCTGCGCTTGCCCGCCCCACTGGCACTGCTAATCCTGCTGCTGCTTGCCATCGTGCCACTGACCTGGGCGATCTCCGAACTCGAGATGAGCACCAGCGCTGAAGACTTCATCCCCAAAGACGACCCTGCGTTTGAGTTCGAACAGCAACTGCGTGAACACTTTCCGCGCAACGCCAGCTTGATTGCGATCTTTGCCCTTGATGATACGGGACTTAGCGACGTCTTTCTCGACGATCTAGGACAGATTAGCGAGACGATGGCGGCTCATCCGCTGGTCAGTCGCCTCTACTCGCCAACCCACTCGGAGAGACTGCGCGGTCGCGACGACCAGCTGCGCAGCGAGCGCTTGCTCGGCCCGGTCGAGCGCGCTGGACTGACACACGCTGAGCGTCTTGAACGGCTGCAGAGCAACCCGCTGGTCGCCGGCAGCCTTGTCGCTCACGACGGCAGCCGCGTGGCACTGGTGATGCAGCCCGGTGAGCACATCGGCAGCGCGCAACGCCAGGTATTGCACGACGCCTTCGAAGAGGCCCTCGCCGAGAGCGACATCACCCGTGAGCGCGTGAGCCTCACCGGCACCATCGCGATCAACTTGGCACAGATCGATGCCACCATCCAGGACGTCTGGCTCTTCGTCCCGCTCTCGTTGGCGACCGGTCTGGGTTTGATGTTGTGGATGTTTCGCCGTTGGTTGGCCGTAGCAGCCACCCTGGCGGTTATCAGCGCCTCGCTGGGCAGCGGCCTAGCGGTTACCGCCGCCACCGGACACGCCTTCACCATGGCTTCGGCCATCCTCATCCCGCTGGTGATCGCCTTAACGGTTGCGCTGTTAGTCCATCTCTGTAACGCGTTGACCCGACAGGCACAACTTGGCCACACGGGCAGGGAACGGATCGCCCGGGCGCACACGGCAATCCGTCGTCCAGCGCTCTTCACCGCCCTGACTACAGCCGCCGCCTTTCTCTCGCTCTCCATCAGCCCGCAGCCGGCGGGGGTCTTTGGCCAGTCCGCAGCGGCCGCGGTACTGGTGCAGTACGTCGCCGTACTGTGGGTGCTGCCGGCGATCTTCGCTCGCTGGGATCGTCGATCGTGGCCGCTCTCGACACAGGGGGTCAGTCTTCTCGAGCGCCCGATCTGCCGCCTGATGCTGTGGGCGTATCACCACCCACGCACCACGCTCGCCGCAGCCCTGATCGTCGTCGTGATCGGCACACCGCACATTTTTCGCATTGAGGCCGACGCCGACCTGCTGCGCTTTCTACCGGATGAACACCCGACAGTGGCAGCCACGGAGCAATTTGCCGAGCACTTTCACGGCACCAGTGTCGTCGATATCGTCTTTATCGGAGATGGGCGTGACACCTTCGTTGAGCCCGACCAACTCGAACGAATCGCGGCCATGCGCGACTGGCTCGAAGCACGCCCCGAAGTCGATCGGACGCGCTCTATGCTCGACACCTTAGAGGAGTTGCACTGGGCGCTGCACAACGAAGACCCCGACTACCGCACCCTCCCCGATAGTCGTGCACTGATTTCGCAGTATCTGCTGCTCTACGATGGTGCCGATCTCTACGATCGGGTCGATCGGAACTTTCAAATCGCCCGGATCAGCGTCTCTCTCAAGATACGCGGCTCGCAAGCGATCAACCGCTTCGCCGCTGAGATCGAAGAGACGCTTGCCGCGCAGGGGTGGCAACCAGACCAGACCCAACTGGCCGGCACCGCCTATCTGCTCAGCCAGAATCAGCATCGGATTATGCGCGGTCAGCTGTACGGCTTACTCCTTGCCAGTGCCCTGATCTTCCTGCTGATGGCGCTGCTGTGGCGCTCCTTTCAGCGCGCGGCCATCGGCATGCTGCCAAACCTTTTCCCCGTCTTCTGTGTGGTGGTGATCCTCGGCCTCGGCGGTCTGAGTCTCAATGTGGTCACCGCGATGATCGCCGCCATCGTCCTCGGCATCGCTGTCGACGACACCATTCACCTCTATTACGGCTATCTAAACCGCCGCAGCGCCGGTTTTGGCCACGGCCGCGCCCTGCTCCACACCTACCGGCGCGCCGGTCGAGCGGTCACGGCCACCACCGTGATCCTCGGCGCACAGATGCTCTGGCTCACTTTTTCGGGGTTCACCCCGACGAGCACCTTTGGGCTGCTCACCGCCGCCGGCATTGGCGCGGCCTGGCTCTTCGATCTGCTGGTCCTGCCGGCGATCCTGACGCTGCTCCATCAGCGCCGTAACCACCATGGTCACCGCAGTCACCCGAGCGCTACAGGCTCTTGACCTCGATATTCAACGTCTTGATCCGATAGGCGACCTGCCGTGGGGTCATCCCTAGAATACGCGCCGCCTTGGCCTGCACCCACCCGGCGCGCTCGAGGGCGGCGATGACCCGCTCGCGCTCATCGAGGTGCGGGTCGTGCGGATCGGGAAGAAGTTCGGCAGGCGTGCGATCGGGGCCACCCTGAGCGCTCCCCTCCGACTCGCTGCCCGGCTCACTCGCGTGATTCGGGCTGCTCGGGTGGCCCAGGCGACTCGGGCTATTGGGACCACCGGCTGCTGCCGGCGCCGTCGCTCCTGGCGCCGTCTCGGCGGAGAGGCCGGCCAACGCCAGCGCCTCGGCATCGATCCGCCCGCCCTCGCTCATGATGGCGGCACGCTCCAGGGTGTTCTCCAACTCGCGGACGTTGCCCGGCCAGCGGTGCCGCATCAGCGTCCGCAGCGCCCCGTCGCTGATCTCGAGCGTCCGATCTTGCGCTGCGGCGATCTTATCGATCAGAAAGCGGGCCAGATCGGGGATATCCTCGACCCGCTCGCGCAGCGTCGGCAACCGGATCGACATGACGTTGAGTCGATAGTAGAGGTCTTCGCGAAACTCACCCGCCGCCACCGCAGTCTCAAGATCGCGGTTGGTCGCAGCGAGCACCCGCACATCGACGTGCCGCGTGCGGGTGCTGCCGAGTCGCTCCAACTCCCCCTCCTGCAGCACCCGCAGCAGCTTCGCCTGAAAAGCCGGCGAGATCTCGCCCATCTCATCGAGGAAGATCGTACCGCCGTGGGCCTGCTCAAAACGCCCGACTCGGCTCTGCACCGCGCCGGTAAAGGCCCCCTTCTCATGGCCGAAGAGCTCGCTCTCCAACAGGCTATCGGGGAGGGCTGCGCAGTTGAGCTTGACGAAGGGGGCGTTGACACGGGGTGAGTTGTAGTGGATCGCATGGGCGATGAGCTCTTTGCCGGTGCCCGACTCCCCTCGCAGCAGCACCGTGGTGTTCCACTGCGCCACCCGACGCACCTGCTCGAAGACCCGCCGCATCGCCCGGGTGTGGCCGACGATGTTCTCAAAACCGTAGTGGCCCTGCATCTCCCGGCGCAACCGGTCGCGTTCAGCAGCGATCGCCTCCTGTTCGCGCCCGACCCGCCCGGCCAAGCGCACCGTCTGGGCCACCAGGTTCGCCACCATCTGCATAAACCGCGTACGCTCGGCGAGCAGTGCCCCCTCGGCCGCGGCCGGTTGCGCGGCAAGCACCCCGACCGGCGCCTCTTGGTGGCTGGCACCGCTGATCGGCACACCGACAAAGGGCAGATCGGGGTTATAGAGCCCGAGCCGATCGAGGAAGCGGGGCTCATCGGCGATGCGCTGGACCACCACCGGTTCGGCGGCAGCGAGGATCGCCCCGATGACCCCCTCGCCGGGCCGGTAGCTAACCTCAGTGACCGGCACCCCGCCGTGCAGCGCGCGCACGATCGACTCACCGCGCACTGGGTCGCGCAGTGCCACCATACCGGAGCGCATTCCAGCGCACTCGTGCAGCACTTCCAGCACCGCCTGCAAGGTCTCGCGCAGATTGAGCGAGTGCGACAACACCCGGCTGACTTGATAGAGGGCTTCAAGCTCACTCTCTAGCAGTTCGCTGCGAGCCTGTTCGCGACTGGTCATTGAATCCCTCCCCGAACCGAAGACCGCAACCCTCTGCGGCATCGATTAGCAAAAACAATGGTTTCCACAAATAAATATCTTTGCCTGATCCTACAGCCACTCAGTTCGATGCAAGAGGTGTTCCGTCTCTGTCGAGCAAGCGACAAACGCGACGAAGTGCCTGTTCGGTTTGCAACACGGTTTACAGCCGGTCAACAACACTTCGCTGCGCCCCACTCCGCTCTGCCCCTACGCGGTGCATCCGCACCGCAGCGGTGCAGTAGATGCGGCAACCGCTACCCTCTTGCACACCCGTAGCAAACCATTGCCACCGGCAGCGCACGCCGCGCATCGGCCCCCAGCCACTTTGCCAACTCAACCGCTGGCACACCTGATGCAGAGTCTTTGGCAACGCAGTCTGCGGAGTCCACTTCATGGCCGACTACCTTTTACTCCTGATCGGGGTTGCACTGGTCAACAACGTCGTCCTCACCCTCTTTCTGGGGCTCTGTCCCTTCATGGGGGTCTCGAACCGCCTCGATACCGCGCTCGGCATGGGGCTGGCGACGACCTTCGTGCTGACCTTGGCCGCCGCCGCAGGCTGGGCCATCGAGACGGCCATCCTCATCCCCTTCGAGCTTGAGTTTCTCCGCATTCTGACCTTCATTCTGGTCATCGCCGGAACCGTGCAGTTTACCGAGATGGCCGTCGCCCGCCTCAGCCCGACCTTGCACCAGGTGCTCGGGGTCTTTTTACCGCTGATTACCACCAATTGCGCAGTGCTCGGAGTAGCGCTTCTCAATATCCAGGAGGCGCACACCTTTCTTGAGAGCGTGCTCTTCGGCTTCGGTGCCGCGGTCGGTTTCACCCTGGTACTGGTGCTCTTTGCCGGCTTGCGTCAGCGGCTGGCCTGTGCCGCCGTCCCGGACGCCTTTCAGGGGGCACCGATCGCCTTCATCGTCGCCGGCCTGCTCTCGCTCGCCTTTATGGGCCTGATTGGACTGCCAGGAGGTTGATCGCCGATGTATGCCGCGATGCTGGTTCTAACACTCATGGCCATCGCTCTAGGCTGGCTGCTCGCCATCGCCCACCACTATCTCAAGGGCGAACCGGACGCCATCGAGGAGGAGGTCAATCGTGCGCTCCCCGGCACCAACTGCGGGCAGTGCGGTTACCCCGGTTGTGCCGCCGGCGCCAGCATGGTCGCCGCCGGTGAACTGCCGCTCGATTTCTGCCCCCCCGGCGGGCGGGCGCTCGCTGAGGAGTTGGCACGGATTACCGGTCGACCACTGACCTACGGGGCGCAGTGCTGCGGCCCGCGTCTGATCGCCAAGGTCGTCGACGAAGAGCTCTGCAGCGGCTGCCTGAAGTGCATCAAAGTCTGTCCGACCGACGCCATCGTCGGTGCGCCCAACCAGATCCACGGCGTCTTGCCGGAGGCGTGCTCCGGCTGCACCGCCTGTATCGACGTCTGCCCGACGGCCACCCTGAAGATGGTTCCAGAGTCGGTCACCCTCGCCAATTGGCGCTGGCCGCGACCGAACGAGGTCCTCGACCATGCTACTTAGCAAGCCGAAACTGATCCGTGGCGGGGTGCGCACCGATGCGCGCAAACACCCGACCTCCGGCTGCCCGATTGAGCCGGTGCCACTACCCCCGCGTCTCTACGTCTCGCTCGCGCAGCATATCGGTGCCCCGGCACTGCCACAGGTCGCGGTTGGCGATTCTGTCGCTCAGGGGCAGCTGATCGGCGCCCCCGATGCCGGGATTTCAGCGGCGGTCCACGCCCCGACCTCCGGCACCGTAATCGCCATCGATCACCACCCAGCCCCCCACCCGTCCGGGCTGCCGGTGCAGAGCGTGGTGATCGCCCCGGACGGCCACAAGCGCTGGGACCCGAACCTGCCCAAGCCGCTCACCGGGCCCGTCCCACAGCTCGACCGAGAAACCATCGCTGAGCGCGTCGCCGCCGCCGGTATTGTCGGCATGGGCGGTGCCGCCTTCCCATCGGCGCTCAAGCTCAGCACCGATGGCAGCGTCAACACGTTGATCCTCAACGGCGGTGAGTGCGAGCCCTATCTGACTTGCGACGATCGCCTGATGCGCGAGCGTGCCGCCGGCATCATCGACGGCGCCCGCTTGATGGCGCACGCCCTCGGGGCGGAGCGCATCGCCATCGGCATCGAAGACAATAAGCCGGAGGCGATCTTCGCCATGCAGCGGGCAGCGGAATCCCTCGGCGGCGGGGCCGAGGTGTTGCCGGTGCCGAGCCTGTGGCCGCAGGGCTCTGAGAAGCACCTGATCTATAGCCTGACGGGGCATGAAGTGCCGGCTGGAGCACTGGCGGCCGATATCGGCCTCGTGGTCCACAACGTCGGCACCGCCTATGCGGTCCACCGCGCCATCCGCCACGGCATCCCGCTGATCAGCCGCCCGGTTACGGTCGGCGGTGGGGCGGTACGCGAACCGCAAAACTTCGAAGCCCCGATCGGCACCCCATTCTCCTATCTGATCGAGCAAGCCGGCGGCCTGCACTGCGAACCGGCGCGCATCCTCGCCGGCGGCCCGATGATGGGCCAGGTGGTGCCGATTGAGGCTGCCCTGGCCAAAGGGACCAACGGCGTCATCGCCCTAACCGCCGCGGAGATCCGCGAACCGGCCGGGCTGCCGTGCATTCGCTGCGGGCGCTGCGTCGAGGCCTGCCCGATGGGGCTGATGCCGTTTGAGATCGCCAACCGGGCCGCCGCCGACGACCTCGATGGCGCCGCCGAACAGGGACTCGGCGACTGCCTATCGTGCGGCTCTTGCGCCTACGTCTGCCCCTCATCGCGCCCCTTGGTCCAGCTCTTTCACTATGCACGCGGGCGGCGCGCCGATAACGCCGCTGCTAAGCAGCGCGCCGAGTTGCAAAAGCGCCTAGCCGAGCAGCGTCAAGAGCGTCAGCGGTTAGCCGCCGAGGCGAAGAAGCGGGCCGCCGCAGAGCGCCGTAAGCGCCGTGCTGCCCAAAAGCAGAAGGAGGAGAGCGAGACGTGAGCGAGCCTATCGCCGCACCCCATACACGGGCGCCCCTGGCCCTCCCCGCCTTGATGCAGCAGGTGCTGCTCGCCGCTGCACCGGCAACCCTCTTCGGTGTCTGGCTCTACGGCTGGCCGGCGCTGAATCTGCTGCTCATCACTCTGGCGACCGTCGTCGCCGCCGAGGCGCTCTGCCTGCGCTTGAGTGGCCGCCCGGTTGCCGGGGGCGTGCGCGATGGCTCCGCCTTGGTCACCGGATTAATCCTAGCGATGAGTCTGCCGCCGTGGGCGCCGTGGTGGATTGCGGTCTGCGGCGGGCTGATCGCGGTGATCGTCGGTAAGGGCGTCTTCGGCGGCACCGGGCAGAATCTCTTTAACCCGGCGATGGTCGCCCGCGTTGCCCTCCTGGTCGCCTTCCCGGTCGAGATGACCCGTTGGGTTGAACCGGCGCCACTGACTGCCGCTGCCTCGCCCGGCTGGCTCGAGGGGATGCGCATCACCCTCTTTGGCCACAGCGACTGGGATGCGGTGACCAGTGCAACCACCCTCGATGCAACCCGCAGTGCGGTGAGCGAGGGGACCGGGCTCGCTGCAGCACTCCCTGAGCACTTCGACCCGTGGCTGGCCTTGCTCGGTTACGCCCCAGGGAGTCTGGCCGAGAGCTCGGCGCTACTGCTCGCCCTTGGTGGTCTCTACTTGATCGTGCGGCGGGTGATCAGCTGGGATATCCCGATTACCCTGCTCGCTACACTGGCAGCGATCAGCGCCCTGGCCCACACCATCGACCCGGAGCGCTTCGCCGATCCGAGTCTCCACCTGCTTGCCGGCTCGACCCTGCTGGCCGCCTTTTTCATCGCCACCGACCCGACCACGTCGCCGGCAACACGCCCAGGGCGCATCCTCTTCGCCGCCGGCTGTGCTGCCATCATTTGGCTGGTCCGCACCTACGGCGGCTACCCCGAGGCGACGGCCTTCGCCGTCTTGCTGATGAATGCCGCCACCCCGCTGATCGATCACTACGTGCGGCCGCGGATCTACGGTCGCAGCCGACTCGGCACCCCGCTGTCGGCGCAGCGTAAGAAGCAGGAGCGCTCATGAGCACACCTCAACGCCCGAGCTATCAGCAGCGGACCGCCTACCACGTCACCCTGCTCGGCACCGTGGCCTTGGTCTGCAGCACCGCCCTGGTCATCGCCGATCAGCAGACGCGCGAGGCGATCACCGCCGCCCATCAGCAGCGCCTCGCCGAACGCATCGCCGAGGTGCTACCGATCGACGATCCGGCGCAGGCACCGCTCGATCGCACGGTGACGATCGAGCTTGAAGACGGCAAATCGCTGAAGGCTTGGCAGCTGATCAACGACTCGCGCGGCGCGGCCGATGCCGCTGATGCCACGGCTGCTGCTGCCGATGCCGCTCCGGCCGAAGAGAGCCCAACGGAAGAGACGCCTGCTGGCGAGTCCGCATCCGCCACAGGCGCCACAGGGACAGGCACTGATGCCACCTATGCTGCCACCACAGGGACAGGCACCGATGCCAGCGATGCCGACGCAGCCGACACAAAGACGAGCGCTCGCGTCACCGCGGTCGCCCTGGAGCGCATCGGTCGCGGCTACGCCGGCGATATCGGGGTCATTGTCGGCATCGACCGTGATGGTCGCGTGATCGCTGCACGCGTCACCGAACACCGCGAGACCCCGGGGCTGGGCGATGACATCGAGGCCCGCCGCTCCGACTGGATCGAGATGTTCCGCGGCCGCTCGCTCGGCGATCCGCCCTCTCAGCGCTGGACCGTTAAGCGAGACGGCGGCGAGTTCGATCAGCTAACCGGAGCGACGATCAGCGCCCGAGCTGTCATTGAGGCGGTGCACGAAGGCCTGGCCCTCTTCGAGGAGCATCGGGAGGCGCTGTTAACACCGCAGCCCGACGACGAGGACGACGACGAGGAGGCAATCGCAGCCGACTGACCCCAGCGGACCCCGATTGATCGCTCGCTAGCCGCCGCCGGCTAGCCAAACCAGGGCAAGTACGGTTCAGGAGGGCGGGAACAGAAACAAGCAGTGCAAGGGCGTGAAGGCGCAAGGGAAGGCAACAAGAATGAGGGAGCGCACCGGGCGCAAGAACAGACCGCAAGGGAGAGGGAGAGAGCAATCATGAGCGAAGCCATCCGCGAGGATTCGCCGGATGCGCCAGATGCAGGCGCGGCACCAAAGCAACCGACCGGACAGCGCTGGCGTCGCATTGCCCGCGATGGCCTGTGGGACAACAATGTCGTCGTAGCCCAACTCCTCGCCCTCTGCCCCTTGCTGGCGGTGACTTCGACCGCGACCAACGGCCTTGGCCTGGGGGTCGCTACCTTGGCCGTTATGGTGCTCAGCGGTCTGCTGGTCTCGGTGCTTCGCGGCATGATCACCGATCCGGTGCGGATCCCGGTCTTTATCCTGCTGATTGCTACCCTGGTCACCCTGGTCGATCTGACCATGGAGGCCTACCTCAATCCGCTCTACCAGGCCCTCGGGCTCTTTATCCCGCTGATCGTCTCCAACTGCGCCATCCTGGGGCGTGCCGAGGTCTTCGCCTCCAAGCGCCCGCCCGGTGAAGCGGCCTTCGATGGCCTAATGATGGGACTCGGCTTTACCGCCATCCTGGTTGTGCTCGGCGGCGTGCGTGAGCTGCTCGGTTCCGGTACGCTGTTTGCGGATGCGGCGCTGATGCTCGGCGAGAGCTTCGCCTTCTTGGAAGTCACACTCTTCGACAACTACTCCGGCTTCTTGCTGATGATTCTACCGCCAGGCGGCTTTATCGCGCTGGGGTTCCTGATGGCCGGCAAGCGCATCATTGAGAGGGGACGTTCATGATTACGGTCTCGGTTGCCTACGTCGAGCGCGGCGAACACTTCTGGCGAACACTGCAGCTACCGGAAGGGAGCACGGCGCAGCAGGCGATCGCCCAATCCGGTCTGCAGCAGCGCTTTCCTGCTGCTGACCCGGAGCGGCTGAAGATCGGCATCTTTAGCAAACCGGTTCAGGCCGATCACATCCTCAGCGAGGGCGACCGGGTCGAGCTCTACCGCCCGATCTCGACCGACCCGGAGCAGGTCGCGCGGCGCGAGCGCAATGATCACGAGGGGCAGCAGTCGTGAGCGACAGGGGCTTGGACAACAGGGGCACGACGGGTGACTACAGAGACGGGGGCAGAGACGGGGGCGACTGCCTCCAGCGCGAAGCGGTTATCGCCGAGACCCAGGGCATCCGCGCCCGAGTCGAGACCCAGCGCGCAGCCGCCTGCGGGGCCTGCACCGCGAGAATGGCCTGTGGTGTCAGCGTGCTTGAACGCACCCGCGGCACGGCGACGCTGTGGGCCGATAACCCGGAGGGCGCCAAAGAGGGCGAGCGGGTGATGGTGGAGATCGACAGCGGCGCCCTACTCAGCGGCGCCATGCTCGTCTATCTGTTGCCGTTAGCGGCGCTGATCGGCGCCGCCCTGGTTGCCGATCTGCTCTTAGCCGCCCCGCCGTGGGGCAGTGCGACCGCCGCCGCCGTAGGGCTGCTCTTCGGCTTGCTGGCGGCACGCCAGGTGCTGCAACGCCGCCGCGGTGCTGCGACCCGCGTTCGCATCCGCCGGCAGCTGCCAGATCAGGACTAGGGCCAAGGCCAAGGCCAAGGCCAAGGCCAAGGCCGCTAATGGTAGCGGATGCGTGAGAGCTCGGTCTGCAATCCCTCCACCAATTGGTGCTGGCGCTTCGCCGCCTCGCTGACCGCCTCGACCCCGCGCTGGGTTGCGGTGGCCTCGTCACGAATATTGACGACGTTGCGATTGATCTCCTCGGCAGTAGCCGCCTGCTCCTCCGCCGCACTGGCGATTTGAGTCCCGAGTTCGCTGATCTTGGCGACCGACTGGGTAATGGCGTTGAGACTGTCACCCGCTTGGCTGGAGCCCTCAACCGTGGCGTTGGCCTTCTCAGTGCTTGAGGCCATCAACGCCATCGCCTGCTGCGCCCCCTCGTCGAAGCTCTTAGCGATCTCTTGGATCTGACGGGTCGACTCGTGCGTCCGCGAAGAGAGCTTACGCACTTCGTCGGCGACAACCGCAAAGCCACGACCACTGTCGCCGGCTCGTGCGGCCTCGATCGCCGCATTGAGCGAGAGTAGATTGGTCTGCTCAGTGATCTCATTGATCGCGCCCAGGATCTCACGGATGCGCTGCGACTCGCCGGAGAGCTGCTCGACCGCACCACGGCTGCGCTCAAGCTCGCTGGCAAGATCTTGAATGGCGTCGATCGTCCGGGTCACCGCCTGTCGGCCACTGCCGGTCTCCTCCTCGGCCTGCCGGGCCGAACCCGCCGCATCCTGGGTATTGCGGGCGACCTCCTGAACGGTGGAGACCATCTCATTCATGGCCGTTGCCACCTCGTCGGTCTCACGCGCCTGGCGCTCGATCCCCTCACTGGCCTGGGCCGTGATCTCCATCAGCGAATCGGCCGCCTGCCGCAACTCCTCACTGGTCGCCGTCGCCTTGCGCAGCGCCTGGCTGCAGGTCGCCGTCAGCGCATTGATACTGCGGGCGACATCGGCGATCTCATCGGCCCCATCGGCGGTAAGCCGGTGGGTCAGATCGACCGTCTCACCGGTCATCGCCTCCACCTGCTCCTTAGCCTGACGCAGCGGCCCGACAATACTGCGCACGACCAAGAAGATCACCGCCGCCAGCAGCGCCAAGACCACCGCGGCCAAGCCGGCAAAATTGGCCGCAAAACCGAGCATCGCCCCGCGGCCACGCTCCATATAGATCCCCGAGCCGATCACCCAGCCCCACGGCTCATAGAGCTCAACGTAGGAGACCTTAGCGGTAGGCTCCTCCTCGCCCGGCATCGGGAAGAAGTACTCGACGTAGCCACCCCCCTCGTCCCTTGCGACCTCGACAAAGTCCATGAAGAAACGATTGCCAACCGCGTCGGTAACCTCACCGACCACCTGGCCGATCCATTCGGGATCGGGATGCATGATCACACGCGGCTCTAAGTCGTTGATCCAGATGTACTCACGGGATCCGTCGGCGTACTCGTGATAGCGCATTTGATCGACGGCTGTCGCCGCCCGCTGCTGCGCCTCTGCAGTCGTTAGTTCACCCTCAGCTGCGAGGCGCCCGTAGTACGCCACCACCCCCACTGCGGCCTCGACGACGTTGACCACTCCGCGCTGACGCTCTTCGAGCAGCAGCCCATAGGCGGTATAGAGTGAGACCGTACCCAGCACCACCAGACTGATACCGCCGGCGATCAGGACGGCCCACAGCCGTGCCCCAACCCGCCACCGCCGCAATAGCTGCATGCTTCATTTCCCCACAGAAATCAATGATAAACAGGATGGCATTCAACCCATCAATTATTTCTCAGCCTGCAATAAGCGTCAATGCGGGCTAGCCGGGGTGGCGCTGCGCTCGCGGAATCCATGGGGAAGTCCGGCAGCGATCTCCCGCAGGGAGAGAACGCGTTCGGCGGCCCCGCGCTTAATCGCCTCCTGTGGCATCCCAAAGACCACCGAGCTTTGCTGATCTTGGGCGATCGTCCGCGCCCCAGCCTGACGCATGAGCAGCAGCCCATTCGCCCCATCGTCCCCCATCCCGGTCATCAGCACCCCGACGGCGTTGCGCCCGGCAACCTTCGCGACCGAACGAAAGAGCACATCGACTGAAGGTTTATGGCGGTTGACCGGCGGTCCGTCACTGAGGGCGATACGGTAGTGGGCGCCGCTGCGCTGCACCAGCATGTGTCGTCCGCCGGGTGCAATCAGCACACGTCCAGGCATCACGCGGTCGTTCTCCTGCGCCTCGCGCACCTCGCAGCGACAGAGACCATTGAGGCGTCGGGCGAAGGCGGCGGTGAACTTCTCCGGCATGTGTTGCACGACAACCATCCCGGGGCAGAGCTCTGGCAAAGGGGTCAAAATGGCCTCCAGGGCTTGCGTGCCGCCGGTTGAAGTGCCGCACGCAACCACCTGATCGGTGGTTCGCGACAGCGGTGCGACGGGCGTCTTCGCCACCGCTACCCCCGCCACCCCATCGTGGCCACCGTTATGGGCGACGTTGTGGCTAATCTCGCCCTTCGTCGGCACGGACTCGGCTAAGCCGGCCAGCCCGGCACCGCCCTTTAAGGCGCGGCGATGCACCTGCCCGGCGGCCCGAACAACCCGCACGATCTCCGAACTGTTGGCGTGGAGAAAGTCTTTAAGGCCGATCTTCGGCTTAGTGACCACATCAACCGCCCCACTGGCGAGTGCCTGGACGGTCACCTCGGCGTCGCGCTCGGTCAGGCTCGAGCAGATCACCACCGGTGTAGGACGCTGGTTCATGATATGGCGTAAGAAGGTGATGCCGTCCATGCGCGGCATCTCGATATCGAGCACGATGACATCGGGCCAGTTCCGCTCCATCTTCGGTAAGGCAAAGAGAGGATCGGCAGCGCTGCCAATAACCTCAATCCCGCCAGCCCCACCGAGCAACCCGCTCAGCACTTGGCGCACGACAGAGGAGTCGTCGACCAAGAAGACGCGCAAGGGCTTCGATTGAGTCACGCTCTCCCCTCCCTTCCGCGATGCCCGGGTGTATCCTCTTCGTCCGCTGAGATCAAGCGCACATCCGCACCGCTCCCCGGCAAAGACTTGCGGAAGATCGCCGGGGCGAGTTGAACCAACTC
The DNA here is from genome assembly GCF_016583625.1 of Halorhodospira abdelmalekii. Taxonomy (GTDB): domain Bacteria; phylum Pseudomonadota; class Gammaproteobacteria; order Nitrococcales; family Halorhodospiraceae; genus Halorhodospira; species Halorhodospira abdelmalekii. The sequence goes on along the minus strand of NZ_NRRN01000021.1, from coordinate 613 downwards.
GGCTACGCCGAGTTCGTGCAGACTCTCTGAGTGGCCAATCATCAAATACCCACCCGGCTCCAGGCGCTCGAGGACCCGTCTAACGACCTCCTGGCGCGTTGTCCGATCAAAATAGATCAGCAGATTGCGCAGCATGATCAGGTAAAAGGTAGGCAACTGCGGGAGCGGGCGATTGAGATTGATCTGGCGAAAGTCGACTCGCTCGCGCAGCCGCCGATCGACCAGGAAGGTGCCGGCTTGCGGCCCCTTGCCACGCAGACAGTAACGGGCTAGATAGTGCGGCGGAACCGTTCCTAAAACCATAGAAAACCATTCCTACGGACGTAAGCCGAACAGTGCTGCTTACGATTAGCGGGTTGGAATCGCGCCAACCGCCGGCGAATGGATCGCCGCTCGCGCCGTGCCCGGAGGGGTCGGTGGCGAGCGGGATCGGTCGATTGACCGACCGCCGACACGGTACATCCGTCGCTGCTCACGGGCGACCTGTCTCCAAAACGCCCAGACGTGCCGCCCCCGATTCCTTGCAGGTAGGGGGCGGGCGGTTCTGGCGCGGCGATTGGGTCGCTCCGAGAGGTTCAGGGCGCGCCGCGCGATGACGAGCGCGGCAGCGTGA
>NZ_NRRN01000020.1 GCF_016583625.1 Halorhodospira abdelmalekii | reverse complement strand
CCTTGTATCCCCCCCCCCAGCGCGGCTGCCCTCTTTTTTGCCTGGCGAACATAGCGAGTGGGAACCACCCGACCCCATGCCGAACTCGGAAGTGAAACCACTCTGCGCCGATGATAGTGCGGCCGAACTGTCGTGCGAAAGTAGGTCATCGCCAGGCGCCTTATACCAAACCCCCACAGTCAAAACGACTGTGGGGGTTTTTTTTTGGTGGTGTAAAGCGACATTGAGGCTAGAACGGAAGCGGTCATGGAACAGTTGCGTGGGTGTGTTCTTGGGCGTCTGCTGGGGCAGCTCGCCGACGGTGAGTGGCACAGTAGGGCTCGGCTAATTGCCGAGTGCCGCTGCGCGCGCGCGACCCTCTACCGTGCGGTGGCCGGGTTGCGGCAACGCGGATTGGCCGTGAAAACGGCAACTGGCGGTGGCGGATATCGTCTCTCCGCAGGGTATGAGCCGTTGGATGCGCTTCAGATTGCTGAGTGCGGCGTGGTTCCTCTTGAAAACATTAAGATTTTTTTTCGCCCAGCCTCAACCAATGAGCTGGCAATGGCGCACAGGCTGATAGTGCCCGGCAAACCGGGGCTGGTCTTAGGCGAGTGCCAGATTGCAGGCAGGGGGCGGGCTGGGCGTGCCTGGAGCTCCCCTTTGGGGGGGCTCTATCTGTCGCTAGTGGCTGATCTTGGTCCTCTGACTGCACCGCTGCACGCTCTGGGAGTGGCGGTTGCGGTCGCCCTGGTTAAGGCGTTGCGGCGGGAGGGTCTTCCGGTTAGCTTGAAGTGGCCGAACGATATTCTGCTCGAAGGTAGCAAGGTGGCTGGTATCTTGGCTGAATTACGGGGTGATCCGCGGGGAGGGTGTCGGGTCGTGGTGGGGGTTGGACTGAATTGCTTCGCTGCCCCTCGCGAACGGCCCGCTGCTCCCGGCTACGCCATCGTGCCGATGTCGTACCGGGATGGCGGCGTAGGCGTTGTGTCGCCGTGGCCTGCGGTGGCGGTGCGAGGGGTTGGGCGAAACCGTTTGGGCGTCGTGGTCAGCCAGGCGATCGCGCACGCTCTGCAAGCAGCGGTGGAAGCCCGACTGGGTGGGCTGTTGGCAGAGTGGGCCGATTTTGATGCACTTCAAGGTGAAATGGTGCGGGTCTCGGCGCCTGGGGGTGATGTCGTCGGCGTAGCTGCTGGCATCGATATGCAGGGGCGTTTGTTATTGCGCGGTGAGAGGGGTTTGGAGCGCTTTTCCAGCGCCGAGGTGCGACTTCGGAGCGGTTTGTGATCGTTTTGCTTGATCTTGGTAACAGTGCCGTGAAATGGGCCTATACCCTTGATGATGGTCTCGTCTATGGGGGGCGATGTCCCTACGAAGTCAGCGTGATTCGCGATCAGCTCCGTGCGCGATTGCCACTACACCACACTACGCAAGCCGTGCACGTCGTCGGTGTGTGCGTGGCCCCTCGCGAGCACCGGCTCTGCGTCGAGGCAGGCGTGCAGGAGGCGTTGCGCGGTTTAGCAACGGCGGTTCGCCCGCAGGCTGGAGGTCCCTCATTGAGGACTCAGCGGGTAGAGTGGATTGAACCCGTTCGCGAGGCATATGGGGTGATCAATGGTTATGAGGCAGCGAGCCAGCTCGGTGCCGACAGATGGGCGGCTTTGATTGCGGCACGAGCGGTAGCACCGGCGGGGGCCATCGTCTTGGACGTAGGGAGTGCGGTGACCGTGGATCTGCTCGACGGCGCTGGACAGCATCATGGAGGTGCTATTTTTCCTGGAGTCCGGGCCTTGCAACGGGGCTTAGGTGAGGCCGCTGTCGCGCTGGTCCAGGATCGCGACGTCCTGCAGGTGGGCTGGGAAGAGGTGCTGCCGGCGGATAATACGGTTGATGCCATCGCTGGGGGGCTCTGCTGGGGGTTGGCCGCGGCAATCAATGAGGTAACCGAGCAGTGCATCAAGGGGGTACGAGAGGGGCACGCTAAGTCCCCTCCGGTGTTTCGCTATTTGGCCACCGGAGGCGATCTTCCGGCACTGCGCAATCATTTGCAGCACGCTTGGGAGGTACGTGGTGGTTTGGTGCTTGAGGGGGTGGCACGTGCTGCCGGCGTTGCGCCGCTTCGCCCGGCCGATTACCATGGACAGGGTCGTTGGCTGGCGTAGCTCAGTTGGTAGAGCGGCTGCCTTGTAAGCAGCGGGTCGCAGGTTCGAGTCCTGTCGCCAGCTCCATCTTCTCAGTCGCTGACGTGGGGCCATACCTCTCGGGGATTGCCTCGGGGGTGTTGACAGTCTCGGTCAGGACCTGCAGAATTATGCGTCCTGAATTGGAGGGGTACCCAAGCGGCCAACGGGGGCAGACTGTAAATCTGCTGGCTTAGCCTTCGTAGGTTCGAATCCTACCCCCTCCACCAGATACGATACGATCCCTCGCCCATGGGCGAGGGGGGCGGCTTAGGTAGGCAGCGCTTTGACCTGGCGGGTGTAGTTCAGTGGTAGAACCTCAGCCTTCCAAGCTGATGACGTGGGTTCGATTCCCATCACCCGCTCCAAGCTGGAAGGACGCGCTGACCGTAGGGTTGCCTTTGTTGTGTAGAGACGCTGCGCCCATATAGCTCAGCAGGTAGAGCACTTCCTTGGTAAGGAAGAGGTCACCGGTTCGAGTCCGGTTATGGGCTCCATGTTTTCGATTGCCCGCAGGGTCTGCCGCCCCGGGCAGTGTCGCGTTTGCCAGTCATAACGGGGAGAGCCGTCCATGTCCAAGGAGAAGTTCGAGCGTAAGAAGCCTCACGTGAACGTGGGCACTATCGGTCACGTGGACCACGGGAAGACGACGCTGACGGCGGCGCTGACGAAGGTGTTATCGGGCGCGTACGGGGGTGAGGCGCGAGCCTTTGATCAGATTGACAATGCGCCGGAGGAGCGCGCGCGTGGGATTACGATTGCGACGGCGCACGTGGAGTATGAGTCGGAGCAGCGTCACTATGCGCACGTTGACTGTCCGGGTCACGCTGACTATGTGAAGAACATGATCACGGGTGCGGCGCAGATGGACGGTGCGGTGCTGGTGGTTTCGGCGGCGGACGGTCCGATGCCGCAGACGCGGGAGCACATTTTGTTGGCGCGTCAGGTGGGTGTGCCGGCGATTGTGGTCTTTTTGAACAAGGCGGACATGGTAGACGATGCGGAGCTTCTGGAGCTGGTGGAGATGGAGGTCCGGGAGCTTTTGAGTGATTATGATTTTGATGGGGACAGCATTCCGGTGATCACGGGTTCGGCGCTGAAGGCGCTGGAGGGTGATGATTCGGAGATGGGTCAGCCGTCGATTTTGCGATTGGTTGCGGCGATGGACGAGTCGATTCCGCAGCCGGAGCGTGCGGTGGATCAGCCGTTTTTGATGCCGATTGAGGATGTTTTCTCGATTTCGGGCCGAGGCACGGTGGTGACGGGCCGGGTCGAGCGTGGTGTGATCAAGGTTGGCGAAGAGGTTGAGATTGTTGGTCTGACGGAGACGCGCAAGACGACGTGTACGGGCGTGGAGATGTTCCGCAAGCTTCTCGATCAGGGGGAGGCTGGTGATAACATTGGGGCGCTGTTGCGTGGTACGAAGCGTGACGAGGTGGAGCGCGGTCAGGTGTTGTGTCAGCCGAAGTCGATCACGCCGCATACGCACTTTGAGGCGGAGGTGTACGTTCTTTCCAAGGATGAAGGGGGGCGTCACACGCCGTTTTTCCAGGGGTATCGCCCGCAGTTTTACTTCCGTACGACGGACGTGACCGGTTCGGTGGAGTTGCCGGAGGGTACGGAGATGGTGATGCCGGGTGATAATGTGAAGATGAAGGTTCGTCTGATTGCGCCGATTGCGATGGAAGACGGGCTGCGTTTTGCGATTCGCGAAGGCGGGCGCACGGTCGGCGCCGGCGTCGTCGCCAAAATCATCGAATAATGACGAGTGCGCCTCTCTTGGCCCTTTTCTTTCCGGGGGGTAGGGGTGGCGCGCAAGTCGCGCGTAGCTAGGGGTGCTTTCCTGTAGCGAAGCCGGGAAGGTACAATGATCGAAATAGGCCAGTAGCTCAATTGGCAGAGCAGCGGTCTCCAAAACCGCAGGTTGGGGGTTCGAGTCCCTCCTGGCCTGCCAAATTCTCGACGCGGTCCGGCGGGGTGCCTCCCGCCGGACCGCTTCGGTAGCAGGGTTCATGAAATCGAGCGCTGAAACACGGACCTCTCCTTTCGACGTCGTCAAGTGGATATTGGCTGTTGCCCTGATGGTTGCGGGTGTGGCCGGCTTCTATTTGTACGGTGACCAGCCGCTGTTGCACCGGGTCGGTGGGCTCTTGGCAGCTGTTGCACTTGCTGCAACCGTTTTGGCGACCACAACGCAAGGGAAGGCCTTATGGGTCTTCACGCAGGGCGCCAAGCAAGAGCTTCGCAAGGTGGTTTGGCCGACGCGGCAAGAGACATTGCAGACGACTCTGTTGGTCGTTGTCGTCGTCATCATTGTGGCGGTGTTCCTGTGGCTTATGGATCTGCTGCTGCTTTGGTTGGTGGGCATGATTACCGGCCACGGAGGCTGAGCATGGCGCTGCGTTGGTATGTAATCCACGCCTATTCGGGATTTGAGAAGCAGGTGCAGCGCTCCTTGAAGGAGCGTGTTCGACGCGCTGGGATGAGCGAGAAGTTTGGTGAAATCCTGGTGCCCACGGAAGAGGTCGTGGAAATGCGCGAGGGGCAAAAGCGCAAGAGTGAGCGCAAGTTTTTCCCCGGTTATGTCCTCGTGCAGATGGAGCTCGACGATGAGACGTGGCACCTGGTCAGAGAAGTGCCGCGGGTGATGGGCTTTATCGGCGGGCGCCCTGATCGTCCAGCCCCGATCTCGGATCGGGAGGCGGAAGCGATTCTTAATCGGGTGCGCGAAGGCGCGGAGAAGCCGCGGCCTAAAGTGCTCTTTGAGGTTGGCGAGGTGGTCCGGGTGATCGACGGGCCCTTTACCGATTTCAACGGAGCGGTCGAAGAGGTCAATTACGAGAAGAGTCGTCTGCGCGTTGCGGTCTTGATCTTTGGGCGTTCGACGCCGGTCGAGCTTGAGTTCAGCCAAGTCGAGAAGACGTAATCGTCAGCGGAGTCAAGCCTGGCGTAGCCGAGTTTGCTATGACACCGTGAGCCGAGGCCGTGCTCACGGTGTTTGGGTTGTCGAAGCGGGGAGCCCTAATAGGCGTCGGAACCCGCGATAGGAGCTAGATTCGATGGCGAAGAAAATCGAAGCCTACATTAAGTTACAAGTGCCAGCAGGGCAGGCTAATCCCAGCCCTCCGGTGGGGCCCGCATTGGGGCAACACGGCGTTAACATCATGGAGTTCTGTAAGGCGTTCAACGCCCAGACCCAAGAGATGGAAGCCGGATTGCCGGTGCCGGTCGTGATCACCGTCTACAGTGATCGCAGTTTCACTTTTGTAACCAAGACCCCGCCAGCTCCGGTCTTGCTGCTCAAGGCGATCGGTGTCAAGAGTGGTTCGGGGACCCCGAACACGAAGAAGGTTGGCACCGTGCAGCGTGAACAGCTTGAGGAGATCGCGCGCACGAAGTGGCCCGATCTCAACGCGGCGGACATGGATGGTGCTGTGCGCTCGATCGCTGGGACTGCGCGCAGTATGGGCATCGATGTGGAGGGGGTCTAAGCGATGGCGAAGCTGAGCAAAAGACAACGGACGATCCGCGAGCGCGTCGATCGCGCCCAGCACTATTCGGTCGATGAGGCCCTGACGCTGGTCAAGGAGTTGGCGACGGCGCGTTTCGTCGAGAGTGTCGATGTTGCGGTCGGACTCGGTGTCGATCCGCGGAAGTCGGACCAGATCGTGCGTGGTTCGACAGTGCTCCCTCACGGCACTGGTAAGAGCGTGCGAGTTGCGGTCTTCGCGCAGGGCGAACAGGCCGAAGCGGCGAGCAGTGAAGGGGCGGATGCCGTCGGTATGGATGACCTGGCAGAGCGGATGCAGGGCGGTGAACTCAACTACGATGTGGTGATCGCAGCGCCTGATGCGATGGGAGTGGTCGGACGTTTGGGTCCGGTGCTGGGTCCCCGTGGTTTGATGCCCAACCCGAAGACGGGAACGGTGGCCGCAGATGTTGCCGCTGCTGTGCGCAACGCTAAGGCCGGACAGGTGCGCTACCGTACGGATCGTGGTGGTGTGATCCACTGCGCAATCGGTCGGGCGAACTTCGAGGTTGCAGCCCTGCGGGAAAACCTTCAGGCGTTGCTTGCCGATCTGCACAAGCTCAAGCCGAGCACCTCCAAGGGAATCTATCTCAAGCACATTACGGTCTCCTCGACCATGGGCGCGGGGGTGCGCGTCGATCAAGGCAGTTTGCAGACAGGTTAGGTCGACGAAGAGGCAACGAAAAGGAGTGTAAGTCCGATCCGGAGTGCCTTTAGCTCTGCCGACAGTCACAGAGTAGGGCGGGATTGAAGCCGGATCGGGGATATTGGGCCGACAGGGAGGCCGGTTGTGGCTGTCGCGACGACAAGGAGAGCCGTCCGAGACCGCCGGTGCCCTTGGTAAGGGTATAAGGCAGGTATGAGGTCAAACTGTACCTGCCGGGGGCTTAAAGGGCTGAGGTGTGGCCCGCCAGCGTAGACGGTGGCGCAAGCGAGGAGCCTGCACTTCGCCACCGTGAAGCCGGCTCGAGAGAGCCGAGAAGCGTCCCCGCTGGGACGTGCCATCGGCTCCCGGGAGGCGACTTCCGAGGAGAGCAACCTTCCCAGGAGATGGACGATGGGACTGAGTCTGGAACAGAAAAAGGCGATGGTGCAGGAGGTGTCGGCGGTGGCGCAACAGGCGCTGACCGCGGTCTCCGCCGAGTATCGGGGCCTTTCTGCCGGGGAGATGGACCAACTGCGCGCTCTGGCGCGCGAGCGTGGTGTCTACCTGCGTGTCGTCAAGAACACGCTGGCCCGGCGGGCCGTTGCTGGCACCGATTTTGAGTGCCTGACCGATACGCTGCACGGCCCGCTGCTGCTGGCGTTCTCTCAGGAGGACCCGGGTGCTGCGGCGCGCTTGGTTCGCGATTTTGCGAAAGAGCACAGCGCATTGGCAGCGCGCAGTGTGGCCTTTGGCGGTACGGCCTACTCTGCTGAGCATCTTGAGCGATTGGCAAGCTTGCCGACGCGCGAGGAGGCGTTGTCACGTCTGATGGCGACGATGCGTGCTCCGGTGCAAAAGCTGGCGACGACCATGAACGAGGTGCCGGGCAAGCTGGTGCGCACGGTGGCCGCGGTTCGCGATGCCAAGCAGGGATCACCTGCCTGACTGGCCACGCTATACACCTGACAAGGTCCAGCCGGATCTTGCTCGCTTGAGTCTTTGAGTTAAGGAGATCACTGAAGATGGCGGTATCGAAAGACGATATTCTCGAGACCATTTCCAACATGACCGTGATGGAAGTGGTTGAGTTGATCGAGGCGATGGAAGAGAAGTTCGGAGTGACCGCAGCGGCAGCGGTTGCTGCGGCTCCGGCGGCGGCTGGTGGCGGTGAGCAGGCCGCTGCCGAGGAGCAGACCGAGTTCGATGTCGTCTTGACCTCGCACGGCGACAACAAAGTCGGCGTGATTAAGGCGGTTCGTGCAGTCACCGGTCTGGGGCTGAAGGAGGCCAAGGAGCTCGTTGAGGGCTGCCCTGCGCCGGTGAAGGAAGGCGCTTCGAAGGACGAGGCCGCAGAGGTCAAAAGCAAGCTGGAAGAGGCCGGGGCGAGCGTCGAGCTCAAGTGAGCGAGGCGTGCCCGGTTTTCGGATCCGCGGCACTCTTTTGTGGGGCTGGCGGCCTGTGGGTCGCCGGCCCGCCTCTGTTGTTAACATGCGAAAATAAAAAGAGAATTTTTCCCGGCCTGAGCCGCGCATGGGGGGTAGCGGGAGTGGCGAGGGGCAGGGCGCGGCGATCGATCCAGCGCACAGGCGCAGGTCGCCATAGTGGAGTGATAAACGGCTGCTGACAAGAGGTATAGCACAGAATTTTGCGCGACGCGCCGTATAGCATGAGCTAGCGGGTGGGTCGCGTGTGGCGTCGCTAGGACGCTAGGTTGACATGATTGATGACCGCGGCGAGGTATGGTGGCCTGCCGTGGCCTGGTTCAAGAAGCTGCTCAAGCGCTGAGGAAGCCCGATGGCCTATTCGTTTACCGAGAAGAAGCGCATTCGCAAGGACTTCGGCAAACTCCCGAATATCCTTGAAGTCCCTTACTTGCTCGCTACCCAGATCGATTCTTATCGGCAGTTTTTGCAGGAGGATGTTGCCGAGGAGCGACGAGAACAGGATGTAGGCCTAGAAGGCGCGTTCCGCTCGGTCTTTCCGATTCGCAGTCATTCCGGAAATGCGGAGCTGCAGTATGTTACGTACCGTGTCGGTGAGCCGCCCTTTGATGTTAAGGAGTGTCAAAACCGTGGTCTAACTTACGCCGCCCCCCTGCGCATGCTGGTGCGTTTGGCGATCTACGACAAGGAGAGTGGTGGCGTTAAAGACATCAAGGAGCAAGAGGTCTACATGGGGGAGCTGCCCTTGATGACCTCCACCGGCACCTTTGTGGTGAACGGTACGGAGCGTGTCATCGTGAATCAGCTGCACCGTTCCCCCGGGGTCTTCTTCGATCACGATAAGGGGAAGAGCCACTCCTCGGGGAAATTGCTCTTTTCAGCCCGGGTTATTCCCTATCGCGGGTCGTGGCTCGATTTCGAGTTCGATCCTAAGGACTCGATTTACGTGCGTATCGATCGGCGGCGCAAATTGCCGGCGACCGTTCTGCTGCGTGCGCTCGGGTACACGTCTGAAGAGATCCTGGAGGCCTTTTTCGAGACCGACCGCTTCGAGTTGCGCGGTGATGGGACCGTTGTCCTTGAGCTGATTCCTGAGCGTTTGCGTGGTGAAACCGCCAGCTTCGATGTCTACCTGGATGGCGAACCGATCGTGCAAGCGGGGCGTCGGGTGACCGCACGGCACGTCAGGCAGCTACAACAGGCCGGGGTCGATCAACTTGAGGTCCCCGAGGAGTATCTCAACGGCAAAATCCTTGCCCGCGATGTGGTCGACCCGGGGACCGGGGAGGTGCTCGTCGAGGCCAATTCGACGCTGACGGGGGATACCCTCCAGAGCTTGCTCGATGCCGGCATTAAGGAGATCGAGACGCTCTACGTCAATGATCTCGATCGTGGCCCCTACATGTCGAATACGCTGGCTGTCGATTCGACGCGCACGCCGATGGAGGCCCTCGTCGAGATTTACCGGATGATGCGCCCGGGGGAACCACCGACGAAAGATGCGGCGGAGAATCTCTTCCATAGCCTCTTTTTTACGGGCGAGCGCTACGACCTCTCACCGGTGGGGCGCATGAAGTTCAACCTCAGGGTTGGGTATGAAGAAGTAACCGGGCCGGGAATTCTCTACGACGGGAAATACTTTGGTCTGCTCGCCGATGGCAACGACGAGGCTGGCAGCCTGCATGAGCGCTACGGCGATGCACACTCCGACGTCTTAGCGGTGTTGCGTGAGTTGATCAATATCCGTAATGGCAATGGCCAGGTCGACGATATCGACCACCTTGGCAACCGTCGGGTGCGTTCGGTCGGCGAGATGGCGGAAAATGTCTTCAGAGTGGGACTGGTTCGCGTCGAGCGCGCTGTGAAGGAACGGCTCTCACTGGCTGAGAGCGAGGGGTTGATGCCGCAGGAGTTGATCAATGCCAAGCCGGTGGCGGCGGCGATCAAGGAGTTCTTTGGCTCTTCACAGCTGTCGCAGTTCATGGATCAGAACAATCCGCTTTCGGAGGTTACGCACAAGCGGCGGATTTCGGCACTCGGTCCGGGGGGGTTGACGCGTGAGCGAGCCGGATTCGAGGTTCGTGATGTCCACTCGACGCACTACGGCCGGGTCTGCCCCATTGAGACGCCGGAGGGGCCGAATATTGGGTTGATTAACTCGCTGGCGGTTTACGCTCGGCCTAACCGGTACGGCTTTTTGGAAACCCCGTATCGGCGAGTGGTCGATGGTAAAGTCACGAATGAGGTCGATTACCTCTCGGCGATCGAAGAGTCGCGCTACGTCATCGCGCAGGCGAATGCGCGCGTCGACGACAGCGGTCAGCTAGCCGACGATTTGATCTCTTGTCGTCATCAGAATGAGTTTACGATGGCGACAGCCGATCGGGTCCAGTATATGGATGTCTCGCCTCGACAGATTGTCTCGGTGGCGGCCTCGTTGGTGCCCTTCCTGGAGCACGACGATGCCAACCGTGCCCTAATGGGGGCGAACATGCAGCGCCAAGCGGTGCCTACCTTGCGCGCAGAGAAGCCCTTGGTCGGTACCGGTATGGAGCGCACGGTTGCGCGTGACTCGGGCGTGATCGTGACGGCCGAGCGCGGCGGTATGGTCGAGCAGGTCGATGCGAGCCGGATCGTAGTCCGAGTCAACGACGACGAGACCAATGCCGGTGAGCCGGGCGTCGACATCTACAACTTGACGAAGTACACGCGCTCGAACCAGAACACCTGCTTTAGCCAGCGGCCGCTGGTCTATGCCGGTGATCGGGTCGAGCGTGGCGATGCGCTGGCCGATGGGCCGTCAACCGATATGGGCGAACTGGCGCTTGGGCAGAACATGCTGGTCGCCTTTATGCCGTGGAATGGCTACAACTTTGAGGATTCGATCCTAATCTCGGAGCGCCTGGTCAAGGAGGATCGCTACACCTCAGTGCATATCGAAGAGTTGACCTGTGTCGCACGCGATACCAAGCTCGGTACCGAGGAGATCACTTCCGACATCCCGAACGTCTCCGAGTCGGCGCTGGCTCGACTCGATGAGTCGGGTATCGTTTATATCGGGGCCGAGGTCAAAGCCGGCGACATCCTCGTCGGCAAAGTGACGCCGAAGGGCGAGACGCAGCTCACTCCCGAGGAGAAGCTGCTGCGGGCGATCTTTGGCGAAAAGGCCTCCGATGTTAAAGATACTTCGCTGCGGGTGCCGAGCGGCATGGATGGTACCGTCATCGATGTGCAGGTCTTCACCCGCGATGGTGTCGACAAGGATGAGCGGGCACGGGCGATTGAGCGTGAAGAGATCGCCCGGGTGCGCAAGGATCTGAATGACGAAGCGCGGATCTTCGAAGACGATGCCTATTCGCGCCTGGAGCGGTTGCTCGTTGGGCGGCAGGCCGAGGGAGGGCCGAACGCCCTTGGCAGCGGCGTCGAGGTCACCGAGGCGTACTTGCGTGGTTTGCCGCGGGAGCGTTGGTTCGAGATCCGCATGCGCGATGAGGATGTCAATCAGCAGCTCGAGGCCGTGCGCCACCAGCTAGAGGCGCAGCGAGAGCGCTTCGAGAAGCGTTTCGAGGAGAAGAAGGCGAAGATCACCGCAGGGGATGACCTCTCGCCCGGGGTGTTGAAGACGGTCAAGGTGCACTTGGCGGTCAAGCGGCGTCTGCAGCCCGGGGATAAGTTCGCCGGACGGCACGGTAATAAAGGTGTGATCTCCATGATTGTCCCCGAAGAGGATATGCCCTTCATGGAGGATGGAACGCCGGTCGATGTGGTGCTTTCACCGCTCGGTGTGCCGTCACGGATGAATGTTGGCCAGGTCTTGGAGACCCACCTTGGATGGGCTGCGAATGGGCTCGGCAGACGGATTGGCGAGATGCTTGAGGCGCGTGCGCAGTTGACCGAGTTGCGCGCGTTCTTGGCGGAAATCTACAACGTCTCGGGCCGCAAGGAAGATCTCGACAGTTTCAGCGACGAAGAGTTGCTCGCCTTGTGTCGTAATCTGCGCGCCGGGGTTCCGGTCGCTTCGCCGGTCTTCGACGGTGCGAACGAAGAGGAGATTAAGCGCTGGTTGCGCTTAGCTGGATTGCCTGAGTCAGGGCAAACGACGCTCTACGACGGACGCACGGGCGATGCCTTCGATCGCCCGGTGACTGTCGGCTATATGTACATGCTCAAGCTCAACCACCTCGTCGACGACAAGGTTCACGCGCGTTCCACTGGGCCTTACTCGCTGGTGACCCAGCAGCCGCTCGGTGGTAAGGCGCAGTTCGGCGGACAGCGTTTTGGTGAGATGGAGGTTTGGGCGCTTGAGGCGTACGGCGCGGCCTACACCCTGCAAGAGATGCTGACCGTCAAGTCGGACGACGTCTCTGGCCGCACGAAGATGTATAAGAATATCGTCGACGGTGATCACCGAATGGAGGCGGGGATGCCGGAGTCGTTTAACGTTTTGGTTAAGGAGATCCGCTCACTCGGTATCAACATCGAGCTGGAGCGGGACGACTGACGACTCTAAGTGGATGAGCAACAGCGGCACAGCGTTTGGGCGCTCTTCGCTCACCGGTTATCCAGGTGGCGGTGGCGCCCGAGCGCTGTTCAGCAACGAATCTAGCGCGAGCGGGCAGCAGATATGAGAGATCTTCTCAACCTTTTCAAGCAGCCGGGGGCTCAACTGGAGGACTTCGATGCGATTCGTATCGGGCTGGCATCGCCCGAGATGATCCGCTCTTGGTCCTACGGCGAGGTCAAAAAACCGGAGACGATCAACTACCGAACCTTCAAGCCGGAGCGTGACGGTCTCTTCTGTGCAAAAATATTCGGCCCGATCAAAGACTACGAGTGCCTGTGTGGCAAGTATAAGCGGCTCAAGCACCGCGGCGTTGTCTGCGAGAAGTGCGGCGTCGAGGTCACCGTAGCCAAAGTACGCCGCGAGCGGATGGGGCACATCGATCTGGCCAGTCCGGTGGCTCACATCTGGTTCCTGAAGAGCTTGCCGTCACGCATCGGGCTGCTGCTCGATATGACGCTGCGCGATATCGAGCGCGTGCTCTACTTCGAAGCCTTCATTGTCATTGAGCCTGGCATGACGGCGTTGGAGCGGGGACAGTTGCTCACCGATGAGCAGTATCTGGAGGCCATCGAAGAGCACGGCGATGAGTTCGACGCCCGCATGGGCGCCGAGGCGGTGCTCGAGATCCTCAAGGGCATGGACCTGGAGGCCGAGGCGCGGCGTCTGCGCGATGAGATCGAAGCGACGGGCTCCGAGTCTAAGATCAAGCGTTTCTCCAAGCGGTTGAAGCTGATCGAGGCCTTTTTGGAATCGGGCAATAAGCCTGAGTGGCTTATTATGACGGTGTTGCCGGTGTTGCCGCCCGATTTGCGGCCCCTGGTACCGCTGGATGGCGGGCGTTTTGCCACCTCCGATCTCAACGATCTCTATCGACGGGTCATTAACCGCAACAATCGCCTAAAGCGTCTGCTCGAGTTGGCTGCACCCGATATCATCGTGCGCAATGAAAAGCGTATGCTGCAGGAGTCGGTCGATGCCTTGCTCGATAATGGTCGACGCGGGCGTGCCATTACCGGCACCAATAAGCGGCCGCTGAAGTCGCTCGCCGATATGATCAAGGGCAAGCAGGGGCGCTTTCGCCAGAATCTGCTCGGTAAGCGCGTCGACTACTCGGGGCGTTCGGTGATCGTGGTCGGGCCGACGCTGCGTCTACACCAGTGCGGCCTGCCCAAGCGCATGGCGCTGGAGCTATTCAAGCCGTTTATCTTCTCCAAGCTGCAGCGGCGCGGTTTGGCGACGACGATCAAAGCGGCCAAGAAGATGGTCGAGCGAGAGACCGGTGAGGTCTGGGATATCCTCGATGAGGTCATCCGGGAACACCCGGTGCTGCTGAACCGTGCGCCGACGCTGCACCGTCTCGGTATTCAGGCCTTCGAGCCGGTGCTCATCGAAGGTAAGGCGATTCAGCTGCACCCGTTGGTCTGTACGGCCTACAACGCCGACTTCGACGGCGATCAGATGGCGGTCCACGTCCCGCTCTCGCTCGAGGCACAGCTTGAGGCGCGAGCGATGATGATGTCGACCAATAACATCCTCTCGCCAGCCTCCGGTGAGCCGATCATCGTGCCGTCGCAGGATGTCGTCCTTGGCCTCTACTATATGACCCGTGAGCGCGTCAATGCGCGTGGCGAAGGGATGCGGTTTGCCAATGTACAGGAGGTGCACCGGGCCTATCAGACCGGGGCTGCCGAGCTCGGCGCACGGGTCGAGGTGCGGATTCGCGAGCGAATGCCCGATGAGAGCGGTGAGATGTGTGAGCGGGTCTCACGCCGGCAGACGACGGTTGGCCGGGCATTGCTCTTTGAGATCGTGCCCGATGGCTTGCCATTCGATGTAGTCGATCGCGAGCTTGATAAGAAGGGGATCTCCAAGCTGGTCAACATCAGCTATCGGCGGGTCGGCCTGAAGGGCACCGTTATCTTCGCCGACCAATTGATGTACACCGGCTTCCACTACTCGACTAAGGCCGGGGTGTCGATCGGTGTCGACGATATGGAGGTGCCGCCGGAGAAGGAACGGATGTTGCGCAGCGCCGAGGAGGAGATCCGGGAAATCGAGGATCAGTACGCCTCCGGTTTGGTGACCAGCGGGGAGCGCTATAACAAGGTGGTCGATATTTGGGCGCACACCAACGATCAGGTCGCCTCGGCGATGATGGAGAAGATGGGCAAGGAGGTTGTGGTTGATGGTGAAGGCCGCGAGACCCTCCAGAAGTCTTTGAACTCCATCTTCATTATGGCGGACTCAGGGGCTCGGGGTTCGGCGGCGCAGATCCGACAGTTGGCTGGGATGCGTGGTCTGATGGCGAAGCCGGACGGCTCGATCATTGAGACGCCGATCACCGCTAATTTCCGCGAGGGGCTCAACGTCCTGCAGTACTTTATCTCGACCCACGGCGCGCGGAAGGGTTTGGCTGATACCGCACTGAAGACGGCGAACTCGGGCTACCTGACCCGCCGTCTGGTCGATGTCTCGCAGGATCTGGTGGTCACCGAGGTCGATTGCGGAACCCTCGAAGGATTGGTGCTGACGCCGATCATTGAGGGCGGAGATGTCGTCGAAACCCTGGCCGAGCGCGTGCTTGGGCGTGTCGTGGCCGAGGACGTGGTGGTTCCCGGTGGGAGTGAGATCGCGGTCGAGGCCGGTACGCTGCTGGATGAGGAGTGGGTGGAGCGTCTTGAACGCTACGGCATCGACGAGGTCAAGGTGCGCTCACCGGTGACCTGCGAGACGCGGCACGGTGTCTGTGCTCAGTGTTATGGTCGCGATCTGGCGCGCGGGCACTCCGTGAATATCGGTGAGGCTGTCGGTGTCATCGCAGCGCAGTCGATCGGTGAGCCGGGCACGCAGTTGACAATGCGGACCTTCCACATCGGTGGGGCGGCATCGCGGGCGGCGGCGGTTTCGCAGATTGAGGTGCGGAATAACGGCCATGTGCGGCTGCACAACATCAAGACGGTGCAGCACCACAGTGGCAACTATGTCGCCGTATCGCGCTCAGGTGAGTTGACGGTGATGGATGAGTACGGCCGCGAGCGGGAGCGCTACAAGATCCCCTACGGGGCGGTCCTGAGCGTCGGTGACAGTGCGGCTGTCGATGCGGGGCAGGTGGTTGCGAACTGGGATCCGCATACGCATCCGATCGTCACCGAGGTCGATGGGTATGTGCGCTTCCACGACTTTGTCGAAGGCGTTACCGTGCATCGCGAACTCGATGAAGTGACCGGCCTGGCTAGTCTGGTGGTCACCGATCCGAAGAGTCGCGGTACCGGTGAGCACAAGCGACACAGCAGTGATGCCAGCGGCAAGGTCAGTGAAGAGCGGGTGGCTTATAAGGATCTACGGCCGATGATCAAGTTGGTCGACGGTGCTGGTAACGATCTGAATATTGCCGGGACCCAGATCCCCGCCCACTACTACCTGCCGGCTGGGGCGATCGTCTCGCTCGAGGACAATGCTGAGGTGCGCGTCGGTGATGCCTTGGCACGGATTCCACAGGAGGCTTCGAAGACCCGTGATATCACCGGTGGTCTGCCACGAGTGGCTGACCTCTTCGAGGCGCGCAAGCCGAAGGAGCCGGCGATCCTCGCCGAGGCCTCGGGTACGGTCGGCTTTGGACGTGAGACCAAGGGCAAGCAACGGTTGATCATCACCCAGCAGGATGGTGAGACGCACGAGGAGCTGATCCCCAAGTGGCGCAACGTGACCGTTTTCGAGGGCGAGCATGTCGAGCGTGGCGAAGTGGTCGCCGATGGGGAGCCGAACCCTCACGACGTTCTGCGGCTGCTTGGTATCACACGCCTCTCGGAATATATCGTCCAGGAGATCCAAGACGTCTTCCGGTTGCAGGGTGTCGGCATCAATGACAAGCACATTGAGGTCATCATCCGCCAGATGTTGCGTAAGGTGCAGGTCAAAGATCCGGGGGATTCGTTTTATCTCAAGGGCGAGCAGCTCGATCGCTCCAAACTACTGGAAGAGAACGAACGTCTGGTGGCTGCTAACAAGGAGCCAGCGACTTACGAGCCGGTGCTGCTCGGGATCACTAAGGCGTCGCTATCGACCGAGTCGTTCATCTCAGCGGCGTCGTTCCAGGAGACGACCCGGGTATTGACGGAGGCCGCTACGCGCGGTGTGCGTGATGATCTGCGGGGGCTCAAGGAGAACGTCATCGTTGGTCGCTTGATCCCTGCCGGGACCGGCTTTGCCTATCACTCGGCCCGGCGGCGCGCACCGCTGGCTGCCGAGGCTGTGCTCTCGCCTGCTGAGCAGGCAGCCGAGGTCTTCGGCGATGGTGGCAACGGCGATGAGGGTGAGGAGACCACCAACCTCGAGCGTAATCAGGGCGGCAGCGAGTAGCCGCACAAGCGGCCCGGGGCGGGACCGGATGTTTGCGGCGCGTCCCCGGGTCACGATAACGAGCAGGGGGAATTGACAAAACGATCAGTTACCCCTAAAATTCCGCGTCTTCGACAGGCCGGCCCGCCGGCCTGTCGTTTTTGGGTCGGTACGGAGCGCGAAACCCTATGGCGACAGTCAATCAGCTCGTGCGCAGAGGGCGCACCAAGCGCACCGCGAAGAGCAGCGTCCCCGCTCTTGAGGGGTGTCCGCAAAAGCGCGGCGTGTGTACACGTGTTTATACAACGACTCCGAAGAAGCCGAACTCGGCGCTGCGTAAGGTGGCTCGGGTGCGGTTGACGAACAGCTACGAAGTGGCCGCCTACATCGGTGGTGAAGGGCATAACCTTCAAGAGCACTCCGTGGTTCTGATTCGTGGTGGTCGTGTCAAGGACCTGCCCGGTGTCCGCTACCACGTGGTCCGCGGAGCCGCGGATACGGCGGGGGTCGACAAGCGCCGGCAGGGTCGTTCCAAATACGGCGCCAAGCGCCCGAAACAGAAGTAACGGGGTTCGATCAATGCCCAGGAGAAGAGAGGTTCCCAAGCGCAAGGTTCTTCCTGACCCCAAGTACGGGAGTGAGGTGCTGACCAAGTTCGTCAACATGGTGATGTTCGACGGCAAGCGCGCAGTGGCCGAGCGCATTATGTACGGCGCGCTGCAGCGCATTGGCGCGAAGCACTCCGATCCGGTTGAGGTTATGGAGAGTGCGCTGGAGAACGTCAAGCCCCGCGTCGAGGTGAAGTCGCGGCGTGTCGGTGGTGCAACCTATCAGGTTCCGGTCGAGGTTCGTCCTGAGCGCCGGCAGACGCTCGCAATGCGCTGGCTGCTTGAGGCGGCCCGTAAGCGTGGTGAGAAGACGATGGCTGCCCGGTTGGCAAACGAGATGCAAGAGGCGGCAGAGAGTCGCGGTGCTGCGGTCAAAAAACGTGAAGATACGCACCGCATGGCCGAGGCGAACAAGGCCTTCTCGCATTATCGATGGTAAGTGCCGGCGCGCGTTGCGCGCGGGGTTGAGTTTGATCGTTTCTGGTTCATGGCAATTCAATAGGCGGGGTATCCACCGTGGCACGCAAGACGCCCATCGAGCGCTATCGGAATATCGGCATCGCGGCCCACATTGATGCGGGTAAGACCACAACTACCGAGCGCATCCTGTTTTATACCGGGATCTCCCATAAGATGGGCGAGACGCACGACGGTGCGGCGACCATGGACTGGATGTCCCAGGAGCAGGAGCGCGGGATCACAATCACTTCGGCGGCGACCACCTGTTTCTGGAGCGGGATGGATCAGCAGTACCCGGAGACCCGGATTAATATCATCGATACTCCGGGGCACGTCGACTTCACCATTGAGGTCGAGCGTTCTCTGCGTGTGCTGGATGGCGCGGTAGCGGTTTTTTGTGCTGTGGGCGGCGTTGAGCCGCAGTCCGAGACGGTGTGGCGGCAGGCGACCAAGTACGGAGTGCCGCGGATCGCCTTCGTCAATAAGATGGACCGGGCCGGTGCCGACTTCTCTCGGGTGGTGAAGCAGATGCGTAGCCGCCTTGGTGCCACGCCGGTACCGATTCAGTTGCCGATCGGCGCTGAGGAAGACTTCCAGGGCGTGATCGACCTGATTCGGATGACCGCGATCTATTGGGATCGCGATCCGCAAGGGATGACTTACAGCGAGAAGGAGATTCCGAGCGAGCTCGTAGCTGAGGCCGAAGAGGCGCGCGAGGCGATGATCGAGGCTGCGGCGGAGGCCGACGAGACGCTCATGGATACCTACCTGAGCGACGGCGAGCTGACCAATGAGCAGATCAAAAGCGGCTTGCGCCAGCGCACCTTGAAAAACGAGATCGTCCTGGCGCTGTGTGGCTCGGCCTTTAAGAACAAAGGCGTACAGACGCTGCTGGATGCCGTTATCGAGTTCTTGCCGGCGCCCAATGAGGTGCCTGCTATTGAAGGGATCCTGGATGACGGTGAGACCGTTGCAACACGCGAGTCGAGCGATGAGCAACCCTTCTCGGCGCTGGCCTTTAAGATCGCGAACGACCCTTACGTCGGCAACCTGACCTTCTTCCGTGTCTACTCCGGCGTGCTCAGCTCCGGCGACCAGATCTTCAACCCGGTTAAGGGCAAGAAGGAGCGCATCGGGCGGATTCTGCAGATGCACTCTAATCAGCGCGAAGAGATCAAAGAGGTTCGAGCGGGTGATATCGCCGCCGCGGTCGGCCTCAAAGATGTGACGACTGGGGACACCCTCTGCGATCCGAGCAACAAGATCACGCTGGAGCGGATGGAGTTCCCCGAGCCGGTGATTGCAGTGGCGGTGGAGCCGAAGAGCCGGGCCGATCAAGAGAAGATGGGGCAAGCGCTGGGCCGTCTGGCGCAGGAAGACCCGTCGTTCCGCGTGCGCACCGATGAAGAGTCGGGGCAGACGATTATCTCCGGGATGGGGGAGTTGCACCTCGATATCATCGTTGATCGGATGAAGCGTGAGTTCAAGGTCGAGGCCAACGTCGGCGAACCGCAGGTGGCCTACCGGGAGACGATTCGCAAGCCGGTCGAGCAGGAAGGCAAGTTTATCCGCCAATCTGGCGGTCGGGGTCAGTACGGTCACGTGCGCATCCGCATGATGCCGCAGGAACGCGGGGCGGGGTACGAGTTCGAGAGCAAGATCGTCGGTGGCGTGGTGCCTAAAGAGTACATCCCTTCGGTTGACCAGGGTTGTCGCGAAGCGATGGAAGAGGGCGTTTTGGCGGGTTACCCGGCGGTCGATGTGCGCGTCGAGCTCTACGACGGTTCGTATCATGACGTCGACTCTTCCGAGATGGCCTTTAAGATTGCCGGCTCTATGGCCTTCCGTGAGGGCTTCATGAAGGCGAATCCGGTTTTGCTCGAGCCGCTCATGAAGGTCGAAGTGACAACGCCGGAGGAGTATATGGGTGACGTGGTCGGCGATCTTAACCGGCGCCGCGGCAATGTCCAGAAGATGGAGGACATTCCGACCGGAAAGCAGATCCGCGCCCTGGTGCCGCTTAAAGAGATGTTCGGTTACGCGACCGACCTGCGCTCCAATACGCAGGGGCGGGCCTCCTACGTCATGGAGTTCGAGGAGTATGCAGAGGCGCCGGCGAGCATCGCCGACGAGGTGATCAAAAAGGCGTCGTAGAAACGGCGCTGAGGCCATTCGATTCAACGTAGAACGATCAGATCAACGAGGTGTGGCGTGTCCAAGGAAAAGTTCGAGCGTAAGAAGCCCCACGTGAACGTGGGCACTATCGGTCACGTGGACCACGGGAAGACGACGCTGACGGCGGCGCTGACGAAGGTGTTATCGGGCGCGTACGGGGGTGAGGCGCGAGCCTTTGATCAGATTGACAATGCGCCGGAGGAGCGCGCGCGTGGGATTACGATTGCGACGGCGCACGTGGAGTATGAGTCGGAGCAGCGTCACTATGCGCACGTTGACTGTCCGGGTCACGCTGACTATGTGAAGAACATGATCACGGGTGCGGCGCAGATGGACGGTGCGGTGCTGGTGGTTTCGGCGGCGGACGGTCCGATGCCGCAGACGCGGGAGCACATTTTGTTGGCGCGTCAGGTGGGTGTGCCGGCGATTGTGGTCTTTTTGAACAAGGCGGACATGGTAGACGATGCGGAGCTTCTGGAGCTGGTGGAGATGGAGGTCCGGGAGCTTTTGAGTGATTATGATTTTGATGGGGACAGCATTCCGGTGATCACGGGTTCGGCGCTGAAGGCGCTGGAGGGTGATGATTCGGAGATGGGTCAGCCGTCGATTTTGCGATTGGTTGCGGCGATGGACGAGTCGATTCCGCAGCCGGAGCGTGCGGTGGATCAGCCGTTTTTGATGCCGATTGAGGATGTTTTCTCGATTTCGGGCCGAGGCACGGTGGTGACGGGCCGGGTCGAGCGTGGTGTGATCAAGGTTGGCGAAGAGGTTGAGATTGTTGGTCTGACGGAGACGCGCAAGACGACGTGTACGGGCGTGGAGATGTTCCGCAAGCTTCTCGATCAGGGGGAGGCTGGTGATAACATTGGGGCGCTGTTGCGTGGTACGAAGCGTGACGAGGTGGAGCGCGGTCAGGTGTTGTGTCAGCCGAAGTCGATCACGCCGCATACGCACTTTGAGGCGGAGGTGTACGTTCTTTCCAAGGATGAAGGGGGGCGTCACACGCCGTTTTTCCAGGGGTATCGCCCGCAGTTTTACTTCCGTACGACGGACGTGACCGGTTCGGTGGAGTTGCCGGAGGGTACGGAGATGGTGATGCCGGGTGATAATGTGAAGATGAAGGTTCGTCTGATTGCGCCGATTGCGATGGAAGACGGGCTGCGTTTTGCGATTCGCGAAGGCGGGCGCACGGTCGGCGCCGGCGTCGTCGCCAAAATCATCGAGTAATCGGCTATGGTGACCGCAGCAACTACGACAGCAACGAACCAGCGAATTCGGATTCGTCTTAAGGCATTCGATCATCGCCTGATCGATCAGTCGGCGCGTGAGATCGTCGATACGGCGAAGCGGACCGGGGCCCATGTGCGTGGCCCCATTCCGCTGCCGGTCAAAAAGGAGAAGTTCACCGTTTTGACCTCGCCGCACGTAAACAAGGATGCCCGCGACCAGTACGAGATCCGGACCCATAAACGCTTGATGGATATTATTGATCCCACGGACAAAACGGTCGATGCGCTGATGAAGCTCGACCTGGCCGCGGGTGTCGATGTCCAGATCAAGCTCTACTGAAAGGCGGTGATGCACAGTCGTGGGGCTGAGTAGATGCCCCTCGTCTGTGACCACAGGTGGTGATCGTGCGGCGCGGCCCGGCAGCGGTGGCGCGCAGTGCGACTCAGCAGCGGGTTCGTCACGACCGACCGTGGGTCGGGCACTGAGAGTTTTTGAGGAGAGGCGGACGATGGCTATCGGAATCGTCGGTCGCAAGCGCGGCATGACGCGGATTTTTACTGAAGACGGGCAATCGATCCCGGTTACCGTCGTCGAGGCGGAGCCGAATCGGGTGACGCAGGTCAGGACCGATGACGTCGACGGTTATCGCGCGGTGCAGGTGACGACCGGGCGGCGCAAGCCGCAGCGGGTGCGCAAGCCGGAGGCTGGGCACTTTGCACGCTCTGCCGTGGAGGCTGGGCGTGGTCTCTGGGAACTGCGCCTGGATGCGCAGCGCCACGCCGCAGACGAGGCGTTGCCGGAGAGTGGGGCACAACTGACCGTCGAGGCTTTTGAGGTCGGACAAAAAGTTGATGTAACCGGAACGAGTAAGGGGCGCGGGTTTGCCGGCACGGTTCGTCGGCACAATTTCCGTGCGCAGAGAAACAGTCACGGCAATTCGAAGTCGCACCGGGTTCCCGGCTCGATCGGTCAGTGCCAAAGCCCCGGGCGGGTCTTTAAGGGCAAAAAGATGGCCGGGCAGATGGGTAACCGCCGTGCGACCGTGCAGAACCTTGAGGTGGTGCGCGTCGATGGGCCGCGCAATCTGTTGCTGATTCGCGGTGCCGTGCCTGGGGCCGTCGGCGGCGATTTGATCGTGCGCCCGGCGTGCAAAGGGTAAGAGGCAACAGGGGGAGCCATGGAGCTCAAGCTCAGCAACGAAAAAGGCGAAGCGGCCGGTCAGGTTGAAGTCTCAGCACGGGCCTTCGATGAGCCGTTCCGGGAGGCGCTAGTTCACCAAGTGGTCACTGCCTATCTGGCCGGTGGGCGAGCGGGAAGTAAGGCACAAAAGACGCGTTCCGAGGTCTCCGGCGGAGGTAAGAAGCCGTGGCGGCAGAAGGGTACGGGCAACGCGCGCTCTGGAACGATCCGTAGCCCTCTGTGGCGCGGTGGCGGGCAGACCTTTGCGGCTAAGCCGCGCAGCTTCGAGCAGAAGGTCAACCGCAAGATGTTTCAAGGCGCACTGCGCTCTATTCTCTCTGAACTGGCGCGCCAGGAGCGCTTGACCGTGCTGGAGTCGTTCGCTCTGACAGCACCAAAGACTCGTGAGCTGGATGCGAAGCTTGGTCAGTTGGGCGTCAAGAAGGCTCTGATTGTCGTTGACACGCCGGATCACCACCTTGAGTTGGCGGCTCGCAATCTGCCAGGGATTGAGGTCGGTTACGCCGCGGCAATCGATCCGGCAGCGCTGGTCGGAGCCGAACGGGTGGTGATGACGGTGGCTGCCGTCCGTCGCATTGAGGAGTGGTTGTCATGAATGAGGAGCGGCTCTACACGGTGCTGGAAGGTCCGCACATCTCGGAGAAGAGCACGGTGATCGCAGAGTCGGCTGGGCAGCTCGTCTTCCGGGTTGCTCCCGATGCGACTAAGCAGGAAGTCAAGGAGGCGGTCGAGAAGCTCTTCGAGGTGCAAGTGACTGGTGTGCGTACGGCGCGCGCGAAGGGTAAGCGCAAGCGCTTCGGGCGTGTGAACGGTCGGCGGCGCGATTGGAAGAAGGCGTATGTCACTCTCGTCGGAGGCGAGGATATCGACTTCCTCGGCGCAGAGTAAGGGGAAAGAGTCATGGGACTGGTAAAGTGCAGACCGACGTCACCGGGGCGACGTTTCGTTGTCCGTCCGAAGGACGAGCGCCTCCATGATGGCGGTCCTTATGAGCCGCTGGTGGTCAAGAAGACCAAGAGTGGTGGCCGGAACAATTCTGGGCGGATCACGACGCGCCACCGGGGTGGTGGGCATAAGCAACGCTATCGCATCATCGATTTCAAGCGGGATAAGGACGGTGTGCCCGGAAAGGTCGAAAGACTTGAATATGACCCCAATCGTTCCGCGCATATTGCATTAGTGCTTTATCGCGACGGCGAGAGGCGTTATATTATTGCACCCCGCGGGGTTGATGCCGGGACGCCTATCCAGGCGGGCCGTGAGGCGCCGATTCGGCCCGGGAACGCGTTGCCGCTGCGAAATATCCCGGTGGGTACACACGTCCACTGTGTCGAGCTGAAACCCGGTAAGGGGGCACAGCTCGCGCGCTCTGCTGGGGCTAGCGTGCAGATCGTTGCTCGCGAAGGAGAAGCAGCGACGCTGCGGTTGCGTTCTGGTGAAATGCGGCGGGTGCCGATCGATTGCCGGGCGACCGTGGGCGAGGTCTGCAACAGTGAGCACAGCCTGCGCAATCTCGGTAAGGCCGGTGCGAAACGCCACAGGGGCGTTCGTCCGACCGTTCGGGGTGTCGCAATGAACCCGGTCGATCACCCGCATGGAGGCGGTGAGGGTAGGACTGCCGGTGGTCGCCATCCGGTTACGCCGTGGGGTGTGCCAACGAAGGGGCACAAGACTCGCAAGAACAAGCGCACCGATAAGTATATCGTGCGCCGACGGAAGCGTTGAGGGGTAATTAGCCGTGCCACGCTCGACCAAGAAAGGGCCGTTCATCGATTACCACCTGCTTAAGAAGGTGGAAGAGGCGAACGCAAACAACAGCAAGCGACCGATTAAGACCTGGTCGCGACGCTCGGTGGTGATGCCGGATATGGTCGGCCTCACGATCGCGATCCACAATGGCCGTCAGCATGTGCCTGTGCTGATCAACGAGAATATGGTCGGGCACAAGCTTGGCGAATTCGCGGTGACCCGTACGTTCCGCGGCCATGCGGCTGATAAGAAATCGAAGCGGTAAGGGGGCGCGATATGGAGACTCAAGCGAAACTGCGTTTTTCGCGCATCTCGCCGCAGAAGGCGCGCCTCGTTGCCGACCAGATTCGCGGCCTGCACGTGGCTGAAGCGCTGCGGAGCTTAGAGCACAATCCCCGCAAAGCGGCGGGTATTATCCGCAAGGTGCTCGAGTCGGCGATCGCCAACGCTGAGCATAACGATGCGGCCGATATCGACGAGCTGCGGGTCTCCCGCATCTGCGTCGACGAGGGGCCGACGATGAAACGCATACGGCCGCGCGCTAAGGGGCGGGCGACTAGGATCCTCAAGCGCACCAGCCACATTACAGTGGCGGTCGCTGAGGCGTGAGCGAATAAGCGAGAGAGGCCGGCATGGGAAATAAGACCCATCCTACGGGATTTAGGCTTGGCGTCACCGAAGACTGGCGCTCGATGTGGTACGCCGATAGCAAACGCTTCGGCGAGTATCTGTATACGGATCTGCAGGTGCGCGATTTTATTCGCGAGCGCCTCAAGAATGCTTCGGTGAGTCGTATCCAGATTGAGCGCCCGGCGAAGAATGCGTTGGTGACGATCTATACTGCGCGCCCCGGGATCGTGATCGGTAAGAAGGGCGAGGATATTGATCGGCTCCGCAGCCAGGTTACGGCCAAGATGGGTGTGCCGGTGCATATCAATATTGAGGAGATTCGCAAGCCCGAGGCCGACTCGAACCTGGTCGCCGAGAGTATTGCCGGGCAGTTGGAGCGCCGGGTGATGTTTCGGCGGGCGCTTAAGCGGGCCGTTGCCAATGCGCAGCGTGCCGGGGCGCAGGGGATCAAGGTGCAGGTGGCCGGACGTTTGAACGGCGCGGAGATTGCCCGCACGGAGTGGTACCGCGAGGGCCGGGTGCCGCTGCACACCTTGCGTGCCGATATCGACTACGGTTTTGCCGAGGCGAAGACGACCTATGGTGTGATTGGCGTCAAGGTCTGGATCTTCAAAGGCGAGATCATCGATACCGAGAACGAGGGGGCGCCGGCAGAGCGTGTGCGCCGTGCTGCGGCTGCTCAAGGCTGAGCGAAGAGGTGCTAGGCGATGTTACAGCCGAAACGTACGAAATATCGTAAAAAACAGAAGGGTCGTAATACCGGCCTGGCTCGGCGGGGTGACCGTGTGAGCTTTGGCGAGTATGGCCTCAAGGCGACGACCCGTGGACCCATCACTTCGCGGCAGATTGAGGCGGCGCGGCGGGCGATCAACCGCTACATCCGGCGCGGCGGCAAGATCTGGATTCGCGTCTTCCCGGATAAGCCGGTGACCGAGAAGCCGCTTGAGGTGCGGATGGGTAAAGGCAAGGGCAACGTTGATCACTGGTGCGAGCCGATTGCGCCGGGGCGTGTGCTCTACGAGATCGAAGGGGTTTCGGAGGAAGTGGCCCGTGAGGCATTTCGGCGCGCTTCGGCCAAACTCCCGGTCAGGACCACCTTCGTGACGCGGACGGTGATGTGATGAAGGCGAGTGAGCTGCGCGATAAAGAGATCGGGGCGCTCGAAAAGGAGCTGATCGAGCGGCGCAAAGAGCAGTTCAAGCTGCGAATGCAGAAGGCCAGCGGACAGCTGTCGCGCAACCATCAGCTCGGGCGGGTGCGGCGTGAGATCGCCCGGATTAAGACCGTGCTCAATGAGCGTAAGCGTGCGGAGCAGCAGGCATGAGTCAGGAAAAGAGTACCCGCACCGTCAATGGGCGTGTGGTAAGTGACAAGATGGATAAGACGCGAACCGTGCTCGTTGAGCGACGCGTCAAGCATCCGTTGTACGGCAAGTACATCCGGCGTTCCACGAAGCTCTACGCGCACGACGAACAGAATGAGGCGCGCGCGGGAGACTGGGTCGCCATTGAAGAGTGCCGTCCCTTGTCGAAGAACAAGGCGTGGCGGTTGGTAAAAGTGCTCGAGCGGGCCGCAGGCTGAGAGAGGCGCGGCGGCGCCCCGAGCGGGGCATCACGAATCGGAAGCGGGTAAAGCGTCATGATCCAGATGGAGACCCTCCTTAAGGCGGCGGATAACAGCGGCGCCCGGCAAGTACAGTGCATCAAGGTGCTGGGTGGTTCCAAGCGCCGCTATGCGGGGATTGGCGATATCGTTAAGGTCAGCGTCAAGGATGCGATTCCGCGCGGGCGCGTGAAAAAAGGCGAGGTCTACAACGCGGTTGTGGTGCGGACTCGCCGCGGCGTGCGCCGTGCCGACGGCTCGCAGATCCGGTTCGACGGAAACGCGGCAGTGCTGCTGAATAACAACCTGCAGCCCATCGGCACCCGGGTCTTCGGGCCGGTTACCCGCGAGCTGCGCACTGAGCGTTTTATGCGGATCATCTCTTTGGCGCCCGAGGTACTGTAGGCAGAGGTTATCATGCGGAAGATTCAGAAGGGCGACGAAGTCGTTGTGATCGCCGGCAAGGATCGGGGGCGGCGTGGCCGTGTATCGCGGGTGCTGCCTGATCAAGATAAAGTCATTGTAGACAATGTGAACATGATCAAACGGCATCGCCGTGGCAATCCGATGCAGGGTTCGACCGGCGGTATCGTGGAGCAAGAGGCCCCGATCCACATCTCCAACGTGGCCATCTACAATCCGGAGACGGATAAGCCGGATCGCGTCGGGATTCGCTGGGACGGGGATCGCAAGGTGCGCTATTTCAAGTCGAATCAGCAGCCGGTCGATGCGTGAGGGGGCGAGGATGGCGACTCTGAGAAAGCAGTATCAAAATGAGATCACCCCGGCGCTGCTAGAGCGGTTCGGCTACAAGAACGTCATGCAGGTGCCGCGACTCGAGAAGATTGTACTCAACATGGGTCTGGGTGAGGCGGTGCGCGACAAAAAGATTGTCGACGCAGCGCAGGGCGATCTGGCTAAGATCACTGGGCAGAAGCCGCTGGTTACGCGGGCTCGTAAGTCCGTCGCCGGCTTCAAGATCCGGGAGGGCTGGCCGATCGGTTGCAAAGTGACGCTCCGGCGAGAGCGGATGTACGAGTTTCTGGAGCGCTTCATCCACGTTGCGGCGCCACGAATTCGCGATTTCCGGGGGTTCTCGCCGCGTGCCTTCGATGGACGCGGCAACTATAACCTCGGCGTTCGGGAACAACTGATCTTCCCGGAGATCGACTACGACGAGATTGACCGTGTGCGCGGAATGGATATCACGGTAGCCACGACCGCACGCACCGACGAGGAAGGGAAGGCCCTGCTTGAAGGGTTTGGCTTTCCTTTCCGGACCTAACGTCCAGAGGAGCGACACCGATGGCCAAGAAGTGTATGGTCGAGCGTGACCGTAAGCGTCGCAAGCTGGCGAATCAGTATGCGGCGAAGCGCGAGGCGCTCAAGGCGATTATTCGCAGCCCACAATCGAGCGTTGAAGAGCGTTTCGAGGCGCAGCTCAAGCTGCAGCAGATTCCACGCAACGCCGCGCCGGCGCGGCAGCGTAACCGTTGTGCGCTTTCAGGGCGGCCGCGTGGGTACTATCGAAAGTTCGGGCTGGCGCGCAATCAGCTGCGCGCTGCTGCCGTGCGCGGGGAGATCCCCGGTCTGACCTTCTCGAGCTGGTAAGGGGATATCAAGTATGACGATGACCGACCCCATCGCTGATATGCTGACCCGCATCCGTAACGGTCAGCATGCCGAGAAGGCGAGCGTGCGGATGCCCTCCTCACGCGCTAAGCGTGCGATTGCTCGGGTTCTTTACGAAGAGGGCTACATCGACGGCTACGAGGTTGTCGGCGATGAGAAGAAGCCCGAGTTGGAAATCACGCTGCGCTACCACCAGGGGCGGCCCGCAATCCGCGAGATTCAGCGCTCCAGCCGTCCCGGTCTGCGCGCCTACCGCGGGCGCAGCGATCTGCCGCAAGTCCGCGATGGGCTCGGTACGGCCATCGTCTCGACCTCGCGCGGGGTGATGACGGATCGCGCAGCTCGGGCAGAGGGACACGGCGGCGAAGTCCTTTGTGTGGTCTTTTAACAGGACGAGCAATCATGTCGAGAGTGGCGAAAGCGCCGGTTCGGATTCCTGCCAACGTAGAGGTCAATCTGAACGGCAACGACATTACGGTCAAGGGGCCGAAGGGCCAACTGTCGTGGCATTGCCATGACTGGGTCAAGCCGGCGCAGGAAGAGGGTGAGCTGCGTTTCGAGCCGCGTCATCGCGGTGTGCAGGCGGTTGCCCTGACCGGTACCACGCGCGCGCTGGTCAACAATATGGTAGTCGGAGTCAGCACCGGGTTCGAGCGCAAGCTGGAGCTTAAGGGCGTCGGCTACCGGGCTCAGCTGCAAGGGAACACCCTGCACCTGACGCTGGGACACTCGCATCCGATTCACTTCCAGCCGCCAGAGGGGATCACGATCGAGGTGCCGTCGCAAACCGAGATTATCGTGCGCGGAACAGACAAGCAGCAGGTGGGTGAAGTGGCTGCGCAGATTCGGCGCTACCGGCCGCCCGAGCCCTATAAAGGGAAGGGCGTACGCTATGCTGGTGAGCGTGTGGTCTTGAAAGAGGCCAAGAAGAAGTAGCGAGCAGGAGAGCGAAGATGGACAAGAAGAGTGCACGCATACGCCGTGCCCGCAGGAGTCGTGGGCGGATCCGCGAGGTGGGTGCCTATCGGCTCTCCGTGCATCGGACGCCGCGGCATGTCTATGCTCAGATTCAGGCGCCTGATGGCTCGCGCACTTTGGCTGCAGCCTCGACGGTTGAACCGGAGCTGCGCGGTCGCGAACAGGGGACCGGGAACCGGGGAGCAGCGAGCGAGGTGGGGCGGTTGATTGCAGAGCGTGCCAAACAGGCCGGAATTGAGCGTGTCGCTTTTGACCGCTCCGGTTATCGCTATCACGGTCGGGTGCGGGCTTTAGCCGAGGCGGCACGCGAAGCGGGACTCCAGTTTTAGGGCAGAGGCATACGATTATGGCGAATGGAGAACAGGCCGCCGCCGATGGGCTGCGTGAGAAGCTGATCACGATCAACCGGGTGGCCAAGGTCGTCAAGGGTGGTCGACAGTTCGGATTCACGGCGCTGACGGTGGTTGGCGACGGGGATGGTCGGGTCGGTTTCGGCTATGGCAAGGCGCGCGAGGTGCCCGCAGCGATCCAAAAGGCGATGGAGCGGGCCCGTGTCGGGATGCGGCGCGTCCATCTCGAGGGGCCGACGCTGCGCTACCCGGTGATCCACTTTCACGGCGCTAGCAAGGTCTTCATGAAGCCAGCCTCGCCGGGTACCGGGATCATCGCCGGTGGTGCGATGCGTGCCGTTTTCGAGGTCGTGGGCATTCAGGATGTGCTGGCGAAGTCGGTCGGCTCGCGCAACCCGATCAATGTGGTGCGCGCTACGGTCGAGGGGCTTGCGCAGATGGACTCGCCTGAGAGCGTGGCCGCGCGGCGCGGGAAATCGATCGAAGAGATCACGGGTTGACGAACATGGCACAGCAAAAGAGTCTTGAGATTACGCTGCGGCGCAGCGTTCACGGGCGGCTGAAAAAACACCGCGCCTGTGTGGCTGGCTTGGGGTTGCGACGGATGCACCAGACGGTCACGGTCGCCGACACGCCGGAAAATCGCGGCATGATTGAACGTGTCGCCTATATGCTTGAGGTACGGGAGGTCTGATGCGACTCAATACGTTATCGCCAGCGCCCGGTAGCCGTCCGGATGCCAAGCGCGTCGGCCGTGGCGCCGCGAGCGGCAATGGCAAGACCGCAGGCCGTGGCCATAAGGGGCAGCGCAGCCGTTCGGGGGGCTTCCACAAGGTCGGCTTTGAGGGCGGTCAGATGCCGCTGCAGCGCCGTGTGCCGAAGTATGGCTTCCGCTCGCAGAAGGGCCTCTGGACTGCCGAGGTGCGTTTGCATGAGATTGCTCGAGTTGAGGGTGAGACCGTCGACTTGAATACTCTCCGTCAGGCAGGCGTTGTGCGTAAAAACATGCGATTCGTCAAGGTCATAGGTTCGGGGAAGATCGAGCGAGCGGTTACGGTCCGGGGGTTGAAAGTGACTCGCGGCGCCCGTGAG
Organism: Halorhodospira abdelmalekii; assembly: GCF_016583625.1. GTDB lineage: Bacteria > Pseudomonadota > Gammaproteobacteria > Nitrococcales > Halorhodospiraceae > Halorhodospira > Halorhodospira abdelmalekii. Next base: position 21,782 of record NZ_NRRN01000020.1, on the reverse strand, counting down.
GCGATCGAAGCGGCCGGTGGCCGGGTCGAGGAGGCTTAAGGTTGGCACGCGCAGGCGGGGCAGCAGCTGCACTAGGCGGTATGGGTAAGCTGACGGAGGTGCGGCAGCGGTTGCTGTTCGTCCTCATGGCGCTAATCATCTATCGGATCGGCACCCATATCACAATCCCGGGGATCGATCCGGCAGCGCTCGGGCAGATGGTTGACCAGCAGCGTGGCACCATCCTCGAAATGTTCAATATGTTTGCCGGCGGTGCGTTGGAGCGCCTGTCGATCTTTGCATTGGGGGTGATGCCGTATATCTCGGCGGCGATCATCATGCAGTTGCTCGCCGCTGTTGTGCCCTCCCTGGAGCGGTTGAAAAAAGAGGGTGAGCGCGGACGGCGCAAGATCACTCAGTATACTCGTTACGGCACCCTAGGCTTGGCGACTTTCCAGGGCTTCGGCATCAGTATCGCTCTGCAGCAGCAGGGGGTTGCGGCCCATCCTGGGCCGATGTTCGTTATGATTTCGACGATCACCCTGGCGACGGGCGTGATCTTCTTGATGTGGCTCGGTGAGCAGATCACCGAACGTGGTATCGGCAACGGCATCTCGATCATCATCTTCGCTGGAATCGTCGCGGGTCTGCCGAGCGCCTTGGGCGGAGCACTGGAACTGCACCGGACCGGTGAGTTGGGTACTGCGACCGTCCTGGCACTGTTGACGATGGCTGCGGCAGTGACTGCGTTCGTTGTCTTCGTTGAACGGGGACAGCGGCGCATTACCGTGCAGTACGCGAAGCGTCAGCACGGGCGCAAGATGTACGCGGCACAGCAGAGTCATTTGCCACTAAAGCTCAACATGGCGGGCGTTATTCCGCCGATCTTCGCCTCCAGCATCATCCTCTTCCCGGCGACACTCGGACAGTGGTTTGGGGGAACCGAGGGCTTCGGTTTGATTGGTGATATCGCGGCAACGCTGTCGCCAGGGCAGCCCGTTTATGTGGCTCTTTACGCTGCGGCGATCATGTTCTTCTGCTTTTTCTATACCGCGTTGGTCTTTAACTCGCGCGATACGGCAGACAATCTCAAGCGCTCGGGCGCCTTTATACCAGGGATTCGCCCCGGAGAGCAGACCGCGCGCTACATTGATCAGGTGATGACGCGGTTGACCTTTGTCGGCGCGCTCTACATCACCGCGGTCTGTTTGATGCCCGAATTCCTGATTCTGTATTGGAATGTACCGTTTTATTTTGGTGGTACGGCCTTACTGATCAGCGTGATCGTGGTGATGGATTTTATGGCGCAGTTGCAATCGCACTTGGTCTCTCACCAGTACGAGCCACTGATGAAGAAGGCCAATCTTAAGGGGCACAAGCGCCCTGGTGGTGGTCTGCTGCGCTGAAGTATGCCCCGCGGCGCTCGACTTGGGAGCGGCGCTCGGTCAGCCACAACCTGAGGGGGTGGCGTCGAGGCGGGAAGGCTGGTATCCTCCCCCGTCTTTGCGCCGCCCGCTCGGCGTTCCCCAGGGTAAGGTGGAGACGGGATAATCATGAAGGTTAGAGCTTCGGTGAAACGAATTTGTCGCAACTGCAAGATCATCAAGCGCCGTGGCACGGTGCGGGTGATTTGTACTGAGGCGCGACATAAGCAGCGGCAGGGTTGAGTTGACTAGAGACGGCACGGCCTGGCTGTGTCTCGTCGTCTGATGCGACCACTGCACGAGTTCAGTTGACGTGGGCTGACAGCGCACTGGCACCGATCAAGTCGGTACCGAGCGGCCCGCGCAGAGGGTAGCGCGAATCACGGGAGAGAGGCCCCATGGCCCGAATCGCAGGCATCAACATTCCGGTAAACAAACACGCCTGGGTGGCACTTATGTCCATTTACGGCATCGGGCGCACGCGGGCGATGGATATTTGTAAGGCGGCAGGCGTCCCTGCACATCAGCGGATTCGCGATCTCGGTGAGTCTGAGATTGAAGCGCTTCGCCGCGAGGTGGGTAACTACGTGATCGAGGGCGATCTGCGTCGTTCGGTGGCGATGGATATCAAGCGTTTGATGGATCTTGGATGCTATCGAGGCATCCGTCATCGGCGCGGGATTACGGTACGTGGACAGCGGACGCAGACCAACGCACGCACCCGAAAAGGGCCGCGGCGTGGGCCGGCGAGCCGCTGATCGAGAGGTCTGAGCACTCCGGTATCGTCTTAACACTAGCGCGGGCGATGCCTGAAGCATGAATGGGAACCGAGGCTTATGGCGAAGGCAGCGAGCCGCAGTGGCGGCAAAAAGAAGGTAAAGCGGACGGTGACGGACGGGGTTGCGCATATCAACGCGACCTTCAACAACACGCTGATTACGATCACCGATCGGCAGGGGAACGCGCTGGCCTGGGCAAGCGCGGGTGGTAGCGGTTTTAAAGGCTCGCGCAAGAGCACGCCATTTGCGGCGCAGGTGGCCTCTGAGCACGCTGCCCGAGCTGCGCAGGACTATGGTCTGAAGAGTCTTGAGGTTCGCGTTAAGGGGCCTGGCCCCGGGCGTGAATCAGCGGTCCGCGCGTTGAACGCGGTCGGCTATCGCATTACGAACATTGCGGATGTCTCACCGATTCCGCACAACGGCTGTCGCCCGCCGAAGAAGCGACGGGTCTAAGGGAGGAAACGCTGGCCATGGCGAAATATATTGGTCCAAAGTGCAAGCTGGCGCGGCGCGAGAAGACTGATCTCTTCCTCAAGAGCGGGGTGCGGTCGCTGGATTCAAAGTGCAAGCTCGAACAGCCGCCCGGGCAACACGGCCAGCGGCGTGGTGGTCGGATGTCCGACTACGGCTTGCAGCTGCGCGAGAAGCAGAAGGTTCGTCGCATGTACGGCGTGCTGGAGCGGCAATTCCGCAACTACTACAAGGAGGCTGCTCGGCGTCGTGGGGCGACCGGTTCGGTCTTGCTGCAACTGCTTGAGAGCCGTCTCGATAACGTCGTCTACCGGATGGGCTTTGGCAGCACGCGTGCCGAGGCGCGTCAGCTGGTTAATCACCGTGCGATTACCGTCAATGGTCGGGTGGTGAATATTCCCTCCTACAAGGTCAAGCCCGGCGATGAGGTGGCGGTAAAAGAGAAGGCGAAGAAGCAGCTGCGGATTCAGGCGGCCCTAGAGCTGGCTGCACAGAGCGGCTGGATGCCGTGGATCGAGGTCGATACGAACAAGATGCAGGGCGTCTTCAAGCAGTGCCCCGAGCGCACTGATCTCTCTCCGGAGATCAACGAGTCGCTGATCGTCGAGTTGTACTCGAAGTAACACCGCAACTGCAGGGTGTCGTTGATGAAGGGTTACCTGAAAGATTTTCTCAAGCCGCGCTCGGTTGAGATTGAGCCGCTGACCGAGTGCCGAGCCAAGGTGGTGCTTGAGCCGCTGGAGCGTGGGTTTGGGCATACGCTTGGCAATGCACTGCGGCGTTTGTTGCTCTCGTCCATGCCTGGGACGGCTATTACTGAGGTCGAGATTGAGGGCGTGCAGCACGAGTACACGGCGATCGAGGGGGTTCACGAAGATACGGTCGATATCCTGCTCAACCTCAAAGAGCTGGCGATTCGTTTACACGAGCGGGATGCGGTGACCCTGCGACTCCATAAGCGTGGCCCAGGGGTGGTCACTGCGGCTGATATCGCGATCGATCATGGGGTCGAGATTCAAAACCCCGATCTTCACATCGCAACGTTGACGCAGGAACTCGACTTCAAGCTATCGCTGCGGGTTGAGCGCGGTCGTGGCTATTTGCCGGTCACGGCGCGTGAGGAAGAGGAGACCCGGTCGATCGGTCATTTGGCGCTCGATGCTAGTTTCAGTCCGGTGCGCCGAGTCGCGTATGCGGTCGAAAGTGCCCGGGTTGAGCAACGCACCGACCTCGATAAGTTGGTCCTGGATATCGAGACGAATGGTGTGGTAACGCCAGAGGAGGCGGTCAAGTTTGCCGCGAGCCTGCTGCGTGATCAGCTGTCGATCTTTGTCGATTTGCAAGGCGGGATGCTCGAGAGTGAGGAGCCGCAGCAGGAGCAAGAGCTCGATCCGATCCTTTTGCGCCCGATTGATGATCTCGAGCTCACGGTGCGTTCGGCGAACTGTCTGAAGGCCGAAAGCATCCACTTCGTCGGTGATCTGGTTCAGCGCAGTGAGGTCGAGTTGCTCAAGACCCCCAATTTGGGCAAGAAATCGCTGAACGAGATCAAAGAGACGCTCGCCGCGCACGGGCTGTCGCTCGGCATGCGCCTGGATAACTGGCCGCCGCCGTCGCTCGGGGACCGAGCACGCATCGCCGGCTGAACAGCGAACAAGGGATTTTAAGCCATGCGACATCGTAAAGCTGGAAGACATCTGAACCGTAAGCCTGCGCACCGGCGGGCCATGTTCAAGAATATGGCCGCAGCCCTCTTCCGCGAGGAGGAGATTCGCACCACCGTGCCGAAGGCGAAAGAGCTGCGGCGTGTAGCCGAACCGCTGATTACTATGGCGAAAGCGGACAGCACTGCCAATCGCCGACTCGCCTTTGCACGGCTGCGTGATAAAGAGATGGTCACCAAGCTGTTCACCGATCTGGGGCCGGCTTACCGGAGCCGTCCGGGTGGCTATATGCGCATTCTTCGTTGCGGCTACCGTAAGGGCGATGGGGCGCCAATGGCGATCGTTCAACTGGTCGGGCGCGAGGCTGTGAACCGGCCGGCTACGGTCGAAGAGCAGGCGGAAATCGCAAGTGCCGGAGAGGCCGCGCGGACGTAACACGCTCATGCACGCCGCCCACGACTCTGGCCACTGGGCCGGGATCGTGGGTGGCGCTGATGCTCCCCCCATCATTCTCTATACCGACTATCGGCTCTCCGGGCCGTACGTTGGTCAGCTCAGATCTCGCCTCTGGTCCGCTTCACCCGCCCTGACCGTCATCGATTTAATGCACGATGCGCCGCGCTGTAATCCGCGCCGTGCGGCCTATCTGCTCAGTGCCTCGCTCCCCTATCTGCCCCATCAAGCGGTGGTTTTGGCGGTCGTCGACCCCGGGGTCGGTAGTGTACGTTCCGGTCTTGCGGTCTCTCTCGGCAGTCGCTGGTTGGTAGGCCCAGATAACGGATTGTTGGCCATGGCGATCCGCCACCATGCGCGAGGCCGTAGCGTTGCTTGCTATCGATTGCCAGAGCCTGGCCCAGAAGCGTCGGCAACCTTCCACGGGCGTGATCTCTTCGCCGAGATAGCCTCAACACTCGCACTTGCGAGTGCAGCGGTCGACAGCGCCGGTGGTGATGCTGATGAGTATGAGCCGGCGTGGCCGACGGTGGCCGCTGAGCAGTTGACCGGTTACGACTGGCCGGTTGATCTCGATGAAGTGATCTACATTGACGGCTTCGGCAACCTGATGACCGGGCGCCGCGCTGAGACCGTGCCGGCGGGGAGAGAGCTCTGCATCGGCGAACAGCCGATCCGCGCGGCGCGCACATTCGCCGACGTTCCACCTGGGGCGCTCTTTTGGTATCGCAACTCGATGGGCTTGGTTGAGATCGCTGCGAATAGTGCTTCAGCGGCTGAGCGTCTCGGGGTCGGCCCGGGGGTTCGCTTTTGTTGGGGCGCGGCGATAGGCGCAGGTGGCAAGAGTGAGGCGAGCGAGGAGCGCGGAGAGGGCGGCACTGGGTAGTCGCTGTGCTTTCAATTCCAGCATGCTCACGAGCGGAGCTGGGGATGGGGCGTCGGGGCTTATGCCGCAGCGGGTTTGCTACAATTGGGCACCGCGGCACCGTTAGAGGGTGTTCGGAGCGTTCTTCCCCTGACCCGTGTAAAGCGCTTGAGCGCGCGTACGGCGAAAGGGGGGAGACGGCCAGTGCGGAACGAACGGAGCGAACCGCCGCCAGGGCGATTCGCCAATCGACTGACAGGAGAGGACTATGAAGGCACCCGTGCGTGTAGCAGTCACCGGAGCAGCCGGGCAGATCGGCTATAGCTTACTGTTTCGTATCGCTGCAGGGGAGATGCTTGGCAAGGATCAGCCGGTTATCTTGCAGCTGCTTGAGATCCCGGAGGCGCAGGATGCCTTGAAGGGCGTCGTTATGGAGCTCAACGACTGTGCCTTCCCGCTGCTCGCCGAGATCCACGCCACAGCACAGGCTGATGAGGCTTTCGCCGATGCCGACTACGTCTTGCTCGTCGGTGCGAAGCCACGTGGTCCCGGGATGGAGCGCAAGGATTTGCTCGAGGCCAATGCAGCGATCTTCTCTGCTCAGGGTCAGGCGCTGAATCGGGTCGCACGACGCAGCGTGAAGGTGCTGGCGGTCGGCAATCCTGCCAACACCAACGCCTTAATCACCCAACAGAACGCGCCCGATCTCGACCCGCGCGCCTTCACCGCAATGACGCGGCTCGACCACAATCGGGCACTGGCGCAGTTGGCCATGAAGGTCGGGGTGCATAGCCGTGATATTCGCAAGCTGGCCGTTTGGGGCAACCACTCCGCGACCCAGTATCCCGATCTCAGCCACTGCTTAGTTGCCGGTGAGCCGGCGCGAGAGAAGGTCGATGCCGCGTGGATTGAGAGCGACTTTATCCCGACCGTGCAGCAGCGTGGAGCGGCGATCATCCAGGCGCGCGGGGCCTCAAGCGCGGCCTCGGCTGCGGGTGCTGCGATCGATCACATTCGTGACTGGGCGCTCGGTACACCGGCCGACGACTGGACAAGCATGGCGGTCCCCTCCGATGGCAGCTACGACATCGAGCCGGGGCTGATCTACTCCTTCCCGACAACCTGCAGCGGAGGCGACTATCAGATCGTCACTGGCTTAACGATCGATGCATTCAGTCGTGAGCGTATGGATCGTACCGCCGCCGAACTGCGCGAGGAGCGGGATGCCGTCAAACACCTCCTCCCCTGACGATGTGGGGCGCTCCTGGCGCATCGCGGTCATGCCAGGGGACGGCATCGGCCCCGAGGTCGTTGCAGCGACTCGGCAGGCCCTGGAGGCGCTGCACGCCTCCGGGGCGGTGGCGCTGGCACTGACCGAACTGCCGTGGCCGTCACACGCCTGGCACGAGGCGCACGGTGCGATGATGCCGAGTGACTGGCAACAGCAGCTGAGCGGCTACGACGCCTTGCTGCTCGGGGCGCTCGGCGATCCAGGGCCGGTTAGCCACCCACAGCGCTACCGGCTGCCCGATGGTGTCTCCTTAGAGCCACTGTTGGCGATGCGTAAGGGGCTCGATCTGTGGGCCTGTGAGCGCCCGGCCGTGCCGATGGCCGGTGCGCCGCAGTATCTTGCCGACCCACGGGTTGCGCAGACTGACCTTTTGGTCATTCGCGAAAATAGCGAGGGAGAGTACGTCGATCAAGGCGGGCGGTTAGCGCGTGGCAGCGCGCGGGAGACGGCGACCCAGCTCGAGGTCTTTACCCGCGCTGCTACTGAGCGCATCATTCGCCACGCCTTCGAACGCGCGCGGGCGCGCGCCGCTGAGCGGCGTCAGGGGCTGCGCGTGGCCAAGACCTTCCCGTTCGGTGCGGGTGCCGAGGCCGAAGCGGCGGTCTGCGTGGTGACCAAACGCAATGCGGTGCGCTACGCCGGTGAACTGTGGACCGAGGTCTTCGCCGAAGTGGCGAGCGAGTATCGCGATATCGCGACACACCACGAGCTGGTCGATGCCTGCTGCATGAAGATGGTCACACAGCCGTGGATCTTCGATGTGATCGTGGCGAGCAACCTGCACGGCGATATCCTCACCGATTTGGCTGCGGTTCTCGCCGGCGGTATGGGCGTGGCGCCATCGGCGAACCTTAACCCGAGTGATCCGGCGGTCCCACCGCTCTTTGAGCCGACTCACGGCAGTGCCCCGGATATCGCCGGTCGCGATCAGGCCCATCCGGCGGCTATGCTACTCACTGCGGCAGCGATGCTGGAGTGGCTGGGCCAGCGTGATGCCGCCGCTGCGCGCGCGGCTGCAGCCCTGCGCGAGGTGGTGGCTGCTGACTTGGCCGAGCACGGGATGGCGGGACGTGCCTGCTCGAAAGTCGGTGCCGCTATTGCGCAGCGGCTCAGCGAGTGCCAATAGAGTTGAGGTGGGTGAGATGAAACTGCTGCGATGAGGCTCCGTGAGGCCCGATGAATAAAGGAGGCGCGATGCGCGTGGAGTTCCTAGGGGCGGCCCGGCAGGTGACCGGCTCCTGTTTTTTGGTCCGCTGCGCCGGGCGACAGATTCTGGTCGACTGCGGCATGATCCAGGGCGGTAAGAGCCAAGAGGTGCGCAATCGTGACGCCTTCCCTTTCGATCCGGACGCCATTGATGCGGTCATCCTGACCCACGCCCACCTCGATCACTCTGGGCGCTTGCCGCTGTTGGCACAGGTCGGCTACCGTGGCCCGGTCTACACCCACAAGGCCAGCGTCGAGTTGTGCGATATCTTGCTGCGTGACTCGGCCTATCTGGCGGAGCGCGATGCAGCGATTGAGAGCAAAAAACGTCAGCGGCGTCACGAGGAGCCGGTTGATCCTGTCTACACCGTGGCCGATGCCGAGGCGGCGGTCGAACTCTTCATCGGCTGCGACTACGACGCACCGTGGCAAGTCGCACCGGGGATCGTTGCCCGGCTGCAGGACGCCGGCCACATCCTCGGTTCGGCAATCGTCGAGCTGTGGCTTGAGGAGGGCGATGAGCGGCGTAAGGTCGTCTTTAGCGGCGATATTGGGCGCGACGATACGCCGATCCTGCAAGACCCAGTGCGTCCGACCGAGGCCGATCTGGTGGTCATGGAGAGCACCTACGGCAACCGCGAGCACCGGAGCTGGGAGGAGACTTGGGAGGAGCTTGGCGAGATCATCAGTAGCGCACGCGCAGCGCGCGGCAACATTATGGTGCCGGCCTTCGCAGTCGGGCGCACCCAGGAACTGCTCTACGTCCTGGCCAAGTTCTACCGCGAGTGGGGGCTGCACGAGTGGACGGTCTTTCTCGATAGCCCCATGGCGATCAATGCCACCGACGTCTACTCCCGCTATGAGCACCTCTACGATCAAGAGACGAGCGAGTTCTACGCCGATCCCAGCAATAGCCCCTTTCATTTGCCGAATCTACGCTTGACCCCCCACGCCGAGGACTCCATGGCCATCAATCGGGTCAGCAGCGGGGCGTTGATCATCGCTGGCTCGGGGATGTGCAATGGCGGGCGGATTCGCCACCACTTTAAGCACAACCTGTGGCGCAGCACCAGCCACGTCATCATCGTCGGTTTCCAGGCGCAGGGGACACCGGGGCGCGCCCTGGTCGACGGTGCGCGTGAGTTGACGCTATGGGGTGAGAGCGTTCGCGTCGGCGCCAAAGTGCACACCGTTGGTGGTCTCTCAGCCCACGCCGGGCGCAGCGAGCTGATCGCCTGGTATCAGGCCTTCAAGACACGCCCGCAGGTTGCGCTGGTCCATGGCGAGGCCGGCGGCATGGACGATTTGGCCGAAGCGCTGCGCGCCGAGGGAGCCGAGGTGGCGACCCCGGAGTTGGGTGCGGGGATCGACCTTAGAGAGTTGCCGAGCCGTAGCGCGCCGGCTCCCGCGCCAGCTGAGCAGATCGAGCAGTCATAAACCAACCGGGGTGCGCCGCGCCCTGTTGAAGGAGTTAGAGCTATGAACAGTGCACAGCGCAGCACCGGGCAGGGGCAGCTCTCACCGCTGCTTAAGACCTCGAGCGGAGTGGTCGCCGAGCGGGGCGAGGGGGCCTATCTCATCGGCAGCGACGGCACCCGCTACCTCGATATGACCTCCGGGATCGGGGTGACGGCGACCGGTCACTGCCACCCGAAGGTGGTCGAGGCCGCGCAGCGCCAAGTCGCAAGCTTGATTCACGGGCAGTACGCCATCGTTCGCCACCCGGGCCTGCTCAAGTTGGCCGAGCGCCTCGGTGAGCGGATGCCGGGGCCGATCGATCGTCTCTTCTTCTCCAACGCCGGTACCGAGGCCTGTGAGGCGGCGTTGCGGTTAGCCCGGCAGGCGACTGGACGACCGAATATGATCGTCTTTCAAGGCGGTTTCCACGGCCGCACCATGGGCTCGTTGTCGATGACGACCTCGAGCGTTGGGCTGCGCGCCGGCGTCCAACCGATGATGGGCGGCGTGGTGGTGGCCCCCTTCCCGAACGCCGTGCGCTACGGCTGGAGCGAAGAGGCCGCAGTCGATTTCTGTCTGCGCGAGCTCGATCATATCCTGGCTACACAGTCGTTGCCGGCCGAGTCGGCGGCCTTCTTTGTCGAGCCGGTGCAGGGGGAGTCTGGCTACATCCCGGCCGGACGGCGCTTCCTGCAGGGGTTGCGGGAGCGCGCCGATCGACACGGTATGCTGCTGATTGCCGATGAGGTGCAGAGCGGTTACGGCCGTACCGGCACCTTCTGGGCCCATGCGCAAGATGAAGTTCAGCCCGATATCGTCATCACCGCGAAGGGCTTGGCGAGCGGCTTCCCGCTCTCGGCCTTCGGCGCGACGGAAGAGCTGATGAGCCGCGGTTGGCCCGGTTCGCAGGGCGGGACGTACGGTGGGAATGCCGTAGCCTGTGCCGCTGCGCTCGCGACCCTGGAGGTCATCGACGAAGAGAACCTGGTGGAGAATGCTCGCGTTCAGGGGGCGCACCTGCGCACGCAACTCGAAGCGTTGCAGCAAGAGGAGCCGGCCATTCACAGTGTGCAGGGACGTGGGTTGATGCTCGGCACTGAGCTCGTCGATGCCGCTGGGGCGCCGGACGGTGAGCGCGCGGCCCGGGTGCTGCGGGCGATGGAGGAGCGGGGGGTGATCATGATTCGCTGCGGCCCGCAGGGTCAGATCGTCCGTTGGCTGCCGCCGCTGATCATTCAGCGCGAAGAGCTTGACCGCGCGGTTGAGGCCTTCGCTGAGGCGCTGCGCGCAACGGCTCAGTAGGGTGTCGCAACCGCAGTAGGCCGTTTGATATCACGTGCCCATTCGCCGGTGAGCGAGTGGTCTTGTGGGTGGATTAAGGGAGAGAGGAATGGATCTGTCGTCGATCCGCAGTGCCTATCGGCGTTATGCGCGTTACTACGATCGGGTCTTTGGCCCTGTTTTTGCGCCGGGGCGCAAGCTGACCATGCAGTATCTGAACGAGCGGCCGGGGCGACGTATCCTTGAGGTCGGAGTCGGGACTGGCATCTCGCTGCCGGACTATCGCCCCGATGTCACGGTCGTCGGCGTCGATGTTAGCCCGGATATGCTCGATATTGCACGGCGGCGGGTCGCCGAGCATGGCTTGGAGTTTGTCGAGGGACTCTACGAGATGGACGCCGAGGCGTTGGAATTGGAGGATGACAGCTTCGATGTCGTCGTGGCCATGTATGTGGCCTCCGTCGTACCGAACCCGGACCGTTTTATCACCGAGGTTCAGCGCGTCTGTCGCCCCGGCGGGGAGATCTTTATCGTCAACCACTTCGCTTCGGAGCATCGGTTGCTGCGTAAATTCGAACAAACCCTCAAACCGCTCTCTAAACTGCTCGGTTTTCGCCCCGATATGGAGCTCAGCGCCTTGCCTGAGCGGCCCGACTTCCACCGCATCGGGGTCTATCCGACCAACCTCTTTGGCTACTGGAAGTTGGTCCACTACCGCAATGCGTCAGCCGATGGGGATGAAGCGAGCTCCGCGACGGCCTCCTAGCGCCTTCGCCCAGCGCCCGCTGCATCAGGCAGTGCCACCCGGGTGGGTGCCGAGCCACTCGCCCATCCGAATCCGGTCTCCACTGTTGAGCCCATCTGTCCATGTGATCGATCCGGCAGGGAAGAGGACGATGATCGTGGAGCCGAGGTTGAAGCGGCCGATCTCAGCACCGCGTTCGAAAGCTGGGCCGTTTTCGCCGTAGTGGCGGAGCTGCCCGCGGGGGAGAGGAGTGCCCTCTTCGGACCACACCGTGGTGATGGAGCCGACATTGACCGCACCGACGGCGACTAGGGCGACGGGGCCGAGCGCGGTCTGCCAGCGCGTCACCAAGCGTTCGTTGCGCAAAAAGAGGCCGCGGATGGAGCGCACCGCCGGCGGTGCCACCGTGAGCAGGCGCCCGGGGATCTGCTGGGTGCAGCGCAGCCGCCCGCCGATCGGGGCGTGAAAACGATGGTAGTCGTGCGGCGAGAGGTAGATGGTGGCGAAGTGGCCGTCCGCAAAGCACTCATCGTAGAGGGCGCCGAGCAGCTCGCTAGCGGCATAGTCGATCCCCTTCGCCTGAATCATCCGCCCCGCGGATAGGGTGCCGATGGCGCTGATGGTGCCATCACATGGGCTGATGATCGCCGTGGGGTCGTCCGGTAACGGCCGGGCGCCGGGTCGTAGGGCGCGGGTAAAGAGGGCATTGAGCGAAGAGTAGGCGCACGGGTCGTCGAGTTCGGACTGGGTAAGATCGAGCGCGTAGCGCTCGGCAAAGAAGCGGTTGAGCCGGTCTTTGAACCAGGGCGCGCGGGCGCGTGCGACGTGGTAGGTCAGGCGCGAGAGCGCATGGGTCGGCATCAGACGGTGGCCCGCTGCGCGCAGGTGGTCGAAGAGGCTCGCTGCCGGTTCGGAGGCACCGATGCGGGGTGGCGTGGGTGTGGTGGTCATGGAGTCTGGTCTGGTCTAAGGTGGTGCGAGCCGTTCGATCCACTGCTGCCGACGGTGATATTGCGCCAACTCATAGAGGTCCTCGGCAAGCAGCTGCGGGTGGTGTGGCGGACGAAAGAGAGCCAACAGGCGCCCGCGTGGGTCGATCAGCAGCACGGTGGCTACGGGTTCAATACGGTAGGCTGGGGCGCCATTGCCATCGATCGGGGTATAGCGGATGCCGAGGCTTTGCGCTAGGGTTGAGATCTGCTCGGGTTCCCCGGTCAGGGCGATCAGCTCGTCGTGAAAGCGGGGTGCGTAGTCGGCGAGCCGTGGCGGCGTATCGTGCTGACTATCGACACTGATCAGTACCAACTGCAGCCGCCTCGCCACACGGGTCTCCTCCAGTAGGCGATGGGTGAAGGTGAGCAGCTCAAGCATCTCGGGGGTGGCGTCGGTACAGCCGGTGTAGCCAAAGGTTAGCAGCGACCATTGACCGCTCAGGCGCTCCGGAGTGAAGGGCCTACCGTCATGATCGGTGAGTTCGAAATCGGCAATCGGGCGCCCCTCCTCAAGGTAGGTGCCGCGAATCTCCGGCGGCGAAGCGGGGGCGCCGATGGTGTAGATCACCAGCCACAAGCTGGCGAGCGCCGCAACGACCGCTGCGACTGCCAACGCCGTCCATAGTAAGATGCGGGCCCGTTTGCGCGTCATAGGAGCCTTCGACGACTGCGTGTTCAGGTTAAGGTCGGCCTCCATCTTACCGGGGCCTTCCTGCACAGCGCCACTGGGGTGGGGGCTCTATAGGGTCGCACCCGGATGATGGTTCCGGTTTCTTTAACTCAACGAATTAAGCTCAACAACAGGTAAGTGTTCATGCTCCCTCCCACGGAGATCCTGCTGTCCGCTTGATTTACGGGTGGTTGGTGTGTTGCGGGCGACCGGGGCTGAATGGTAACAACAACAGAGGAAGAGGAGGCTACGGTGCACGAGCCGGTTGATCAGCCCCCCGCTGGGATCGTAACGCTGCGCGATATCGTTCGGTTTGCCGCCAGTCGCTTCAATGAGGCCGGATTGCACTTTGGCCATGGCACCGATAACGCCATAGATGAGGCCGCTGCGTTGGCGTTGCACGCCCTCAGCTTGCCTCCCGAGCTGCCTGATCTCTACTGGGGCTCCCGTCTGACGCGCCGTGAACGTATCGCCGTCATGGCGCTGGTGCGTCGGCGTATCGAGGAGCGGATTCCGTTGCCCTATCTGACTGGCGAGATTCACTTCGCCGGCCTGCCTTTCCATGTCGATCGGCGGGTTTTGATCCCCCGCTCGCCGATCGCAGAACTGATCGAAGCGGGGTTTGGGCCGTGGCTTGAGCCCGCTGCCGTTGAGCGGATTCTGGAGATCGGCACCGGGTCGGGGTGCATCGCGATCGCTTGCGCCTACGCCTTTCCTGAGGCGCATATTGATGCCGTTGATAACTGCAGTGCAGCGCTTGAGGTTGCCGCCCTCAATCGCCACCGCCACGGCCTGCAGCAACGGGTAGATCTTATCTGCTCTGATCTCTTCGAGGCCGTTCCGGAGGGAGCGGCCTATCAACTGATCGTCAGCAATCCGCCCTACGTCGATGCCGCGGCGATGGCGGCGTTGCCGCCTGAGTACCACCATGAGCCGCACGCTGCGCTTGCCGCTGGCGCCGATGGTCTCGACGTGGTCCGGCGATTGCTCGCCGAGGCGCCACGGCGCTTAAGCCATGATGGCCTTTTAGTCATTGAGGTCGGCGACAGTGAACGCGCGTTGCAAGCGGCCTTCCCCGGTCTGCCGGCGGTCTGGGTGGAGTTTGAGCGCGGCGGCCACGGCGTCTTCGTGATCCCGGGTGAGGATCTACACGCCTGGGCGCACTGATCGGGCGCAACGATGGAAGCCGCGCATGTCACACGGCTGTCACCCGTTTGCCTTATTACTAGGCGGGATCAGCGCGGGGTACTGCCGAGGCCCACTGTGGGTAGACTGTAGGCGAGAGGGTGACGATGACAATGAGTGGCAAGATTCTGGTCGTCGAGGACGATGCGGCGGTTCGCGAGTTGTTGCTCAGTACGCTGGGTCGGGAGGGGGTCGTGACGACGGTTGCTTGCGATGCGATGCAGGCAGCGGAACTGCTTAAGCGCGAGCATCCCGATCTGATTTTGCTCGACTGGATGCTCCCGCGGGTGAGCGGGGTCGAGTGGGCGCGGCAACTCAAGGAGAGCGAGCAGACACGCGCGATTCCGATTATCTTACTTACCGCGCGCAGCGAGGAAGAAGACAAGGTGCAGGGGCTGGAGAGCGGTGCCGATGACTACGTCACCAAGCCCTTCTCGCCACGCGAGCTGAAAGCGCGTATTAAGGCGGTGCTGCGGCGCACAGCGCCGGAGATCAGTGACGAGCCGGTGGAGGTCGACGGCCTGGTGCTCGATCCAGTCAGCCACCGCGTAAGTGTCGAAGGTCAGACGCTGGCCATCGGGCCGACTGAGTTTCGCCTGCTGCGCTTCTTTATGACCCACCGCGACCGAGTCTTTACGCGCACGCAGCTGCTCGATCATGTCTGGGGCGCCAACGTCTACGTCGAAGAGCGCACGGTCGATGTTCATATCCGTAGGCTGCGTAAAATACTCGCCGAGACGGGACACGACCGGCTGGTGCAGACGGTGCGCGGCGCCGGTTATCGCTTCTCTGAACGGGCCTAATGGAGGCGGGGGGGAATAGAGGGGGCTGGATGCGGACACAGGATGTGCCGACGGGAGAATGCACGAGCCAATGCGTTCGGTAGTAGTGGTGAGTCATGCGTTATAACCCGTGGACGGCCTTCTGGGGTCGAGTGGCGCTGGTCGGCGGCGTTGCTGTTGTCGTTGCCCTAGCGACCGGCTGGTGGCTCGAGATCGCAGCGCTGCTCCTGGCGCTGAATGGCGCCTGGAACCTGTGGCAGTTGGCGCGGCTGGAGCGCTGGGCGCGTCGCGATCGACGGATCGAGCCGCCGTTGTCGTGGGGAGTCTGGGGAGAGACCTTCCATGCGCTCAGTCGTCGTCAGCGCCGCCAGCGCGAGCGGCGCGTACGGCTGCAGCGGGTCATTCGTCAGTATCGGGAGTCGGCCAAGGCGCTGCCCGATGCCACCGTGGTGCTGCAACGCGGCGATCGGGTCGTGTGGTGGAACGACGCTGCCCGGCGCTTGCTCGGGTTGCGTTGGCCCGAGGATGAGCGCCAGTACATCACCAGTCTGATTCGTAGATCGGCCTTGGCCGAGTGGGTGGCTGCAGGTGGCGGACGGGAGCCGTTGACGCTGCCCTCGCCGGCACAGCCGGGGGTCTTGCTGGAGGTTCGGCTGATTCCCTACGGGCGCGATCAGCGCCTTCTGATTGCCCGTGACACAACGCGCACCGAGCGCTTAGAGACGGTGCGCCGCGACTTTGTGGCCAACGTCTCGCACGAGCTGAAGACGCCGCTGACGGTGATCTATGGGGTCGCCGAGGAGATGGCCGACGAGTTGGCCGTCGATCATCCGGAGTGGGCTCCGTCGATCCAGCTGCTGCGCGATCAGTCGCGGCGCATGGAGACCCTGGTACAAGATCTACTGATGCTCTCACGCTTGGAGACGGCCGCGCCAAGCGCCGAGCAGCACCCGGTCGATATCGGCGAGATGCTCAACGCGCTCTGCGCCGAGACGCGTACGCTCTCCGGCGACCGGGGACACCACGTTGAACTCACCGCCGAGCCGGGTTTGACGATCTTCGGTGCTGAAAAAGAGCTGCGCAGCGCCTTCTCTAATCTGCTCTCCAACGCGGTGCGCTATACCCCGGATGGCGGGGCGATTGAGGTGCGCTGGTACTCCGATGCCAGAGGCGCCTATGGACAAGTGATCGACACCGGGATCGGGATCCCGCGCGAGCACATCCCGCGCCTGACCGAACGCTTCTACCGTGTCGACAAGGGGCGCTCCAACGCCACCGGCGGCACCGGCCTCGGGTTGGCGATCGTCAAACACGTAATGCAGCGTCACGGAGGCCAATTGCATATCCGCAGCGAACCGAATCAAGGCTCGACGTTTACGCTCTTCTTCCCCCCGCGACTCATCGCCAGTCGTTCCCTCTCTTGACGTCCTGCTCGCGCCAATTACGCACGCCGCGCTCAGAAGCCCATCAGCGCCAAACCGCCATAGCCCAACAGCGCACCGAGGAGGGCTCCGGCGAGCACGTCGGTCGGATAGTGGAGCCCCAGTACGACGCGCGAGGCGGCGATCAATGCCGCAACCGGAATCAGCCACGCCGCCATCACCGGGTAATAGGCCACTGCGATCATGGTCAGCGACACCGCATGCAGAGTATGTCCTGATGGAAAGCTGTAGCGATCGAGGGTCGGCGCTAGCGGTTGCAGTTTGGCCTCAGCCTCGAAGGGCCGCGGGCGCCGGGTGTTGCGCTTGATCGCCCAGTAGAGCAAGACGCCGACCACTGCCGTTACGGCCATATGCAAAACGGCCGGCCACGCCGCCTGCCCGTAGGTCATCAGCAGCGCGGCCATCAAGGCGTACCAGAGCGCGCCATCGCCGAGACGGCTGGCCAAGACGAAGAGTTCGCGCAGTTGCGGCAGCCGCGAACAATGCGCAAGCAGCAGACAGACCTGCACCTCCCACTGCTGAACACGATTCAACGCTCGTTGCATGGGATCTCCTCCTTCGCATTGGGTTCAGCACTGGACCTGGACCCTCGCGCCTGGGCACCACGAGGCGCCAGCGGCGGGCGTCCGGCCCCGTCGTGTTGCGGCGGGGCACCCATCGCCTCCGCCAGGATCGATGCAAACCGCACGGCAATTTGCTGCCATGCCAATTCGGCGACTGCGGCGCGCGCCTGCAGCCCCATCGCTCGCCGTTGTGCCGTCGGCAGCTGTGCCAAAGTCGTCGCCGCTGTGACCCACTCCGCTTCAGCGCCCCAAGGGGCCAAAAAGCCGTGGTTGCCATCCTCGACGTAGGAGGCGGCCGCGGCATAGTCGAAAGCGACGACGGGTAGACCGCTGGCCATGGCCTCCAGCGTGACGTTGCCGAAGGTCTCGCTCAGGCTTGGAAAGAGAAAGAGATCGGCCGAGGCGTAGTGGCGGGCCAGGTCGTCCCCATAACGATTGCCGGCAAAGTGGATCGCCGGTGCCAGGCGCTTGAGTTCATGTCGCCACGGCCCCTCGCCGACGACGACACACCGCGCTTGCGGACAGTGGGCACGTACCCGTTCAAAGGCGCGCGCCAGCAGCGCAAGATTCTTCTCTGCGGCGATCCGTCCGGTGTAGAGCAGCACCGGCGTCTGCGGGGCAGCGCCCCAATGCGTGCGCAATTCGCGACAGCGGCGCTGCGGATCGAACAGCGTGGTATCGACACCGCGGCGCATCAGGGCGACGTGGCGATAGCCCGCGTGTGCGAGCTGCTGCGCCAGTGCCGCATCGGGGACCAAGGTCTTGGCGGCGCGGTTATGGAAACGGCGCAACACCGACTGCGCCAGAGGCTGCAGCCGCGCCGAGAGGTAGTGGGCAATGTAGGTATCAAAGCGGGTATGGAAGCCGGTAACGGCCGCGATCCCGAGCTGCTCGGCGGCCTTCAAGGCAGCACGCCCGAGCGGCCCCTCGGTCGCGATGTAGAGCGCATCCGGGCGATGCTGCCGCCACAACTTCCGCAGCCGCCGAGTGGTGACTAGACCGATGCGGACGTCCCGGTAGCTGGGCAAGGGCACTCCGGTGACCGGCTCCAGTCGCACCTCGCCGACGGGCGCGCTACCACCGCGCAACGAAACGGCGCGCTGGGGTTGCCCTTCGATTCCTTGAAGAGGGGGGGCGCACGCCGAGCCCCTAGCCGGACCCCAATGTGCGCGCGCGGGATGGGTCGGCAGCACCAGATCGACCGCAACGCCCATGCGTTGCAGCTCAGCGGTTAGGTGGCGCAGCGTCGTCGCAACCCCATTCGCCTCGGGTGCGAAAGTCTCGCTGACGATCGCAATGCGGCGCAGCGCCGTTGGGTCAAGACTCGCAGAGATAGACGGTTCCATGCCACGAAGGATGCGTCCCCCCCGTGACAGGGCGATGATTCGCCGATCACAGCTCGATGACAGTCGCGCCTCGCCTGCAGTCGCGACTCACCTAATCAGTCGAGAACGGGATTTTTCGAGTTCTCCTGAAGGAGCAAGGGCGCCGGTCGAGGCAAAATATTACAGCCCCGTGAATTTTTTGTTGCACCGTAGGGCTCGTTGTACACGGAGCTAGTTTTCGGCGCTATCCTTTGTGACAGAGTGATGACGTCAATGTGTCCCGGAGATGACGATCAATGGTTAAAGCCACGCCGGCCGAAGCCACTGCGAATCAGGCAACCACGGCAACCACGGCAACTGAAGCGCGTCCGCAGAAGGCCCCACCTTCGAGTCTGCGCAAAGACGACACCGTTGCAAGCGCCTGTGCCCGCCTGCTTGAGGACTGCCGCTGGCAAATTCGCAGCAACGAAGCGCCCGCGTTGGTCGGAACCGATCCGGAGGGCGTTCATCAGCTGCGCGTCGGGGTTCGCCGCCTGCGTGCCCTGCTCAACACCTTCAGCGAGGTGATTGCTTCCGAGCCGTATGAGTGGCTTCGTACCGAACTGCGCTGGCTGCAGCAAGCGCTCGGGCCGGCGCGTGATGCCGATGTCTTTCTGCATGAGACGCTGCCCCCTATCCGCGAGTGGGTCGGCCCCCATATCTCCTTAGAGCCGATCGCGGCGGCAGCCCACGACTATCAACGCCACGCCTACTCGCAAGCGCATGCAGCACTGCGCGGCGAGCGCTACCGCACTCTGATGACGCGCCTTGAGACGCTGCCGGACGATAGCTTTTGGCGCGCGGAGCCGCACGACCCGCGGCTACAGCCGATTGCTCCCTTTGCCGTCAAACAGCTCAAAGGGCGCCGGCGCAAGCTGCGCAAGCTCGGTCGGCGGAGCGCGGAGCTGAACGATCAACAGCTCCACGAACTTCGCATCCGCGGCAAAAAGTTGCGCTATGCAGTAGAGTTTTTCGCTCCACTGTTTCGCCGCCAAGCAACGGGGCGCTATCTTAAAGAGGTCAAAGCGCTCCAGGATTGCCTTGGGGTCTACAACGATGCGGCTGTCGGACGACAACTCGTCTGGGAGCTGCAACAGCAGGCTCTCCAGCCGGGTCCGCATCAAGGCGTCGACTCAGCAACGTCGGGGCAGGCCGCAGAAGGGGCCGCTGCCGGTGTCAAATCGGCACCGTCAAAGGGCGCTCGCCGTCGCCGGTCACCCGCACAGCCGGCGCCCGAGATGCTGGCCTGCGCCGGCGGCATCGTTATCGGTTGGCAAGCGGCACAGGCCGAGATCCAGCTGCGCCACTTCACCGAGGTATGGCAGCGGCTTGAGCAGAGTGCCGTCTTCTGGAAAGACAAGAGCCTGAGCGTCAGGGCGTAAGAGCGGCAACGGAACGCCGTTAATTAAAGCATTAGCGCGCTTCGCGCTCCGAGTCGGCATCAGCACCTGTGCGCAACTCCTTTAGTGAGGGGAAGTCCGCCCAGCTTCCGGGCAACTCCCGCACCGTGTCTGGCCAGTCGGCCAGTCGTCGACTAATTTTTCCCGGATTACATTGGCCATCCATTTGCTCTTCGACAGGTTCATCGACCGTGCATTGGCGATCATTCTCTTCTCGGTATCATCGTCAATCGCTGGCTAGTGAAGGCCGACACCAGCACCCTCGACCTATCGGGGGTCGCAGATTCCGTGCTGATCACCTAATACGCTTACGCGCATATACGGATATGCGTATAGTATGCCCATGGACATCGTACCTGAGAGACTCTTCCGCCTGCTGGCGGACACTACGCGGCTGCAGAGCGTGCTGCTGCTGCACAGCGAAGGTCGCCTGTGTGTCTGCGAGCTGACCCACGCCCTTGATCTGTCCCAGCCTAAGATCTCCCGCCATCTCGCGCAGCTGCGTACCGCCGGTTTGCTGGTGGACGAGCGGCAGGGGCAGTGGGTGCACTACCGGCTGGCCGACGATCTGCCCGATTGGGTACACCGGGTCATTGAGGCCGCCGCCACTCACCACTCTTGGCGGGCGGCTCAGCGCCGTCTCGACGGCATGCCCAATCGCCCACCACTTGATGATGACAGGATTCCGACATGACCGAACTGACTGTGTATGACCCCCCGCAATGTTGCAGTACCGGCGTCTGCGGCCCCAGCGTCGATCCGAAGCTCTCGAGGCTGGCCGCTGACCTGGATTGGCTGAAGAACCAGGGGGTGGCGGTGACCCGCTACAACCTCTCCCAGCAGCCTGGCGCCTTCGTGGAGAACGCCACCATCAAGGCCATCCTCGAACGTCGGGGCGAGGACGCCCTGCCGGTCTTCCTAGTGGATGGCGAGGTGATGAGTCAGGGCAGCTATCCGGATCGCGAGGCGCTGGCCAGCTGGGTGGGTGTGTCCCCCTCTTCGAGCGGGGACGACTCCGGCGGTTGCTGTGGCGACGGTGCCGAAAAGCGGCACGGCAGCGGCTGCTGCTAGAGGTCCAAAGTGCCCTGCGACTGAACAGGGCGCGTCTGCGGCTTCTCTCTCTTCGCATCTCCACGGGGTTCACCGATGAGCTTTCTCGACAACGCCACGCGCAATCTCTTCTTCACCGGTAAGGGAGGAGTGGGCAAGACCTCGCTGGCCTGCGCCAGTGCGCTGGCCTTAGCAGAGCAGGGCAAGCGGGTGCTGCTTATCTCCACCGATCCGGCCTCCAACATCGACGAGGTGCTAGAGACCGACTTGGACGACACTCCGCGCCCGGTTCAGGGTGTCGAGGGTTTGCACGCGCTCAATATCGATCCGGAAAAGGCTGCCGCAGCGTACCGGGAGCGCGTGGTCGGACCCTACCGGGAGCAACTGCCCGAGGCCGTCGTGCGCAGCATGGAGGAGCAGCTCTCTGGTGCCTGCACCGTGGAGATCGCCGCCTTCGACGCCTTTGCCGACCTGCTGGGCAATCCTCGAGCTGCGGAGGGTTACGACCACTTGGTCTTCGACACAGCACCGACCGGGCACACGTTGCGGCTGCTCTCTCTGCCTAGCGCCTGGACCGGGTATATCGAGACCAACACCTCCGGGACCTCCTGCCTCGGCCCCCTAGAAGGGCTCGCAGCTCAGAAGGAGACTTACGCCGGTGCCGTTGCCGCCTTGGCCGATGGCGCACGCACCACACTCGTCCTGGTCAGCCGCCCCG
>NZ_NRRN01000019.1 GCF_016583625.1 Halorhodospira abdelmalekii | reverse complement strand
CTGCGAGCAGGGTCTCATCCGTGGGCTCTAAGAAGAGCGGTGTTTCGAGGTTGGCTGCGCCACTGAGCAGGCGGACGAACTGCTGCCCCTGTTCGCCGAGGCCGCTGAGGAGCGGGTTGCCGGCCTCTAGCAGCAGTGGATCGGGGTCCTCAAGGTCCTCAGAGGCCTGCGCAGGGTGAGACCGTAGCCACTGGGCGCGGAGACGCGCCTGCTGCTTCTCACTGACCAAATCGCCCCAGTACTCATCGCTGGGGTTGAGATAGAAGAGGTGAAAGTCGATGCCGCCGCGCTCGGCCAGCGCCGCCATGAAATCGAGCCACACTGGGGCGAGCGTATTGATGCCGAAGAGAAAGAGGCGCTGCGGCAGGGGCTGCGCCGGGGTCTCAATGCGCGCCTGTGCACGTTCGAGCAGGCGCAGTGGGTGAGCAGCGTGCTCGGCGGTTAGGAGTCGCCACAGGGCCGCCTGCCAGTGCTGCTCCCGGCCGCGCTCCCAATCGAAGATCCAGTCGGGGCGGTAGAGCTGATACTGCTCATAGAGATCGGCCAGCTGCTCGGCGAGCTGAAAACGGCGCAGCGCTTGCTGCCGCGCGCTCTGCTGCTGCTGCCAATAGCGGTTCGGTTCGGCGAAGGCGTCGTGATCGGTCACCGCCGGGCTCGCTAAGAGGCGGTAGAGTCGCCAGGTCAAGACCTCGCGCCGGTAGGGGGAGCTGACCGGCACCTCGTCATCGCCGAGCAGTGCGCGAATCAGCCGCCACATCTGATTCACCGGCAGCGGGTACTCGATGTTCATCGCGATGCGCCGCTGCGGGTGTTCGGCCAGGCGCATGCTCAGCCAGTGCGCCATGCCCGGGTGCTGGACCATGACGATATCGGGCTGCAGGGGGGTATCGACCGGCATCGCCAGCAGGGTGGCGAGCGGGTCGATCAAGTGCTCAAGGCGGTTGCCGGGGAGGGTGTGGATCATGGCGACTCGTGCTCAAGAATCGTTAGGATCGGGGCTACAACATGCGCCGAATTGCCTCTCTGCACGAGGCTGGAGTAACGCCCTTCTAATCGCGTACCCGGGGGTTGGTGTCTCGAGAAGCTGGCACACGGCCCCGAAAAGGCCTCTTCGGGGGCTTCGAGAGGGGGCGCAGTTGCCTCTGAGAGCGGGGTAAAGAGCCTCACCGAATCTCCTCGCGCAGCTGAGGCATCGTGTGCGCTCGCTTGTGGAGGGTCGCTCCGGCCATATTATCGACCTCGTCTTTCCGCCTTCAGACGCTCGCCCAGTTCCTGCACCGCCAACCGGGCCTGAAGGAGAGCATAACGCCTTGGCGGTCTGTGATCACTCAGCTTGAAAAGCTGAGCTTGAATCGCCTCCGCTATCTGCCTCAGAGCATAGCCCGGAATTGTTGAGCGCTCTGACTTGTGGTATCGAAGTGGGTCGTGCGCAGGATCTCGCTGAATAGACCGTATTTCAAGGCACAACAGCCGTTGTCACCAGGTTCAGGCCTCTGGCGCGCTGGCGAACGCTGTACGGCACTCAATTCCGGCACCCGTGCGCGATGAAGACACCGATGAGAGGCGCCATCCTTGCGCTCACGGTTGCAACGCTCGCACTAGCCATCGTCCTAGTGTGCGATCCCGCTCCGTCGACCGTCGAGGATTGGCCGCAAGCGTCCATCCGCATAGATGGAGAGTGGGTCGACGTGCGGATCGCGAAGACCTCGCGCACTCGCTCCCAAGGATTTCAGCACGCGACTCCTGAGCAGATCCGGTCAGAGAAAATCCTGTTCATTTGGCCGGACCAACGCCAGCCGAGTTTTCACATGGAGAATGTCGCTTGTCCTCTGGTGATCGCATGGATCGCGGATGGCACGATCGTCGCGACTGAGCACATGAAACCTGGGCGCGCTCTATACCGACCGCCTCAGCCTGTTGATGCAGCACTGGAGCTGCATCCGGAGCGAGCGGAAGATCTTGGCATCAAGTCCGGCACCGAAATCGATTTATCGCGCGACGATCCCCGCGACTCGGGCGCTGATCCACCATGACCCAGGGTGGTTCCCGCGTGCTTAGCTGCCATTGCAGGCCACACGGGCACACGAGGCCGCCGATTAAGGCGCAGGTCGGTCGTATGGCTGGCGTACCGGAGCAGAAAAGGGCCCAATCACGCTCCGGCCGGATCCTCTGAAGCTGCGCAGAGACCACTGGCCCTTTCACGGATGGCCCTTTGCCCTTTCTGTGTAGCTAGGCCCCGTACCCTTCAACCCCCCTTCCCTTATAGCCCTTCCCTTGCCCTTTCGGCGCCCTTTGCGCGCTGCCAAGAAAACTCCCACCGAGCGAGGCTGAGTTTTGCCGACACGACCTTCGCGTCGCGCGGCAACCTAGATCGACCCACTGCTTTGGAGCGCTGAGGATGTGCTGCATGCGTGCTCTCATGATCGCAGCTGTGATCACAGCCATGACCCCGGCTCTTGCCGATGCCAAGGAGCAGGTCGGGCGCTACTCCAGCGTCGAGGCCGCCCCGACCGAAGCGCAGGCTCAGCCGCTTGAGGCCGTTGTGCAGATCACGTTTCCTCAGGAGATCGTGACCGTTGGTGAGGCCTTGGAGCATTTGCTCAAGCCGAGTGGTTATGCGTTCCAAGAACTCTCGGCCACGTCGGTTCTGACCAGCCGCCCCCTGCCTGAGGTCCACCGCGAACTGGGGCCCATGCCCCTATACAAGGCCCTCAAGACCTTGAGCGGTCCGCCCTGGCGGCTGCTTGTCGACCCGGTTGCACGCACCGTGGCCTTCGAGCCGAAATCACCTTACCGCGAGGGCGCTGAGGCGAGCGCCGAGCGGCTGACTGGCGAACAGGCAGCCCCCGTCGAGCCACGCACCTTCGGGCCAGTTGCCCGCGGCGCCAGCCTCTATCAGATCGCGGCCCGTGTGGAACCGAAACAGCCGAAGGCCGCGAGCCAGGCGGTGTACGAGGCCAATCCTCAAGCCTTCATCCGCGGCGACCCGAATCGGCTCATAGCAGGCGCCACGCTGGAGATCCCCCCCTCTGAAGAGATTGCGGCGCGCGATCCGGACAAGGCCGAGTCTTGGTTCAACGAGGTGACCCGATGAGCCAGCGAAACCGAACGAAGCGACCGGCCGAATCCCCGTCGGCTGAAGAGAGCGAAGCCACCGCACCGGTAGATGGATCGCATGCGGCATCCGACCCGTCCAGAAGCGTGGAACCCCCTGGCCGCGAATCCGGCAATGAACCCGACCACGGGGCCGATCTTGAGGCGTCCATGTTCGGGGAGGCCTGCGAGGGCTTGGGCCAGAATCATAGCGAGACTGCCTCAGCCAGCGGCGGATCTCGAATCAAGCTCCTTGCGCTCGCTGGAGCAGGCGCTCTGGTCGTGCTCTTCGCCCTCGGTCTCGGGCTCGCCTCGGACGATGAGGAGACGGATGATGCCCAACCTGCCCCCGAGCTGGCCGAAATCGTGCAGCGGATAGGCGCCCTGGAGCAGGAGCTCGACACACGGCTGTATGAAGCAGCCGAGGACCGGGAGCAGGCGATGGCCGCTCTGGAGCAGGCCCAGGAGATCGGCCTGCAGGAGATCGAGCAGGCTCTCGAGGCCCATGAGGAGGCGCTTACACGACTGCCCTCGACCGAGCACATCACCCGGGTGGAGCAGCGCGCTGAGGATCTGGCTGCTGAACTCAAGGCGCTGGAGCAGAAGATTCCCGGGGTCAGTGAAGCACGGCTCGACAGCCTGGATGATCGCCTTACGGCACTGGAAAAGGCCCCAGAGCAGCCCGAGCTGGAAGAGGCTCGTCTGCTCGGTTTCGAGCATTGGGCTGGCTCAACGCTGATCATCCTGGCTCAGGACGGGGAAGCGGCACGCTATCGCCCCGGCGAGGCCGTCGGCGACACCCGTTGGCGGGTCAGTACGGTGGATCCGGAAGCCGAGGTTGCGGTGCTTCGCCACCGCGACGGCACTCTGCATGCGCTCCAAGTCGAGGAGGCACACCCGTGAGGCCGTTCGATTCGGTAAAGCCTCTAGTGGTGGCCCTCATCGGGGGGTGCGGGATCCTTGCCGGCTGCTCCAGTGCGCCGTCTGCGTCCCCGGAGGTCTCTGACGAGCCGGAGGCGGCGACCCAGGAGGTCGGGGCAGAGGCGCCGACTGAAACGAAGCAAAAGAAGCGGGGCGAGCCGGAGGAGGCGGAAATGCCCTCCGAGCGCTCCTGTGAGGCCATGCTTGAGGGCCGTCGTTGGGTCTGGGCCGACCTCTCGCAAGCTCCTGAGCGGATCGTCTACTACATCGGAGGTCAACGGTGCGAGCCCGAACACTAACCAGTGCGATCGCGTTGGGCCTGGCGCCGGTTTTCGCCACGGCCGGGGAGGATGCGTTTTCGCTGCCCCTACCGGAGTTCAAGACGGACTCTGAGGCCGAGCAACCCGCGGATGCAGCTTCCGAGGGCGAATCCGGTGAAACGCCTGGAGCCAGGGAGCCTGCGGCCGACGCCGCCGGTGCGCTCACCTCGCCGAAGCAGCCCGCCTCGCAAGGGGGGGCTGCCCCGGAGCGCGTGGTCTGGGATGGCACTCCGATCCGGGTGATCCTGCCCGTTCAGGGGGAGCGGATCGTACGCCTGCCGGTCGACCAAGCACGCATCGGCATTCCGCCGGCCCTCAACGACCGCCTGCGCGTACTCTCCCGCGAAGGCGTGCTCTATCTCCAGCCGACCGAGGCGTTCGAGGCCAAACGAACTCTGGTCGAGGAGCCGCACACCGGACGCTCCTTCATGCTCGATGTGGAGGCGCGCGAGGACGGGCCTGGGCGTGAGCTCATCATCCATGACGAAGCGCAAGATGCGGCGGCCGATGCCGAGCCCGCCGAAGCGCATCCCAGCGGCGGCAAGCCACCGATCGTCGATTACGTCACGCTCACACGCTACGCCGCGCAGAACCTCTACGCTCCCGAGCGGCTGCGGCCTGCGCATCCCGGGATTCGGTCGGTGGGCGTCGACGATGCGTCGATCGCCCTGGTACGGGGCGCGCGTATCGAAGCCGAACCGATCGCCGCCTGGAGCGGGGGTGGTTATCACATCACGGCGGTCCGACTGACCAACCAAACCTTCGAACCCGTGGTACTCGATCCTCGATCCTTACGCGGCGATTGGCTCGCAGCGACCTTTCAGCACGCCCGGTTGCAGGGGGCCGGCCACGAGGCCGACACCACGGCGGTCTACCTGATCTCGGATCGTCCGTTTGAGGAGAGCTTCTGGGGGCGTCGGTAATGGCGAGCAAGACCCGCAGCAACCGCTTACTCCCGATCCTCGGCGGTCTTGTCGGCTTCCTGTTGCTCGTTGTCATCCTGGTCGGTGGCGAGGAGGAGACGCCGGAGTCAGCCACCGTCGCTCATCCCGATGAGCTCGGCCCCGGAGAGGCGATGGATCCAGCGGATGTAGACACACAGGCGGATACGATCCGCATGCTCACCGCGCAGAATCGGCGCCTTGAGCAGCAGCTTAAGGCCATGGAGCAGGCGCTGGAAGAGGTTGAGGAGGAGGCGGAGCGTCCCGATGCGCACGCCGAAGAGCGCCACGAGGCGCTCATGGGCCGCATTGAACAGCTGACCACTCGCGTGAAGGAGGCCGAGAAACAAGAAGAAGAGGCGGCGGATGAGACCGATTGGCCCGTTGGGCTCGGTCTTGCGCCCGATGAGCAGCCGCTTGGCTTGATGGGGGAAGCTGAGGACGAGGACGCTCCGATCGAGGATGGACTGCGACCGTCCGATTTGACCCGGGACCCCGAGGCGGAGCGCGGCTCGCCGTCGACAACCGCTGAGCAACTGACCTGGATCGATCCGCTGGATGCTTCACCTGCGACAGACGACGGCTCGGGCCCTCCGCACCAGGCGTGGACGGGCCCCGAGGCCGATGCCAGCGCCTCAGAAGAGACCGAACCCACCGAGACTCAACGGGCCGATGCGGATCCGGAGGAACTCGCCGTCTACACGGTGCCACGCAATAGCATGCTCATGGGCTCAAGTACACTGACCGCCCTGATCGGCCGCATCCCGCGCGAGGGCTCGGTCGAGGATGCGGCACCGTTTAAGGTGGTCGTCGGCAGCGAGAACCTGGCCGCGAATGATATGGAGATCCCTGGCCTGGAAGGCATGATCCTCAGCGGCACCGCCTTCGGCGATTGGACCCTCTCCTGTGTACGCGGCACGCTCCACAGCGCCACGTTCCTCTTTGAAGATGGCACCACACGCACCTTCCCCGATCCAGGCGACGGCTCTGTGCGCACCGCCGAGGCAACGGATGGAAGCGGTAAGGTCGCGAAGGCCTCCGGGGAGCGAATGGGCGAAGGCGATCCGGCCAACCCGCCGATTGGCTATATCACCGACCCGCAGGGTGTGCCCTGTATCGCCGGCGACCGAGTAAGCAATGCCCCAGCGTTCCTGGCCCAGGCTGGCTTTCTTGCAGCGGGCCAAGCCGCATCGGAGGCGCTGGCCCAGGCCGAGACGGAGACCATGATCGGCCAGCAAGGCTTTACGCAGACGATCATCGACGGTGATACGGGCCGGTTCATCGGCGGTCGGGCCGCCTCGGGCGCTGCCGAGGAGGTCCTAGAGTGGCTGCGCCGGCGCCAGGAGAACCACTTCGACGCCATCTTCACCCCAGCCGGCCAGGAAGTGACGGTGCATATCGACCGTGAACTGCGCATCGACTACGAGCCCGACGGCAGGAGGGTATCCCATGATCAGCGTCCGGACTTGCAACGCAGCCTCTCCAATCAGCCGTTCGAGCGTGGCGAGCACCATACTGCTCGCCCTGATCGCCTCGACTAGCGCGCTGACCGGCTGCGCCCAGAGTGGCGCTACGCAGGAGGGGACACCACAAGTCTATCCCGAGGGGCCTCGCACCGATGAGATCTACAAGGCCCACATGGCCCAGCATTCCGGTGGTGACATCGATGATGGCCGGCAACAACTGGCCCCAGGGACCGGCCGGGCCCACACCCGGGACGAGGCGGCTGCTGGCGAAGATCAAAAGGGCGATGAGGCGAGCCGGCGTGTTGTACCGCCGAATGACAGCACCCCGGCGCAGCGGCTGACCGACGGCGCCGCAGCACTCGCTGGCTACACCCGGCAGGCACACGACGAACTCGAGCCGCGCTTTGGCCGGGTCCCGAACCCGTCGATGGTGATGTACGTCTACCCACACCTGGCGACCCCGGACGAGGCCCCGGTGCCCGGTTATAGCACTACGTTCCCGATGTTCGAGCGCGATCACTACGCGCTGCCTGGTGAATCGGAGGCGCGCTGATGCGAATGCTGCACCAGTTGTTCATGAATAACGGATTCGACCGGGGAAGCGAGGCGGCTTCAGCGCACCGGGCAATCCCCCCTTCCACGCCCCGCAGTCCCAAGGAACGCGAGTACGCAGAGCTCTACGAACGTCCGGAGTCGTTCACCGACTTGTTGCCGTGGACCGACTACGACGCACAGACGCAGATTTTTCTGCTGGAGCACCGCGACAGCGTTGGCGTGCTCCTGGAGCTCACGCCGGCCTCGAGCGAGGCCCGGACGCAGGCCTTCCTAGAGGAGCTCTTGGAGAACCTGCAGACGGCCATTGCCGATGCAATCCCCGAACTCGAGCACTCGCCCTGGGTCCTGCAGCTGTTCGTCCAGGATGAGCCGAATCTGACCGATCTTCCAGACCGGATTCGGGACTACGCCCGGCAGCGCGGCGGTGAGAGCGACTTTACGGCGATCTACTGCCATCATCTCGACGAGCACTTGTGGCGGATCTCGCGCGAGGGTGGCGTATTCACCGATCGGATGGTGACGGGCGGAAACTGGCGTGGGCAGCGGCGGCGGACCCGACTCTGCCTCTACCGGCGAGGCGCTGGCGGCGATCTAACGCCCGACGAAGAGCTTGAGCAAGTGCTCGGCCAGCTTCGCGTTTCCCTTGAATCCGCCGGGGTCGGGGTGCGCCGCTGCGGTGCGAAGGACCTCTACGAGTGGCTCCTTCCCTGGTTCAACCCGCGCCCGTCGATCACGGATGGTGATCCGCGCGAGCTCATACGCATCGCCCCTTATCCGGGTGACGAAGCGCTGCCAACGGGACGTGATTTCGCCGGGCTGCTCAACTTCTCCATGCCCGAGTCGGATCATGAGGCGGGGGTGTGGCGCTTCGATGGACTCCCGCACACCGTCGTTTTCTCCCAGGGGCTGCGGCATCCGCCGCGCATTGGGCACTTCACCGGTGAACGGCGCAGCGGAGAGAACATCTACGCGCTGTTCGATAAGTGCCCAGAGGGGACGATCTTGGCACTGACCGTAACCATCGCGCCGCAGGACGAGGTCGGCAATCAGATCGCCCAAGTCCGAGCCGCCTCCGGCGGCAAGAACATCGAGAGCCAGCTTGCCCTTGAGGAGGCCACGGTCGCTCAGGAGCAGATGGCCCGGGGCAACAAGCTGTTCCCAACCCAGATCGCCTTCTATCTGCGCGCCGAAACCGACCGGCAGCTGGTACGCGAGCGCCAGCAACTGGCCTCTCGGCTGGTGAGCAACGGGATCCAAGTCATTGCGCAGGAAGCCGAGCTTCTGCCGCTGCACAACTACATCCGCAGTCTGCCGATGGCCTACGACCCGCGGCTGGAGCGTTACTCGCGGCGGGCGCGCTACGTCTACGCCGACCACGTCACCGCACTCGCCCCATTCTACGGTCGCACGCGCGGGACCGGACATCCGGGGATGCTGTTCTACAACCGCGGTGCCGAGCCGCTGGTCTTCGACCCGCTCCACTCAGCCGACCGCAAGAAGAACGCCCACGCCCTCATTCTTGGGCCGACCGGCGCCGGCAAAAGTGCGCTGCTCACCTACCTGATGATGCAGATGCTCGCGATCTATCGACCGCGGATCTTCGTCATCGAGGCCGGTGACTCCTTCGGGCTGCTTGGTCGCTACACCGCTGCCAAAGGGCTGAGTGTCAATCAGCTCTCGCTGCAGCCCGGCCGAGACGTCAGCCTGCCGCCGTTCTCCCCGGCCATGCGACTGCTCGATCAGATCGATGCCGATGAGCAGCATGGGCCCGAGGAGTATGCGGCAGATACCGACACCGAGGCTGGGATGGTCGATGGCGATGAGGCGATTGAGGACGAGGAGGGCGGCTCCCGGGATCTGCTCGGCGAGATGGAGCTCGCGGCACGCATCATGATCACCGGCGGTGAGCCCAAGGAGGATGCGCGCATGACGCGCACCGACCGCCACACGATCCGCAGCGCGATCATCCGCGCGGCGCGCAACGTGCGCAACAGCGATACCGGCCGAGACCAGGTACTGAC
This sequence comes from Halorhodospira abdelmalekii, assembly GCF_016583625.1. Taxonomy (GTDB): domain Bacteria; phylum Pseudomonadota; class Gammaproteobacteria; order Nitrococcales; family Halorhodospiraceae; genus Halorhodospira; species Halorhodospira abdelmalekii. Next base: position 46,343 of record NZ_NRRN01000019.1, on the reverse strand, counting down.
CGAGGACGTTGCTCAGGCGCTTCGCGAGGAGTCGCGCGCCGAGTCGCTGACCGAGGGGCGGGGCCAGCGGATCCGGGATATGGCCGACGCCATGGAGCTGTTTTGCTCCGGCTTCGCCGGCCAGGTCTTCAACCGACCCGGCACCGCTTGGCCGGAGGCCGACCTGACCATCGTCGATGTCGGAATTATGGCCCGCGAAGGGTATGAGGATCAGTTGACCGTGACCTACATCGGTCTGATGAATCACATCAACGATCTCGTCGAGCAGCATCAGCACGAAGGCCGGCCGACCCTGGTGCTCACCGACGAGGGTCACATCATCACCACCAACCCGCTGCTTGCGCCGTTCGTGGTCAAGATCACAAAGATGTGGCGCAAGCTCGGCGCCTGGTTCTGGATCGCCACGCAGAACCTGGAGGACTTCCCCGACGCCTCGAAGAAGATGCTCAACATGATGGAGTGGTGGCTCTGCCTCGTCATGCCCAAAGAGGAGGTCGAGCAGATCGCCCGTTTCAAGGACCTGACCGAGGAGCAAAAGGCTCTCTTGCTGTCGGCGCGCAAAGAGCCGGGCAAGTACGTCGAAGGCGTCGTCCTCGCCGACCAGGTGGAGGCCCTGTTTCGCAACGTCCCCCCACCGATTGCCTTGGCGCTGGCGCAGACCGAGAAGGAGGAGAAGACAGAACGCGCTCGGATCATGCGCGAGCACCACTGCACCGACGTCGAGGCTGCAGAAATAGTCGCCGAACGGATTGCGGAGGCGCAGACATGAACGCACGCGCTTGGATCAGGTGCGCCGCGCTGGGGGCCGGCCTGCTGGGCATGCTGCCTGCGGCAGCGAGCGATCGCGCACCGAGTGAACTGCAAGAGCACGAAGAGCGATCCTCGAGCTTGGGCGAGCCCCTCGATCGCAGCCAGTGGGGTGAGCTCAGCGAACAGGAGTGGGCGCGCTACGAGTCACTGATGGAAGGCCCGCGTGGGCTTTGGAGTCCGGATCTGGATCCGGTCTGGGTGCTCGGCATCCACGCCCGCTCGGCCAAGGAGCGCCAGCGCATGGCGGAGATCGCGGTCGAACGCGAGCGCGAGCGGGTCCGTCAGGAACTCGCCTTCCAGTACGCCTACGACGACGCTTGGGATCGGCTCTATCCCGACGAGACCCCTTTTGCCAACGAGGCCGGCGAACGCGCCGCCCAGGGGGCATCACAGCACGATAACGCCGAACAAGCGGCTGAACAGCAGGAGGCCTCCATCGAAGACATCCGGCCAGGCGACCGGGTTGCGCTGGTCACCCGTAAAGAGGATTGCGCGGCCTGCGACACAGCCCTAGAGCGCCTCATTGGTGCCCTGGACCAGGGTACGGGCTGGGAGGCCGATGTCTTCGTGGTCGATGCCGAATCGGATCACGAGGTGCGCAAATGGGCAACCGAGCAGCAGGTTCCACCGCAGTGGGTCGAGACGCAGCGACTGACGCTCAATCGCGACCAAGGCGTCCTGGCCGAGCTCGAGGTGCCGGCCCTCTATCGCCGAGATGGGGCTCGTTGGGAGCCGCTCTCCTTGCGGTGACACTGACCGGAGCAGCAGCGATGTCCGCCGCCAAACCGCCGGTGCTCTACCAGGACGTGGCTGAAGCCGTCGACGTGCCGGCGCAATTGCTCTACGCGCTGGCCGCCGCAGAATCCGGCGCCGCCTTGAACTCCGGGCGCTATAAGCCCTGGCCGTGGACGCTCAATGTCGGCGGCAAACCCGAGCGCCACGCCAGCCTTGAGGCCGCGCAAGCGGCGCTGAGACAGCACCGAGCCGCCGGTCGGCGCAATGTCGATGTGGGACTGATGCAGGTCAACTGGTATTGGCACGGCGAGCGCTTTGCGACGCTATCGGAGTCACTCGAGCCACAGACGAACCTAAAGGTTGGAGCCGCGATCCTGCGGGCGCACTACGAAGAGCGCGGCGATTGGCTCGATGCCGCGGGTGCGTACCACGCGCCGGCGGACCCGCAAGCCGCTGCGGCTCACCGCAAGGCGGTAGCCGAACACCTCGAAGCTCCCCTCGGGGAGGACCAATGACGTGGAGGGGGCAACTGGTTCAGAGCTCATCAGACACAGCACCCCTCTGCGCTGCTCGGCAGCGATCTCAGCGGGGGGCGCGCATTCACCTGCGGATTGGCCCCCATCGGCCCACGGCTCGTGGTGATCGACCCGCTCGAGCCCAACCGGGGACACGGGCGGGGAGGGAGGCGAGTCTAGGCGAAGGAGACCTGCCGTGCCTGTAGTTATCCACAGAAGCTGTGGAAAAGTCTGTGGAGATGATCTCCCAAGTCACTGTCACAATTAGGGGGATACTGGGGTGATCAAAAAGCATCCAGTCCGACGCCGGTTGCCGGAGAGCAGGGTGTGGGGGCTCGCGCTAGGGGTGGTCTGCGCCAGTTCAGCGGCCGCCTTTGAGCTCGAACTGGACGCCGGCGGTGGCGAACCGATCCAACCCTACATCGAGCGCTTCGAGGACTCCTTTAAGGCGTTGCGGTGCGAGCCAGAGCGCATCTCGCCGCCGGATCCACCCGAGCCAGCGATTGCCGCTGAGGCGCAGGGCCTGCTGCCCGTGGAGACCGACCGCATGCAGGCAGGGCCGCTAGAAGTCGGCGTGACCGCGAAGTACCGCGAACGCATGGCCGAACTCCCGCGCCCCTTGTGCCTGATCGGTCGAGATGAGCGCTCATTGAGATGGCTGGCGCAGCATCGCGACGCTCTGCTCGAGGTCGGCGCCGTGTGTCTCCTGGTGGAGGCGCAGGAGCGGACGGATCTTGAGCGCGTCCGCGATCTCGCCGACGGCGTATGGGTTCAGGTTGGCCCTGGTGACGGCTTGGCCGAGCACTTCGGCGTGCGCCGCTACCCCGTGGTTCTGACCCCGGAGGGGCCGAAGCAATGAGCCGACAGCACCCGATTGAGGCCCTCCTGCGCCCCCCGGTCGAACTCTACTCGGCCATCACGGCCGGTATGGCTGCAGCCATCGCCGCCTATGCGCCTTGGGCGTTGATGATGAATCGGGAGCTGGCCTGGGGGACGGCCACCGTGTTCGCTGCTCTGGCCCTCTACCGGGGGTATCAGGGGTGGTGGATTCTTCGCTACCAGCGCAATCTCCGAGTCCTGCCGGAGTTCCGGGTGAGTTCGGGGCAGATCCCGGTCTCACGCCACTGGCTCTACCTCGGCCGCGGTTTTCGCTGGACGCAGAAGCATACGCAGCGGCTGTGGGACACCATCAAGCCGGAGGTTCAGCACTATATCGAGCCCGGCCCGGTCTACGAGTGGGCGCGGCGCGTCGAAGTCGATTGGGAGGGCAAGCCCCTGCTTCACGCTGTGGCGAAGCTGCTGGGCCGGCGTGCGTGGTGGAACCCGCTCGCTCCGCTGCCACCGGTCGGCGGTCGAGCAGCGCTGCACGGTGTCGAGCCGCATGAGCGCGACGTCTACCAGGACCTCAACGAGCGCGTCGGGCATACGCTTGTGCTCGGCACCACGCGGGTCGGTAAGACGCGACTGGCCGAGCTGCTCATTGCCCAGGATATCCGCCGCCAGGAGACCGTCGTCGTCTTCGACCCGAAGGGCGATGCGGAACTGCTCAAGCGGGTCTACGCCGAGGCCTGTCGGGCCCATCGCGAGGAGCAGTTCTTCATGTTCCATCTTGGCTACCCGGAGCACTCGGCGCGCTACAACGCCGTCGGCTCCTTCGGGCGGATCACCGAGGTGGCGACCCGGACCACTCGTCCTCTGCCCAGCGAGGGCAATTCGGCGGCGTTTCGCGAGTTCGCCTGGCGCTTCGTCAATGTCGTCGCTCAGGCGCGGGTCGCGCTGGGCAGGCGCCCCGACTACCGGCAGATCCTGCGCGATGTCTCGCAGATTGAGCCGCTGCTTATTGAGTATTACGAACACTGGCTCGCCCAGGTCGGCCCGAAGGATTGGCGCGAGGCGGTTCGCCAACAAGAGCAAGACGGCAAAATCCCTCGGCATTTGCAGGGCCGGGATCGGCGAGCAGTCGCCCTGGTCTTCTATGCCAAGGATCGCAGCCTGAGTGATCCGGTCGCCGACGGACTGCGCTCAGCCTTTGAGTACGATAAGACTTACTTCGACAAGATCGTCGCCTCGCTCTTGCCACTGCTCGAGAAACTGACCACCGGTAAAAGCGCCGAGCTGATCGCCCCCGACTACACCGACATGACGGACCCTCGGCCGATCCTCGACTGGCGCGAGATCATTCGCACCGGGGGAGTGGTCTACGTCGGCCTGGACGCCCAGGCCGATACCGAAGTGGCCTCCGCAGTCGGCAATGCCATGTTCGCCGACCTGTGCTCGGTCTCTGGGCAAATCTACAAGCACGGCCAGGACGTCGGCATGCCGGATCGGCGTGCCGAGATGCCGGTGGTCAATCTGCACGCCGATGAGTTCAACGAGCTCATTGGCGATGAGTTCGTACCGATGCTCAACAAGGCCGGCGGCAGTGGCTTTCAGGTCACGGCGTACACGCAGACCTGGAGCGATGTCGAGGCCCGTCTGGGGTCGAAGCCCAAAGCCGGCCAAGTCGCCGGCAACTTCAATACGCTGATCATGCTCCGGGTCAAGGAGTACGCCACGGCCGAAATGCTCACCGCGCAGCTGCCAGAGGTGCGCATCAATACGCTCATGGAGGTCAGCGGCGTCAACGATACGGCCAATACGGAGACGAGCGAACAGTTCACCTCGCGCAATGAGGACCGCCTCTCCGTCGAGAAGACGCAGATGCTCACCCCTGCCGATGTACTCGCCCTTCCCAAAGGCCAGGCCTTTGCGCTCCTCAACGGCGGTCATCTTTACAAGATCCGGATGCCGCTGCCGCATCCCGGCCGCGATCCTGTCATGCCGGAGCACATCGCCGAGATCGCCGAGCACATGGCCGAGGCGTACAACACCGGTGAGGACCTGATCCGCCCGGAGCCGATCCCGCTGCCCAGGGAGGGGAGCTGATGGCCGGGTCGAAGACTCAGACTGCAGCGCAGCAGCCAGGCTGGTTGGGTTGGCTCCTTGGCGGGGTCGGCTCGTTTGCCATGTGGCTTATCGTGGCCCTAGGATTTTCGATCCTGGCCGAGTGGGTCGGGCAGACGTGGGTCTGGCCGGAGGCCGGTCTCCAGCACAGCCAGGATATGCTCGCTGCCGAGATTGAGCACCTGGACAGCGACTACGGCCGCGCCCTGCTGACCGATGACCCCGCGGGCTATGCCCAGAGCTTCGCCGAAAACACCTATCGGGGCCTGGTCGAACTCACCGGCCTGGAACACGCACTCGCTTGGCTCGCCAAACCAGCCGATCCCCGGGGCGGGCGCATCCAGGCTGCCCTACGCAGCGGTTACGACGCCATCGAGCCCTACGTCCTATCGGCCCTGACCATCACCCAGGTCTTCGCGGTGCGCGTGGCTGTGCTGACCCTCGCCACGCCGGTGTTCTTCCTGTTCGCACTCGTCGCCCTGGTCGATGGTCTCGTGCAGCGTGATCTGCGCCGTTGGGGCGGAGGTCGCGAGAGCGCCTTCGTTTACCACCACGCCAAGCGGTTGCTCGTACCGACGCTGATCCTAGCCTGGGTGATTTACCTCGCCATGCCGGTCGCGGTCCATCCCGCCTGGATCATCTTTCCGTTCGCCGCGCTCAATGCTCTAGCTGTTGTGGTGGCGGCAAGCACCTTCAAGAAGTATCTGTGAAATCCGGCTGCAAGATCGACGCACACGGTCACCACAGTGTTGAGCGTCTGAGCGTGCCATTGCCATCCGCATGGTCATCGCCAGGCGCGTCATGCTCATGACCCTGCTCGGGCGCGAGGCCCCGGAGTTGCCGGCCGAGTTGCTGTTCTCGGACACCGAACTGCGCATCCTGGGTGATTACACCCGATCCCGACGCCGCGAGCGCCCCGGTCGCCTTGCCGACGCAGTGCGTGAGATCGCCATCCTGGGTGGCCACCTCAACCGCAACACGGATCCCCCGCCCGGCCACCCACTCATCGGGCATGGCGACACCCGACTCGTGACACCTGTGGGTAAAGAGTAGGGCTGGGGGTATGTCTATTTACGACTCAATTTTAATCGGGTCAGTGCGGGTGTTTGGCCCGCCCTCCCCACACCACCTAGCATGCGGGTCCGCACCAAACGGTTCACAAGAAGTGATCACACGACGATTTCAGGCATAACCATGCGCTTTCATCCATGGATCGCGGATGCGGATCAAGCCCTGGCGTTTCAGCCAGTCATCGGTCATCCCGGTCTGGGTGCGGTTTGTGCGCGTTGTGGCGAAGGTTGCGCCTCGCCTGCTGCTCACTCGCCTGTTCAACCAGTTGCCGCGTTGCCTGGTAGGACCGCTGACAGAACGCCCGGAAGGGTGCCTCCTGGGCCTCGGCGGGCCAGACACCGGTTTCGGCCGTGAGTTGCCCGCTTGCCAGCTCGTATTGGGCCAGGATGTCGATGTATTCCTTGCGGTCGCGCACATCGATCATCACCGGCAGATGGCCGGAACGCAGCACCGGGATGTTGCTCAACAGACGGGCCAGGCGCCCGTTGCCGTCCCAGAACGGATGTACGTGGACGAACCCCAGGTGCAACCTGGCATAGGCATCGACCGCGTCCGTCTCGCTCAGGGACTCTTCAGCGAGCCGATTGAGCTCGGCCAGCCACCCCGCCATCAGTGTGGGCACGTCTTCGGGCGGGGCGTACTCGATGAAGGTCTGGCGCCCCTCCTCGGTGACGGCATAGGTGCCGTTGGGCTCCACCTTCCAGGCCCCGCAGGGCTTGTAGATGTCCGCCACGAGTTCTGATTGCACCGCCCGGTGCAGGTCAAACAAGTGCGATTCCGTGACTTCCCCGCCCAGCGCCTTGTAGATCAGTTCGATGGCCCGGGCATGCCCCGTCACCTCCTGGTGATCCTTCAACGGCTTGCCGGAGACCGTCAGCCCCTCCTCGATGACGAACTTGGTCTCGCCCAGGGTGAGGCTGTTACCCTCCAGGGCGGTGGAGGTATGGGTCCAGAGGTCGCGGATCTGGCTCAACAACGACTGTTGCAGATCGCGGTCGAGTCCACCTAGGGCTTTGAGATTGGGTATCTTGACATCCTCCCCGGCCTGATACTGCATCGCTCACTTCACAGGCGAACCGGGCGTGCTCCGCCCTTAAAACATTGATCGCGCCGACGACATCGGCGTTTTCCTCGAAGCCGCATTCCACGCACTGGAACCGAGCTTGCGTCTCCCGGTTCTCCGCCGAGACGTGACCACAGCACGGGCAGGTTCGACAGGTGTTTTGCGGCGCCACGGCGATGAACCAGCAACCTCGCCAATGGAGCTTGTTATCCAGTTGGCGTCGAAACTCGAACCAGCCCTGATCGAGGATGGACTTGTTCCGCCCGACTTGGCCCGAACGTTTTTGCCCGGTTGCTCGGCTGTACCCGCTGCTGACTTGGACATGTTCCGTACCTGCAATGCCTCGATACACACCGTCGCGTGGTTTTGGCTGATCGCGGTCGAGGTCTTGTGCACCCAGGCTCCACAGTCACAGATTTAACCTTTTGATTCGCAAGGGCTGCACATTTGGTTTGGCACAACTTAGCCGACGTTCGACTGCTCCGGTGTCCTCACCTCCAGTTCTTGAAAAAGTGGGCGCTGCTTAGCGATGATCGACACCCCGGTATGTGTCTCTCCGCCGATTTCAACCTGGTGCCATGGTGCCGGGTCAATGCGTGAAGCGCGCGTGCGTACATAGCGCCGCTATCTCCTATGCGCATTCCAGTCCCAGCCGCTGTACCGAAGCCCCACAGTGTAACAAAGTGGACACCACGAAGAGGCCTTACCCTTCGAGACCATGGAGCCAGCAGATCGGAAGAAGTGAGCCTCTTACAGCAGAGCCTCTACCTCGGTCACTCGTTTCATCGGTGCTCCACAATGCAACCTGCGATTTCAAGCGCGGGAGAAATAGCGGCTGCGGGCTTGCGGCCGCCGAAATCCACGGTCAGTCCCTGCTGCCCACCTGCAACTGCTTGATGGTACGGCTGTCTCAGCGACCAGCGCTCCCCAACGGAAGCTCCAGGAAGTTCTTCAGGTCTTTGATTATCAGCTCACAAGCTCGCACATTGAAAGCCCTGGACTGCTGACCCATGATGGACGACGCAACCGATGCTGCACCATGAATCGGACTAACCGTAGTCTACGCCAGCTCGACGAAGGGTACTGAGCCCCCTGGACGAAGAGACGGCGCGTACTCTGTTTGTGCGTGTGTTAGCGGATTGGCTGGCGGTGCGTAAGCGCTTGAACCAAAAACCCGAGTACGGCTCCCGGAGGATCGACATGCCCCCCCCCACTGACCCACCAATCCCTGCACAACCAACTCGCCGCCCTTCTCGCCGACCAGGATACCGAGGCTCTGCGCTCGCTGTTGCACACCATGGCCGATGACTGCCATCCACGGGAGCGGGCGCTGTTTCTGGGGCGGATTCGTGACGCGCTTGGCGGCGAAGACTCCAAGGGTGGCTCCGGTACTGACCCCAGCGATTGGGCCATTGATCTCGACGCCGTTATTCAGGAACTGCGGCAAGCGATTGTGGCGGCGAAGTGGGAGGCCGAGATGACCCCCCCGTTCCCCGATGAGGACGAAGATACGCTCGGGCCGTTCGCCGACGTGATCCCTCTAGTGGATAGCACCCTGGAGCGGATCGGCAACGAGCTTGAGCACGGGCGTGCCGAGTGCGCGCGGGCGGGGTACGAGCAGGTCTGGGAGCTAATCGATTTTGAGGATGAGTTCGGGCGCGCACCGAGACTCGAGGAAGAGGATCCGGAGCGTGCGCGCGAGCACGCCGCCCGGTATCTACGCTCGGTCTATCTGGCGACCAACACGGAGGACCGCCCGATGGCCCTCTGCGAAGCAGCGGAGCGAGTCCGCTTTGTCGGGTTCTCAGGGCAACCAAGCACGCTGTATATCACCCTGCGTGAGATCGCCGAGGCCAGCAGAGCCACCCTACCGGCCTGGGATACCACGCTGCATCAGCTACTCTCCGCGCTAGAGGGGCGTTTCGACCCGCTCGGCGATCTTTGGCTGCGCGCGGCAACGCAGGAGCGCCACGGCATTGATGGCCTAGCGGCGTTGGCGTACCGGGATGGCATTAAGCGCCCCCTGGCCTGGCTTGATGCCGTGGGCATGGCGATCCAGCAAAGAGACGCAGCGCGGGCCATCGAGATCGAGCGCGCTGCGGCTGAGTGCTTCCCCCCTCGGGCACAGATTCGGGCCGAGCTGGCCGACCTCGTGGCGCACGCAGTGGACCCGGCCGACGAGACCTTGCTGGCGCGGCTGCGCTACGACGCCTTCCTGACCGATCCGACGACAGATCGCCTGCTGGCACTCTGGCAAGCGCTCGGCAACGCCGATGACCAGGCGGCGTGGCTTGTCAGGGCGGTAGAACACCTCACGGCCAACGGCTCGAGAGGCGATGAGTCCCTGCGGCCCCAATGCGGCACTCCTGGGGCTGAGCTGACAGGCCCGTCACTCTCCCAAAAATACACCAACGGACCCGCAGCAGCCCTTGCCGCCCTGCTCGCCGGGCAATGGGATCGCGCCAGAACATTGGCGGAGGAGGCCGATTCGTTGGGCTGGTCGAGAGGAACAAATGCCCAGTCGGTGGTCTTCATCTCTGCGCTGATGGCCCTGTCTAGTGCGGATGGCGCTGAACCCGGCCCTATGACCACGGAACTCTGGTCGGCGACAGTGGCCGCAGGTGCCTGGCAGCGTGCCGACGTGACCACGACGTATGCACTCCCCAACGGAGAGCGGGTTCCGCAGCGGGATCAGTTCGGCACCGAGACGCTGGCCCAGGGCTACCGGGTCGCGCTGGCGCAATCACTGGCGCAGCGCCCTCTGTCCGCGAAAGAGACTGAAACGTGGCTAGCGTGGTGCATGGAGGCAGCGGCAGCTCGGTGCGACGGCATTGTCGGCAATCAACACCGCCGCGCCTACCCTCGTGCGGCCGGCGTCGTCGCCGCATGCTACGAGACGGCCTGCGCTCGAAGCCAACCTCGCGCCGGCGAGCAGTTCTTGCAGCGGATCCGTTCTCTGTACCCGCGGCACTCGGCCTTTCAGCGGGCGTTACGGGAAGCCATCAATCGCTCTACCTGACCGCGACCGATAGAACAGATTGCACTAGATCCGTTCAGCGGCCGCAGCCGCAACCTCAGCTTCAGTCAGCGCCGCCACTCCCTGGTACGGGCGCGCTTGGAGAGTCGCCCATTGTTCTGCTGGAGCACGCGGAAGGGGAGATCGAGCGTCGTATCCGGCATATCCACGATCGGCTCGGCACGCCGGTATAAGGCATCCTATCGGCACAAGAACCGCGCCTCCTCGGGCAAGTTACGCTCAATGGCGCGATATACGCAGTGGTCAGGTGCAGGAAGGCCGCCATACGCGCGAGAACATCCTTGGGCACTGCATCCAGAACTTCCCGAGCAGGAGCGGCCAAATCGAGATTTGGCCATCGCATTGAGCGACTGTGAGGGAGCTTGCTGGTTTCAGCTGTAAGGTTCTAGCGGGTACATCCTGTACAAAGCCGACAGGGCGCGCTGTGGACGCTCTTACTGCAATTTGTGTGCCGCCTGTGGTCGATAATTGAGGAGTTGTCGGCATGAACCATCGCCACCAACTTGGCCGGGGCCGGATCGTAGCCGACCGGTTGACAACGAGCCCAAACAAGGCGAAACTGTTGGTAACAACACCCCTCCCGCTTCCCGTCAGATCAGCGCACCGCGAGGGGTTGCTTTTTTCCGGCGCGCTGGATTTTTAGGGATGATTCGGCGACCGATACCCTACCATAAGCCCTTTCTCGAGCTCAGCCAGGGGTCGTCTCAGAAAACGGAAAAAATCGTACGCTAAGCCGGTCGCAATGACCGTAGCGGCCTGAACTTGCCAGCGCCGATCTTGGCGCTGCTGCGCCAGAGTTGAGCCTCCCCACGGCTAAAGCCGGGGGAGGCTCAACTCGTTCGTTTTGCCGATTTTTCTGGTCCCGGAAGCCCCGTCATGCCCCGACTTCCCACGGATTGATGGTTTTCAGCTGAGCCGCATCAAAAGGACTGACGTCCCGTGTTGCGACCATCAAACCGTGAACAGCGGCAGTGGCGGCGATATAACCATCCGCCTGGCCAATTGCCTTCCCTCCCGTCCTCGCCCGCGCCATCAAGTCGGCATAGGCTTGAGAGGCAGCCAGATCAAAGGGCAGCACGCGGTCCCCAAAGATCGGCAACACATCATGCTCCAGACGCTCCTGGTAGATCGTGCAACGCCTGCCCTCTGGCATCGTGGCAAGACCATAGCGCAGCTCGGCCACGGTGATGACCGAAAGGTAGAGCGTTTCAACCGTCTGTGCGTCGATCCAGGCCAGCACGTTGGGATCCGGCTCGACCCTCCACAACTCCGAAATGACGTTGGTATCCAGGACGATCATTCGAAACCCATCGGTTCGGCCGGCGTCTTGTCGCGGAGCTGGTTGAGGTGCTCGACTTCGGCATCGGTCATTTCACCTGCCTCGCGGGCGATGGATACCAGCATGGAACCGAGTTTGACGCGCTCGGGCGGCCGGGCTGCGGCTTCCAGAATGGCGCGTATTTCCGCCTCGGTGCTGCGGCCGTGATGGGCAGCCTGCACGCGAATCGCACGGTGCACCTCATCTGGCAAATTTCTTACGGTCACGCTTGCCATCTTGTCACTCCTAAGACCTCATTGATTGCATCTTCATATAAACGCAATCAACTGGCAAGTGCCTTGCAAACGTGAGAGTCCAGAACCGGAATCTGTCTCCGATGGACTCATATCGGGTCGGAGGGAGGCTGGCTCCCGTCCGCCCACACCACCGGGCATACGGATCCGTACCACGGCGGTTGGCCATAGCCAGCAGAACAAGACTTGCCGGTCGTGCCTCTACTTCACACAATTTAATTTTGTGAATTAGAGTCCCGCCCATGAGCCACGTCGAAGCCGCCAAGACCCCGGAGCAGATCCGGCGCATCGAATACGCCTTGGCCGACGGCCACGGTCAGGTATATGCCGACATCTGGAAAATCGGCATCAACCTGGCGCTACGGATCAGTGACCTGCGCAGCCTGCGCTACGACCAGGTAGCCGGCGATACCCTGGAATGGTCGAGGGGAAAACGAAGAAGCGCCGGATCATCCGCATCAATGCCGCTGCCCGTGAAGTCATCGACCGGCGCCGGCGGGAACGCCCGGATCATGTCTACCTGTTTCAGAGCGAGAGCAACCGGGCCAGGGCACTCGGCAAGCCCCTGTCCCGGTCCGTGGTATCCCGCGCCTTCAAGGCCGTAGGTGAACGGCGCAGTATTGGCCTCCGGCTGAACACCCACAGCATGCGCAAAACCCGAGGCTGGGCCATGCACAACACGGGCAAGCCCATCGAGCTGATCTGCATGACTCTGACTCACAGCAGTCCGGCAGTCACCATGCGCTACTTGGGGATCACCCAAGAGGAAGTGCATGCGCTGGCGGATGAGTTCTGTCTGTAAGCAGGGGCAGGGGTAGAACAAGCAGTCGCGTCACCTGCTGCCACTTCTCTGGATTTCGTGCAGGCTGATTATGTGCTGGCTGTCTGGACGATAGATCCCACCATAGCGAGCCAGTCATCACGTTTATCTGCAGGTCTTAGCGTACGATTTTTTCGTTTTCTGAGACGACCCCTGGTACAACTGGGCCCGGCGCTGTCGGCTGGAGCCGTTCAAGCGCCTGGCTTTGACGCTCAAGGCGCACTGGCAGGGCATCCTCAATGCCTTCGACTCGCGTCTGTCCAACGGCTCCGTCGAAGGCATGAACGGTCAGATCCAGGTCGCCAAGAGCTGCGCTCGAGTTTTCCGCACCACCAGGAACCTGATCACCATCTGCTACCTGGTCTGCGGCAAGCTCACCCATCTGCCGACCTCACCCTACGGTACAAGATGTAGTTCGGCGGTAGCCTGAGACGATGGCGGTGCTACCCACACAGATCGCGAAGGTGCAAATAATCCGGGCTTATAGTCCTACCCGTTTCTAATCCGCGCCAAGTGCTTCAGCTTTGGGATCCGCCAATGCGCCGGCACCTCCCCCAGCCACTCCACCCCGGAGTCCTTGTACTCGGGATATCTTGGAAAGCTCATTCCGCGTTGCGCTCCAGCTCATGCAAGGCGGCTCGGGTCAGGAAGGCCGAGCGGCTCTTGATGCCGTGCAGGGTCACATATTGATCGATCTGCTTCACCACACGGCCAGGCAGTGTGACGTTGACCTTTTCCGTCTTGCCCAGATAGGGGGTGATGTCGATCTCGATCAACCCCCACCCCCAGCCGGCGAACTCGGGGTTCTGGCGGTGCTTGGCGATGTTCCCAGGCATGGGAATCGCCTTCCCCGCCGAGGCGAGTTCTTCCAACTGAATATGCGCGACCTCGACGGCCATCTCGTAGGCCTGCTCTACAGTATCGCCGGCGGTGATCGCGCCCGGAATATCCGGGAACACGATGCCGGTGGCGGTGTGTTCATCACCCCATTCGATAGCGATGGGATACTGCATGCTCTCTCTCCTGCATAGGGGAAACCTGGACGCAGGGCTACTTCAGCCCCGCTTGCTTCATGATGCTGTTGACGGTACCGATGGGCAGATCCTTCTTCGGGTGTGGCACTGGAATCGATCCGGGCCTGGTTGGATGCTTGAAGACGCGATGACTGCCCTTGATACGGTCGAGATACCAGCCGTCAGCTTCCAGTGCCTTGATCAGGTCTCTGCTCTGCACCGCCACGCTCCTGTCCCAAGACTACCATGTGAATATACCTCTGGGGTTATGTTCCCGCAACGAAATGACAACCCATGGCTCACGCCGAAAACTCCTCAATCATCCGCTTGATCCGGTCGGTGCAGACCTTCAGGTCGGCGTCGATCTCCTCCAGTGGGCGCGGCGGGGTGAACTTGTAGAAGTGTCGGTTGAAGGGAATCTCGAAGCCGACGACGCCGATGTCGCCATCCTGTGCCTCGCGCTTGCTCTCGTCGATCCAGGCATCCGGGACGTGCGGCAGCACCTCGCGCTCGAAGTAGTCGAAGACCGACTCTCCCAGGGGCACGTTCTCATTGTCCCGCAAGCCAGTGTCCGGCTCCGGGTGGCCCTTGGAGTCGGTGCAGACCTCTGCCTCGGGGTCACGCTCGGATAGTGCTTTGATCACCGCCTTGAGCTGCGTAGCAGTGAAGTGGTCCAATTGGACCACTTCACGCCCTTTAATACTGACGCTTACCAATGAGCGACTGAGAGGGCGTCAATGCCGCACGGGGCACTCACGGCGCCGTCGCGGGCCCCTAAAGTCGGGCGCGGCTGCACCTCCAGAAGCCTTGACAGAAGGCGCTCAAGCAGGCATTGACGCGCGGATGATGCAGTCTCATCTCGTCGAGGAGGTCGGCAATGGAACTCATTATATTTTCCGCCGCGTTGATCTTCATACTCTGGCTCCTAGTCCAGCTGGGGGTGGGCATCTACCACCACGGACTCCGCCGCGGTTTCCGGTGTTGGGTGCGTGGCCTCCCGCACCTGGTTTCGGCTGTGCTGGCATCCACGCTGAAGTTGATCCCGATGCTTGTTATTCACATCATTGAGTCCCCCCGTGGACGTCGTTCTTTTGCTGAAGAAATTCCCGATGCATCAGAAGGCCAAAAATCTGGCGTGCCCGATGTCCATGAGGATGCTGATTGGATCAACCTGGGGATTCCACCTGAACCCCCCGAGTGTAAGCGACACTGGTAGTCGATTCAGATACGGCCTGCCCGTCTTCCCTCGTTAATGGTCTTTTGACCACTACTTTGCCCGGCGCTTTGGAGCGATTGGGTGGTCCCTGAACTTGATGAGTTGAGGTAAGAAAGAGCCTTGTAGCCTCCCCAACCCATCAAGGTCGTGAAGACCAATGGCAGCCCGATGTGCAGGAGCCCAGTGATGATCATGAGCATCGTCCCCTGGGTTCCGCCATCGGGGCTGCTGAGGTTGCCGACGTTGCTGGCCGCAAGATACGAGAGCATATCCGGATGCATGGCTCGCACCATGTGCTCCTCGAGCCAGATCGAAACCGACCATAGGTAGTCCCACACCTTGACCAGCAGGATTCCGAAGGTTGCCACAAACACGGTCTGCCAACTGTAGAGAGAGACGACCAGCAGGAAGGGCAGCAGCATGATGATGCCCATGAGGAGAAAGGCCTGGATCATAGGCGACACAGAGCGGATCGTGTACATCATCGGCCCGTGCTCGACCTTATCGTACCAAGCGGTGCCCAGTCCCACCGCGGCATTCGCGATGATCCGCTCATGCACCGCCTGCCCGGCGAACTCGTTGGTCGCGACCAGGTCCGCGGAGGCAATCGGGGCACCGCTTGCCTCGTTCTGCACAATCCGTTGGATCATCGCATCTTGGACCTCTTGATCGTCGGCGCCAAATGCCATCCGCACCTCATCGAGCCGGTCCCAGAGGCCGGGCTCCATCTGCTCGAGGATCCGCTCCCGCAGTGAGGGTCCGTCCATACCGATGTCAGCGTTGCCGGTCCACCACTCGTGACAGTACGGCCGACCGTGTGGGGGAGGGTGGTTGTCGTCGTAGTAGGCGCCGCTGCGCTGCCCCTCGTAGTCCCAGCCCTCAACCGGCCGCGACGCCTGATAGTGCTGGTAGTAGGTGCTCAGGTAGACATAGGATCCAATGTAGTGCGGATCATCCTCGCCGTACTGATCGAGAATCGGCTCCACATCGGGGCGCTCACGCTGATAGCGGGAGCGCGCCGGGATGAAGCAGTCCTCGACGAACTGCTCGAGCTCGGCGGCCACTTGTTCGTCGTTGATCCGCTGGCGATCGAAGTCGAGCCGGGTCTGGACGTAATCCTCGGGGCAGCCCATCTGATGGATCGCCGCTCCGGTGATCCCACTGCCGATCGCCAATGTGCCGTACCACCACGCAGGTACACGAGCTGGGGTGAGATGCTGGTCAAAGACGTCGTGGTAGGACGTATCTTCCGGATCCTTGCTGATCAGACCACAGGGGTCTTCGTACTCGAGCACGGAGGTCTGGAGTTCAATCATCGGTTGCGCTGCCAGCACCACGACGGTAAACGCCATCACAATACGCAACTCCATGGCATGGACGCTGCGCTTTGACCCGGCCTTCGCTTCCATCCCGGTATAGGCATCCGAGAACGCCTGAACGAGGAAGACGAGAAACGGGATATAGGCCAGCCCGGTCCCGGTCAGGACGTCCCAGATCGTCTCGTACTGCATCCACGCGAATACAAGTGTAAAGGCCTCGAGCGGATGCTGGACGTTCATAGCAGCCTCACCAGCCGAGGCACCAGATCTTGGCCGAGCAGGGCCTCCAAGAGCAGCAGCCATAGGGCGACTCGCCAGCGCGCGTCGTGAAGGCGCAGGCGCTGGTGTGGAGTCAGTCGATGCCCGAGGAACTCGACTGCGTAAGGCCAAACGGCGATGACCGCCCCAATCAGACCGAGCCGCCAGAGGGTGAGCACGCCCTCGAGTTGGGCGAGCCGCTGCTCGATCACGGCTGCGGGCTCCACCGCATACCAAAGCAGGGTAGCGATAATCGCCACCGCGAATAGGAGTGTAAGACCCAGCCAGGCGCGCAGCATGCCCGTCTCCTAGTCGTCGAGCTCCTCGGGGATGCCGCCCCGGATGCGGTACTCCGGCTCCGGCGCCGGTGAGATCGCACCCCGAGAGGCTTCACGCCGACGCTCGCCCTCCTGGAGCAGGTGTTTAGAGGTGTGTGAGACGACCGCCCGGCGGGCCTCGCTCTCCAGCATCAAGTTTTCGATCTCACTTTCGAGCTCGTGGATCGCCTCGTCGACCTCATCCTGCGCCGGGCCGGCGCGCGCGATCGCGGGCTCACCACGGCCGGTGAGCAGCATACGGCGTACCGATAAAGCGCGCTCCATGGTCCGCGCCATACTGATCTCCTGGGCGAGTCGCCCAGCGATCAACTGGCGCTCCTGTGCGGACATTTCATCGAGTGCTCGCGCAAGCTGCGGCGTAAAGCCGATCCCGGGAGCTTGCAGGTCGTCTAGGTGATCTTCGGTTAGGCTGCCATCCTCAATGGCCTGGAGGAGGTCGGCCATATCGTCTTGAACCTCTTCGTACTCCGCCTCGAGCTTGGGCACGATGCCTTGCCCGGGCAGCGATTCATTCTGTTCCGCGTCCGCGACCCATATCCTGCTATCGCCTAAGACGCCGGGCTCGCCTGTGTCCGGGTCGCCTACGACCCACCCCTGGATCTCATCCATGGCCGTATTGCCTGGCTCCGGGTCCCAGATGGTCTCCATGCGTGTATCACCGTTTGGAGCCCCTTGCATGATGGTCTGGTAGCCAGCATCCAGCGTATCGCCGACCGGCTCGATCGGCGGCTGGCCCTCGCCACCACGGCGTTCGCCACCGCTGCCGGGGGTACCGTCGTACCAGATCAGGCCGCTGTCGGTGGCGCTGTCTTCGACGTGCTCCTCGGCCCTCACGATGTCGTCCTCGACACCCATCTGCATCTGCCACTCATCGCCCTTGGACAGGGTCACCAAGTCGGCGTAGGGGTTGGTTTCCCCCTCGGCCAGTTCCTGTTCGATCCGCTCGCAGCTCTTGGTGGCGAGTTCGAGGGTCTCCTCGGCGCGCAGCAACGTGTTCTGCATGAGATCGTAGAGGCCTGGGTTGGCTCGTTGCAGAATCAGTGCCGGCAGGGAAGCGACGGCAGCGTTCGCCGCTTCCACCATTTCATCGACCATGGCATCGGCGCCGTCTGCCACCTCCTGGAGCTGGTTTTGCACGGTATGGACCGGGTCAAACTCCCCGCAGGAGTAGCCGGCGCTCAATTCTGCGCCGAACCCCAGCTCCATCGTGGTTACGTTGGGGTGCAGGGGCGGACTCCAGGGTTGAGCCCCACCGATCTCGTAGTACCACACGCCGTCGTCTTCCGCAGGTGTAAGAGGCTCGTTCGCGGATGCAGTGGCTGAAGCTGCAAGGGCGATGACTGAATAAATTGCCGCTCGACGCATGGCTGACTGCCTCCTATTGCCAGGTCACGGAGGTAATAAAGGCCCCCTCGCGCTCACAGCAGGAATACCGCCGCCACATCGTCCAGACGTAATCGCCGTCCAGATCCGTTCGGGATGACGAGGCACCTCCGGCCCACCCCTCGAGGCCATCGAAGCGATCATCGACACCGAGAATCTGACACGAGCTCTCCGAGCGAGGGTGGTGCATCTGAAAGGTTCCGCTCTCGGCGTTGCCCGGCTCGAGTGGGTCCGGAAGCCAGACCCTATATTCCTCCATAGGGACGGCCCCCCCGCTGGAGAGATGGGTGTAGATGCGTCCGGGCTCGCTGGAGCGGGTCGTGATATGTCCGGCTCGGAAAGCTGCCATACCGGCGGCCTTGGCGTCCTCCGGTTGCGGCGTGTGTCCCATACGCGGGTACACACCCCCCCAAGTCTGGAGTGCCCAGCCGCCATCTTCGCTAAGCTCCTCGGCGCCGGGTAAGGCCTTGTGCGCGTGGGTGATCGACTCGACTGCGCCCAGGCGCCATTCGATGGCGTCAATCGCCGATTGGTAGTAGGGCATCAGCATGTCGGCCGCCGAGGGGCAGGGGCCCTCTGGCAGCGGCAGCTCCTCGATGAGATCGACTGCTGGGTGCCCGATCGCGTCGGCCTCTTTGTAGGTCACTGTGGCGTGGTTCCGCGCCGGTCTGGAGTCGTGCTGGGCGCCCTCACCGGGTTCGTAGTCGACGAGCGCTGAGAATCCCTGTTCCAGGGCCAGCTCCTGAGCGTGACCGAGAGACTTTCTGATCTCGTACCACGGATTTTCTGCCGCCTCGTGATAGGCCGAGATGACGAGGTCGGGTATGTAGTGGCCGACGCGAATCGAGGTCTCGATGGAGCATTCAAACCAGCTGCACCGCAGCCAAAAGCAGATCCCCTCGATGCGATAATCGAGACAGGAGGCGAGTGCGCTCATCGTGTCCTGGGTGATGTCGATGCTGTTAACTTCCGCCCTCGCGGCCGGGGCCAGGCCCAGCATGAACGCAGCGGCGAAGCAGGCAGATCGGGCGGTCGGCCTAAGGAACATCTTTAGCCTCCCGTAGGTACTGACGGGCCTCGCCCGGATCCGTGGTGCCGTAGACGACGGCCGCACGGTCGATGACCACGGCCGGAACTTGGTCGATGCCCAGCCCGACTGCGAGCGCGACGGCGCGCAGGGCTTCCTCTAACCGCTGCTTCTCGGCCTCATTGAGTGAGCGCCGTGCCTGATCGAGCGCCTCATCTGGATCATCCGGCAACTGCGACTCAAGCGCGCGCAAGCGCTGTTGCACCTGATCCACACGGTAGATCGCAGCCTGCGAGGAGGCGGCCTGTCGCGCCTTGGTCTCGGTCTTTTCATCGGCGACAAAGACCTCAATGCGCTGATCGGCCCAGGCAACCAGCGGTGCCAGAGTGATCAGAAGCAGGGGAGGAAGGCACCTCCGCATCATTCAGATCCCTCCTCTATGTAAGTCTCCAGACGCTCAGGCGCTTCGGTGTAGCCGTCCAGAGCCAGCCCCCAAGGATTGACTTCAGGATCGATCTCAAAGCGGACAACTCGCAGCGGATACCGCACCTCGATGTCTTTCACGAGTTCGCCATCGATGTACTCCTGGATTTCGACGTCGAGGAATACTTGCCAGGTGTCATCGCCGAGGCGTTCGACGCGGGCAGGTTCGTAGCGGGCCCCCGGAATCTCGCGGACGTAGCGAGATCGACGATCAAGCTCACCGTCCTGGGCGCGGCGCTCCAAATCCGCTTCCTGGATCCGCAGAAACTGAGGCGTCATAAAACTTTGCAGCCGCCAGAGGTTCTCCGGGTAGTCCTCGGCGCCGTCATCCTCCCAGCGCCAGAGTTGTTGCCAGATGTAGAAGGTGAAGGTGTAGACGACCGGTTCTGGGATTTCGCCGGCCTCCAGGACGCCGCCGGTTCGCAGCTCCGGAGTCTGGTGGACCCGAATATCCTCGGGGGCGGTGTGCCAGCCCCACCATAGGCCAAGGCATGCTAGGGCTAGCCCGCCAGCAACAGCCCGGAGCGTCCAAACGTGCGCCCAGCAAGTATCGATCTCTTTGCGGTGTCTCATCGGCGCCCCACGTCCCAGGAGCCGCTACGAAGGATGACCGGTGCGCGCATCAAACCGGCCCGATGCAGGGCCAGCCGGAAGCGCTGCTGATAGTAGCCAGTCGGGCGACCCTTCTTGACCTTCTGGAAGATCGTAGCCGCGACGAAGACCGTAGCGAGCACCATGATCGCGGCCCCACCGATGCCCATCATGGCCCGGCCGAACATCCAACCGATGGCGATGCCGACCGGAAGCCAGAAGAGGGTGCCAGCCGTCAGGATGGCAACAAGCTCGCTCGAGGAGCAGCCTCGGAAAACGGGAGGCTCCTCATTGAGTCGTTCCGCCATCATCCGGCGCTCGCCAGCAGTCTCCACCATAGCTCCTCCTCAAGCCTTCGCGCAGACGCTAGGTCATGCCGGCATCGATCACGTCCTCGGTCGCGGTCGTCAACAAAAAGGTAATCACCAGCAGCAAAGCGCCGCCGGCAATGCCAAGCAGACCAACCTCACCCCACTCAGCCCGGCCATTGCGGGCCTCGTTAAACTTGGTCAGCCCCGCCCAGGCCACCCAGACAAAGCCGGCAATGCTGACGACGGTTGCCAACACCACTGCACCGTCGAAGAGGTAACCCTCCATCGTTGCGAGCCAGTCCTCATCGGCCTGGCCGTGCCCATGCTCAGGTTCCGCAGGGGAGGGCAGACTCCCCTCCTGGGCCATGACCCCGACCGGGCCGAGGAGGGCGATCGAGAGTGCAGCGTCCCCCATCCGTCGCCAAATGCTGCGTTCGCGCATCACTACAATCCTCCTTGGTGGAAGTGCGTCGCCGGGCCTTAATGCCCCTCAATACCGGGTCGAATGGACCCGTCCCCACACCATCATCCCGGTCGCACGTAGGCGGCGACGACCGTGACGACGATGACTGCTCGAATCGTGTACCAGAGCCACTCGGCGAATTCGGTTTCGCATCGGCGAAACCCGTCGAATTGGGAAAGAGAGACCCAGGCTGCCCAGATGAGGTAGAAAGCGATCACAACCGCGCTGATCACCCAGATGAGGGTACTCGGGGCGACCGCCGACCAGGCCTCGAAGGCAGCGTCCCAACTCAACGCCGATAATCTCCCTGTAGTGGCTCGACCTGCCGCGGTTGCGGTTGCCGTGGCGCCTCAATGTGCTCCCGGATGCCGTAACGGACGCACTCCAAATCGCGACGCAGCCAGTCGTATCGGAAATCCACCCGAGCATCCGGATCCGCCTGAGCCTCCGCCTCCTTGATGAGCGGCTCGAGTGCCTTGAGCTCGTGGGCGAGTCGGGCGAGCGCTTCGCGCTCCCCATCGGTCGCACCACTCATCGCAACGGGCGCAACCAACAGCTTGGTCGTAATCAGCCATGCGATCGCTATCGTGCGCATCACGGGCTCCGCTGCTGCTTGTTCTGGATGGAAGCCATGGTGGGCCAGATCAGCCGGGGCGTGTGGGTAAAAATCATCATCCGATGGGAATCATTTTTGATGCTCCCGGTCGCTTCAGACGATCGACCGGGAGGCTCGTCGAGGAGGGCCTGGTTGGCGGGTAGGGCAATCGAGACTGGCCGATGGGATTGGATAAACGGTCACAGCCGATGAGGAGGACAACCTCCAGGCGCGCTCGTAGCGCGCTGGCCCGCTCTTAGGAGGGCGCGAGCCTATGACTATCAGGCACGGTCTGAGCCGCACAAAGGGGCCCGCTTCGATCGACCGGCAGCGGGCAGCCGGCGACGTGGAGTGCCACGAGAGACCCGTAGGCCTCCCCTAGCTGCAGGCTGAACACCGAGCAGCTAGGGGAAGCGTCGGCCTCCAGATGAGAAGGGGGCCCGATGGCAGGTGCCATCAGGCCCGACGACGCAATAGTGCCGGCGTATAGCGCCGACGCAGTGTCCGGATGGGGAGTCCGGAACTCAAGGTCCGCAGCGAGGAGCCCCGATTTTACGGACCTGGGCCGACCGTCACCAGGACAGCGCCCTTCCTCCCGACCCGAAAGGGCTTCACCGGGGCCTGGATCCGCTCCAGGCGTGCGGTGTCCAAATCCACAACGATCATGCTGTCATTCTAGCACTGCTACAAAACCCGGCGCACACCACCCCACGGTCCCATCACGTAGATGCGATCGGGTGGGTGGCTCGATAGGTCGCACGGATAGGGATCGTCTGGATCGGGTGTACCGAGCCAGACCATCAGTTCGGCCCCTGTAGAGTCGTCAAGCCGCGCATGGATGGAGGTTTCCCATCGGAAATGTTCCAACGCCTCCTGAATGGAACGATGCGCTTGGTAGTGCTCCGGACCCGGCGCGGCAAAACTACCGGACGCCGGAATGACTTGGCTGTAGCATTGCATCGAGCCTGTCCTCCTCGGGTAGAGGCCGGAAGACAGGCCGCTCCCGTCGGGGGGGCAGAACCTGCCCCCCGGCGGGGTGGAATGGAGTGATCGGGCCCAACCGGCCTGATGGCCGGCGCCCTGCTGCCTGGGCCGACAGGGCTGAGTCGATGCCGCGATGCGCTCGCGGCCGGCGTCTTCCCGCAGAAGCCGACACGGGACGGCGAGCCCCTCCGGGAAGACGCCGCAGCGCGGCGCCTTGGCGTGTGGTGTCGGTCACATCAATCCGCGCTCCGCGAGGCTAACGGTTTGATCCAACTGATGACCGATCACAATGTGATCCAGCACCCGGACATCAACGAGTGCCAGGGCCTCTTTGAGTCTTTCAGTGAGCACTGTATCAGCGCTTGAAGGCTCACTGCATCCGGAAGGATGGTTGTGGGCCAGGATGGCTGCCGAGGCGTTGCGTCGAAGCGCTTCTTTGACAACCTCTCTGGGATGCACCGTGGTGCCATCGATCGTCCCACGGAAAAGCTCCGCAAAATCGATGAGGCGGTGCCTGGTATCGAGGAAGAGCACCGCGAACACCTCATGCTCGCGAGAGGCGAGCTTCAAGTGAAGAAATCGGCGGGCATCTGCTGGTGCGGTGAATCGTGGCCCGTATTCACAGATCCAATCTTGCATGCGTGCTTCAAGGAGTTTTGTTGCATGCTCTAGCACCTGCTCTTCTGGCACTTCGTCAAACATGGCCCAATCTCCTGCGTAGAGCCGGGAGACAGACCGCTCCCGCCGGGAGCACCGCTGTCCCCGGCGGGATGGATAGAAGGTCTGGCCCGACCGGTCTGGTGACCGGCGCCCCGCTGCCCGGGCCGACGGGGCTGAGTCGATGCCGCTGATGCGCTCGCGGCCGGCGTCTTCCCGCAGAAGCCCACACGGGACTGCGAGCCCCTCCGGGAAGACGCCGCCGGGCGTTGTGCCCGGCAGCGTGTCTTCTTGTAGCAAGCACTAGGTGATCATCTTCCCGACGATCACGGTCTCAAAATCCTCATCAGCGAAGCGGATAAGGATGGCATCGAAATGCGAAAGCGGGTAGATGCCATCCCAAGACTTCGCCGGATGGAATTCCGGCAACACGTGCGTGGTCTGGAACTCGACTACGGGGTAAAGCGCCCCCTGATAGCGAACAAAATCGGTCTCCTCGCTCGCCCAATCGGAAAACTCCTGCCACTCACGCTCTGTGAGTTCGTAGGCGCTCACGAGCATCCGAGGGACGTGGTTCGTGATCACGCGGATCTGGTCGTAGCTCATCGCTCTCCCCTCCACACAACGAAGGGGACAGGCGCCCCCAACCGGGTGCCTGTCCCCGGTTGGGGTGAGTACCAAAGGCCGTCAGGCCGCTTCCCGCTCTTGGCTTTGACTCAGGGCCTCGCTGCTTGCCTCCGACGACTCATGGAGCCGCTCGAGCGGCGCGCTCAGGTAGCCGGCGGCGTGCCGGGCCTGAGTCGAGGCTCGGAAGATAAAGGTCTTATCGTCCCGAAGGGCTTTGAGCCAGGAGCCGATGTAGCCTTCGTGGCGCAGATCGCCTTGCATGCCGATCTCAGCGCAGAGATAGGCGCAACTGAGCTCGGCAACGAGCTCTTCGAAGGCGTACGCCTCAGAGCCGAAACGCCCCGGCTGAACCACCGATGGCCGCGCCAGTCGGCGGCTGTGTCCGGTCCAATGGGAGAGCTCATGGAGCAAGGTGGCATAGAAGCCTTCTGAGTGGGCGAAGGCCTCCGGCGGGGGCATCTGGATCCGATCCCGCACTGGCGAGTAGCTCGCCTGCGTCCCCTGGTAGAGGACATCGGCTCCGCTGGCCTCCACGATGGCATCAGCGCTCTCGATGGTCTCGAGATGATGGGACACGGTCTCTGGGTACCAGTAACGCGCCTCCAGGCCTTCGATCTGATCGAGGTTGAATAGGGTGAAGCCCCGAATAAATGGGACCGTCTTCATCTTAGGATGCCCCTCATCATCGTACAGGGGGTGACCGACCCGATCTTTCTGCTGGACGGGGATCGGCTTGAAGAAGGTCCCGAGCGTGCCCTTTTCACCCTTGCGGACTTGACCGCCAGCCTCCTTCGCCTGCTTGTAAGTCAGCCAGCGGCTCGTCGAAAACCCGCGGATGGCCGCCTCAGCCCACAATATCAGCGTGTTGGTGCCGTGGTACGGCCGATCGTTTAAGGCGTTGACGGGGAAACCGCTGGCAATCGCGGCGGCCCGATCGTCCCAGGGCTGGATCCAAGGCACAACACCTTGATCCAGGGCGGCAATGATCTTATCGGTGACCGCTTGGTAGAGATCACGCTTTTGCTCCGTCATGCCTGTCCTCCTCGGCTGGATGCCGGAGACAGGCCGCTCCCACCGAAGGGGCAGAACCTGCCCCCGGCGGGGTGGATGGAAGTCTGTGGTCCGACCGGCTCGGTCGCCGGCGTCCCGCTGCCCGGACCCGCGGGACTTGCAGTGGGTGCCACGATCGTGCGCTCGTGGCCGGCGTCTTCCCGCAGGGGCCGACGCGGGCGCAGGCTCCTCCGGGAAGAGGCCGGCCTATCGCCTCAATCGTTGTGAAAAGGGCGCCGCTTAAGCGGCGCCCGAGCGCTGCGCTTCAGTGCACCTGGAATCCTCCGCACTCGCGAAGAAAATCCCTGAACGCTTTGAGATCGTCGATGCTGATCACCTCGGGGAGACCGGCCGCGCGGCACTGTGCGCGGACGACACGAACGTAGGTATCGGCCTCACCGCTGTTGAGAGCCTGGTCGATGCGTTCGGCCACCGCTCTCGACCCCGAGGCATCCAAGCCGTCCCCATCGTGGGCATGAGGACTGGCAGCACTCGGTGCCAAAGCGGAGACGGTCTGCCAAAGGGGCGGCCATCCCCAGAGATGGCAGCGAAAATGTGCGCCACGCTCACTGATGGGATCGACACCGATCACGTCCATACCGACCTGTCCTCCTTGTTCCGGTGCCGGAAGACAGGCCGCTCCCACCGCGGGGGCAGAGCCTGCCCCCGGCGGGGTGAATGGAAGGATGTGATTGGAGCGCCCGGATCATCGGGCGGCACATCACCGCGTGACGATGCAGTGGCATCCCTGCGCCATCACGCCTCTCTCTTGCTCAGTGGCAAGGGCAGCGAGATGCCCGCTACGCTCGCAGCCCATCGCCGCCCCGGTTCCCACTCCTCTGCGCCCCCGTCCGATTGGACCTGCTCGATCCAATCCGGAGCGATGGCGCGACTGTAAGTCAGCAGCGCTGTGACCAGAAGATCGTACGGTTTGCGTGCCGTCTTGCAGTAACGAAGACTGCTCGTCATTCCGATCCGACGTTTGCGCTGCACGACCTGATCGCGCTTGGGGTCGCCGTGAAAGTAGGCAAGCTTGAAAGGATCATGCGCATGTGCAGCGCAGCCATTGATGGCGATCATCCCGGAGCCGCCGTGAAGCCGCAGATCGCTTCGATCCTCGATCGATACGCGCTGCTGCTGGCGCAACTCAACGAAGAACGACTCGATTTGTTGCCAGCGCTCCAGATCCAGAGAACGCTGCGCGTAATGCCAGTAATGGGTATAGCCCATGGCCTGTCCTCCTCGAATGGATGCCGGAGGCAGGCCACACCCACCGCGGGGCAGAGCCTGCCCCCGGCGGGGTGGATGGAAGTCTGTGGTCCGACCGGCTCGGTTGCCGGCGTCCCGCTGCCCGAACCGGCGGGACTTGGAGAGGGCGCCACGATCGTGCGCTCGTGGCCAGCGTCTTGCCCGAACGGCCGTCTCACGTGCCACTCGGGCAAGACGCCGAAGCGCCCTGCCCGACTCGCCCATTTGTTAAAGAGCGAGGCCCACCCCGTCGTCGCACGGGGTGGGCGGGGCCTTAGACGATTTCCGGTTCAGCGACCGGTTTGCGCCAGACCCGGTGCTTGGGGTCGAAGCGGTAGCCAGCCTGCTTGAGCCGCTCTTTTTTCTCCGTAAAGTGCGGATCATCCTTCGACAGCTCGATGACTTGGCCGCTTGCCTGGTCGCCGGCCGATGGCTCAACCGGTTCCCAGACCGACTCCGCATCGCCCGCATCCATCGATTCCCGAGCGTCCGCCTCCTCCAAGGAGGGTTCGACCGGTGGCTCGGCGGTACCACTCAGGGTGTGTGGCTCGCTGTCGGCAACCGGGTGTCGTGTTTCGCCGTCCACCTTCACCCAATCGAGCCGCAGCAGCCGTCCCTTGATGGTGACGCCGTGCTCGCCGGTGCGTGCTCCGGAGCGGTAAACGAAGCTTTCGGGATAGATGTCCCCGACTTTGAAGCGAGCGAGCACCTTGCTGTCGCGCTCGTTGATGGCCGCCGCGAGACGCTCGACGACTTGCTGCGCTTCGCGGCCGACAACCCGGCAGTCGATCCGGGTGTATTCGACCGCATCGGGATCACCAAACAGGGCATTCACCTCGACCGCCCAGAACGGCTCCCCTTTGCGCGGGCGGACCTCGCGGGCCCGGTTGAGGTAGGCGATACCGTAGGTATGCAGATTGAAGTAAAGCTTCTCAGACATGGCGCCCTCCCATCACGATCGCGCTGAGGAAGGCGCCCCCTGCCGGGGAGCACTTCCCCAGCGAGGGTGTTGCGTGGAACGGATGGCCCGATCGGCCTAGTGGCCGACGCCCCGCTGCCCGGGCCGGCGGGGCTTGATGCGCCGCGATCAGCTCACGGCAGGCTCTCTACAAATATCGCAGCGCGGAATTACGCGCCTGTCAAGTATTGCTCAAGCGCCGGCTCGACCTGAATCAGATCCCGCACATCGGCCCGCACCCAGGCGCCATCATCGATGCGCAAAAGCATCCGATGCAGGGGGTGATCCGGGTCGTAGTCGAGAACCTCGCACTCGCCATGCAAAGGGTGGCGAACCCAAGCGGTCGGCGCGCAGTAGCCGCGTCGCTGCTGATCGAAATCCACGACCCCCATCGCTCTACCTCCCTTCCTCGAAGATCAGCCGGAGTTGACCTTTCTCCACGCGCGCAGGGGCATCGAAGCGCTTGCCGGACTTGCGGCTGCGCAACCCCCGCAAATGAACCGTTTGGCCCGCGAGCAGCGCCCGGGCCTGGCGCTCGGACAGACTCTTCCCGGCGGTTTGATACCAGACCCGCGCTTGGCAGGTATCGCACTGCCAAGCGCGGGCTTGCGCGTAGACGGTACCGCCGCAGCCGCACTGGCCAATGGCACGGCTCGGCGTGGGCTCGGCCGGCTTTCCGTTCGCATCAGGCCGCGTCACGGTGCAGTCCGGGTAGCCGCTGCACCCCCAGAACGCACCGTGCTTGCCTGTGCGGCGGCGCATCGAGCGCCCGCATGACGGACAAGTGGGCTGCGCACTGCCATCGATGGCGATGGCCTCAGCGCCGGCCTCCTGGATCTGGCGTACGAGGGTACGGACCCAAGCGGCCTGCTGCTCAAGGAAGGCCGCCAGATCCCCTCGCCCCTCGGCGATCTCGCCCAGCGCCTCTTCCCATCGGGCCGTCGTCGCCGGATCACTGACCGCCTCAGGCACGGCATCAATCAGAGCGCGCCCCGCCTCGGTGGCGTGGAGCGCTCGCTTGCGGCGGATCAGGTAGCCGCGCTGCTGCAGGGTCTCGATGATACCGGCTCGGGTGGCCTCGGTCCCGATGCCACTCGTCTCCTTGAGCTTCTGGCGCAGCTGCGGATCGTCGACGACGTCAGCAATGCGCTTCATCGCGGCAAGCAGGGTGCCTGGCGTATAAGGACGCGGCGGCTTCGTCTGCTGCTTTTTGAGCTGAGCCGTCTCAAGGCGCACCGGGTCTTGCTCCTCGACCGCAGGCAGTGGCTGCTCCTGTTCCGTCGCCTCCTGCTGACCGAGCACAGCTCGCCAACCGGGGCGACGGATCGAGCGGCCCTTGGCGATAAAAGCATCACGGGCGGTGGCCACCTCGATCACAGCCTCATCGTACTCGCAGGGCGGGTAGAACTGCGCCAGATAGTGCGCCCGGATCAGTTCATACAGCCGGCGCTCGCGCTGGCTCATTGCAGACCGATCGATCGTCGCGCCGGTCGGAATGATCGCGTGGTGGGCGGTGATCTTCTTATCGTTCCAGGCCCGGGAGCGACGTTGCGGATCAGCGCCCTCGACCTGCTCCTGGATCGATGGATCGGCGTCTTTCAGGGCTTGCAGTACCTGCGCTGCCTCAGCGTGCTGACTGACCGGCAGATAGCGGCAGTCAGTGCGTGGATAGGTGATCGCCTTGTGGCGCTCGTAGAGGGCCTGCGCCGCATCCAGGACCTCTTGAGCGGAATCGCCCCAGCGCTGATCCCCTGCCTGCTGCAGGCTCGATAGATCCAGCGGCAACGGCGGAGCGGCCTGATGGCGTTCGGTCTGCGCCCGCATCACCTGGGCCTGGGCGCCTTCGGCACGCGCGGCGACAGCCTGTGCGCTCGCCTTATCGATGCAGCGGCCCTCGCTGTCCCGTTGCCCGGTCGGTTGCCACTTCGCCGTCCAGCTCCCCTGAGCGTGGTGGCACTGCACATGGACCTCATAGTAGGGATGCGGCTGGAAGCGTTCGATCGCACGATCACGCTCAACGACAAGCCGCAGCGTCGGGGTCTGGACCCGGCCGACGGAGAGCACCCCCGGGTGGCCACCCTGTTGTGCAGTCAGAGTCAAGGCTCGGGTGAGGTTCATGCCGATGAGCCAGTCGGCTCGAGATCGGGCCAAACCCGCCCAGTAGAGCGGCTCGGTGCGCGCGCCGTCGAGCAGCTGCGCCAGAGCCTGGCGAATGCTCACTGGATCAAGGGCGGATAGCCACAGCCGGCGCACTGGGCCACGATAGCCGACCTGATCCAGGATCTCGCGCGCGATGGTCTCGCCCTCGCGATCGGCGTCCGTTGCCAGAACGACCTCGTCGGCTTGGCTCAGTAGGCGCTTGACGATGCGAAACTGGCTCTCAGCCTTGGACCGAACTTGCAGCTGCCAGCGCTGCGGGATGATCGGCAGCGTATCGAGCCGCCACTGGGCCAGCTGCTCACCGTAGGCCTCCGGCGGCGCCATCGCCAGTAGATGGCCGAAGCCCCACGTTACCGTGACGCCGGCGCCGCGCTGGCATCCGGAGTCGCGGCGCGTAGCGCCCAGTTCGCGGGCGATATCTCGAGCCTGAGAAGGCTTCTCACACAGATAGAGCTGCATGGCCTACTCCACTAAGGCAGCCTCGAGCTGATCGATGAGGTTGCGCTCAAAGCCCTCAGGATCTGAAGGCCACGGTTCGTGATCCTCCGGGCGCCCCCAACCTGCAAAGAACGCGTGATACACCGCCTGCACACGAGTCTGATCGCGCTCGCGCTCCAGATCGACCTGCAGGATTACGCGGTCATGGCCGATCTCGACGCCATCGCGCATCGAGTAGTAGGACCCAGGCTCACTGACGTGGTGGTAGAGGCCGATATCTTCGGCGAGTTCGTGGTTCGGGCGCTGAGCGGGCGTCTCGTAATCGAAGGCCTGACGCACACGATTGTAGGCGGTATCTACGTCGAGCTCGGCGAGCTCGTCGTAGGCCATGACGTAGCCCTCATCGGTTCGTGGCGCATCAGCAAGCGCATCGGGCAGAGGGGGCGGATCGGAAGAGTCGGCCTGATCCGGACTCCCCTCGCTGGCTGCCTCACCCTGCTCTTCGTCACTGCTCTGCGCCACCTCGAACAAACCGCTCGTATCCAGGCTGTACTCGACATCATCGCGCTCATCCTCCTGAATCATCGCGCAGCCGGTCACCAAGGCGGCCGCGAGGAGTGCACCGGCTGTTGTGGTGTGCTCGATCTTCATCGCTCGCCCTCCCGTATTGGTGGGTCGGGATCAGATGCCGTCCTATGACGTTTCCACACTGGCTGCGGCCTCTGCCGCCGAGCCGTCGCTGTCCGACTCGTTAGCCTCCTGAGTGTTTTGCCGGCGGCGCATGGTGAGCGACTCGATGCGCGCCAGATCCAGGTCAACGTACCGGGCCCGGACCTCAATCTGTCGACGCGCCTCGCCGGTCTCCTTATCCTCCCATTGCGACTCGAACAGCTCCCCCTCGACCGCAACCCGCGCCCCCTTGGGCAGAAGTCGGGCTGCGGTTTCGGCACGAGCGCCCCAGAGACTCACATTGGCCCAGAAGCCACCGCGCTCGTTAAACCCCCCTTCGCCGTCGGGAACAGGTCGATCGAAGTAGATGCGCAGATTGGCAACCGGTGTGTCCTGGGTATGGCGCAGGGTGGGTGCCGCTCCAAGATTGCCGCGACCACGGAAGAAATTGGCCATCAAAAGCCCTCCCCTGATTGGATCGTACGCAGCTGCAGTTTGGCAGAGGGCGATCGGCCCCGGGACCAAAAAATGCCTACGAGGATTGGTAGGTTTCGGCCCATCTCGCGAGCCTATCCATGTGCATCGCATAGCCATCCAGGACCCGTCGCTCGGCAGCGGCCATACTGGCTTCGATATTGAGCCGTTGAGCCTGGCGGTCGAGCTCAAGCCAAGCCCGGCGTGTGGCGTGTGGGACGCGGTGCGTCTCTAGATGGTGCTGGAGCTTGGGCGATGTAAATGCGAGCCAAGATTGTCCGTGACCAGGACGCCCACCGAGGCGCCAACGGATGACGGGACCGCGCTCGCGGCCGCCGACATGCACACCGGGATAGATCGGGCGAGGTGTGCTCGGATACTCATGCCGGAAGCGGCGAACCAGCGCCTCCATGCGCGCGCGAATCCGACTGAGTTCGGCGTCGAGTTCGGCGACCCGGCGATAGGCCTGCCACACGTCGCAGTCAGTTGCATCATCACTCATCGCCTGCGCCCTTACCCTTAAAGGGGGAGTGCGTGACTGATTCCTAAAGCGAGAACACAAAAGGGGGTGCTAGCTGCACCCCCTCCCCGCTTGTCGATCGGAACAGCGGTGGCTTTGCTTCTGAAGGGGTGCTAGCTGCACCCCCTCCTCTTCTGTCTCGCTAAGACTCATCGTCGTTTGCCGCAGACGCGTCGTTGTCGTCGCTACCGGTCTCGGCACGCACAGGAATCGGTGGCGCTACGGGGGCACGCAGCGTGCCACGAACCACCTCGGCCGGAGGCTCCCCCCACTCCTTGAGCATGCGTTCAGCAGCGGGGGTCGGCTGCTCCAGGTCTGCTCGCTTCACGGCTCGGTAGTGCCACCCCTGCGGGATATGGAACACACCACGCACCAGGCGGCCGCCTTCATAGAGGCGGCGCTCGCTCTCATCGCGAGGCAATAAGCCGACATGGCGCGCGGTGAGGATCGCCCGCGCGTACTGATCAAAATCAGCGATCAAATAGGCACCCATATACCCGAAGGGGGAAGAGAAAGAGAGAGGCACCTGAATCGGACGCACGCTTTCGGCGAGTTCGATCTCGACTGCCGGCATCGATTCGAGCGCACGATCGATCTGCTCGCGCAGCGCATCGAGTCCTTCGCGGTTCTCCTCCACAGCCTGATAGACACGCAGGAGCAGCCAATCGGCCCACGGGTCATCGCGGCTCGCCGCTTGCCAAACGTTCCGCATGAGGGTCGCAAAACGCTTTAAGCCGATGATCTCGGCCTTGTGGGGTTCTGTGCGGCGACTGCGCCCGTGGAACAACCGCTGCGCTTGTCGCGTTTGGATGATCATGTGCGCTTGGCCGCGCAACCCGCCGGGAATCTGGGCCGCACCTCCGGCGTTTGCAGGCTCCTGTTGGCTCATGGCGGCATCGTCACGCTCGGTGGTTACAGCATGCATAGCACCCCCTACGCTTCTCTATTGGCACTTGTCGATGCGGCTTTGGATCTCCTCGAGTACAGCCTGCGGCCGCTTGATCCCATATAGGGTCACTTCTCCCGATTCCCCGCTGCCGGCCGATGAGACGCATACCGAACCGATCCCAAGAATGAGGTCCACGGTGCCCTGCTCAAGCGTGGGAATCCTAGCATGGCGGTAATCGATCGACCGGCGATGTCGATGGACAATGCCTTCTCGGACTTCGAGCCGGTCTGGCCCCAGTTCGTAGCGGTAGTAGAAGAGACCGACCAGCAGCTGCACTGCGCCACGCAGCAGTAAGAGTGCGCCTACGGCCGCAACCAGCACCGTAGCCAAGGGTAGACCGAGAGGTGCTGCATCCATGTTTGCGACCTGGGTCAGCGCCTGTGGTAGATCCTCGCTCAGCGCCGGCGCGCGAGGCGCGATGCCGATTGCACCCGCACCGAGTAGGGCTTGCATGATGGCTCCCGGATGCGCTCGCACGGCCGGTCGCAAGCGGACCGTCTCGAAGGGTACCGCCGCCGATTGGTGTGGACGCAGCGCATACCCGCCTTCGTGTTCTACGACGTCAAAACTCACGCCTCCGTGGCAATAGAGCAGTTCCCGGATGTGAAGAGCCTCCTCCTGGCTCCACGGCCGCTGTTGGTGATCGAGAATCATGGATGGCTACCTCCTGCCCTGACACAAGATGCTTGCGCATCCCGGACTATGACGGCTGAGGATGCAGGCCCGGGTGCAAAATCCAGATCGTGCGCGATCTGTTTTTGAATCCGGTACACCACCCAAATCGGCACCATGGCAAAGGGCGTCACGATAGGTTCTATCGATGTTGAACGGACTGATCACCTTCGGGTCGCGGCGGCAGAGTCTCTCGCGCGAGAAGCCTCCGCGGGCAGGCCTGATTGCTGTGTGCTCCAGTGAAAAGCTGCTGAATACGCCAGTACGCCGTCAACGGCTGCGCAAGATCGCCCAACTGCTCGCTTTCCCGGAGGCACACCGACGCAAGCTCGTCGACCGGGCCGTTCAACACTTCGCGGCCCTGGTGCAGGGACTCCCAGCGTCAGAGGCCCACCATCACGCAGGCCTGGGGGGATTGCTCGACCACGGGCTTGAGACCGCTTTGTATAGCCTCCAGCGCCGGCAGGGGCACATCCTTCCGCCACACGCCGAACCAGAACAGATCGTCCACGAAGCCGACGTATGGAGCTATGCGGTCTTGGTCTTGGCCCTGACCCATGACCTGGGCAAGATCGTAGTGGATCAACACATCACCCTCTACGACGCCAACGGACAACGACTCGGGCACTGGGATCCGTGGCAGGGCTCGATGCTCGAGAGAGGCGCCACCTGGTACGCCGTCCGTTATATCCCCGAGCGCGCTCACCGGCTGCATGAGCCGGTCTCGGCGCTGCTTGCGCACCGGGTGATACCGCCAGCTGGATTATCCTGGATCGCCCGCCATCGTGAACTCCTCACGCTCTGGTCGGCGGCACTCCACGGCCGGCTCGAGGATGCCGGCATCATAGGGCAACTCCTGCACCAGGCCGATCGTGAATCTGTGGCGCAGAACCTCGGCGGCGATCGCCCCGCCCCGGTCGGGGCCGTCAAACAGCCGCTCGGCGAGCGGCTGCTTACGACGCTGCGTTACCTTGTGCGGGAAGGGTCGCTGCCGCTGAATCGAAACGGCGCGGCCGGGTGGCTTCAGGGGGAAGACCTATGGCTGGTCTCCAAACGCATCTCCGACGCTCTGCGTGAACAGCTGCACGAGGAGGGGTTCCACAGCATCCCCTCTCGCAACGAGAGACTGTTCGATGTGTTCCAAGAGTACGGGCTCATCGTTCCGAACGGCGACCGAGCGATCTGGAGAGCCCACGTAACAGGAGACGGCTGGCAACACGAACTCACCCTGCTGCGCATGCAAGCCTCTCGCATCTGGCCCGATGCCGAACAACGACCGGCTGACTTCGACGGGCAGATTGAACCGCTGACCTCCGAGGCCACCGCGACCGTCGAAGCCGACCCACCTCCTGAAACACGCTCCGACGCAGACCCGGTCGAGGAAGCAGCCCCTGAGAGCGCACCCAAGCAGGCGGAAGAAGAGCAGGCTGATGCCAAACCCCACGCCGAGCACCCTGTTGCAGCGATGCCACCGCTCTCGGGGGATGCCGGCGAGGCCTTCTGGGCGTGGCTCACCACATCGATCGAGCAAGACCAGATCAGCATGAATACCACGGACGCACGCGTGCATATCATCGAGACGGAGGAAGGCGAACTGGCTGTGCTGCTCGTCAGCCCCGGCATCTTCCAAGACTTCGGCCGAGAGCACAGTATCGAGTGGCAGCACGTCCAAAAACGCTTCCTGAAAAAGCGCCTCCATGTGAAAACTGCGCGCGGCACCAACATCCACCGCTATATCGCGCAGGGCGAGCGACGTCAGAGCGAGCTCAAAGGCGTCGTGATCCCGGCTCACACCGTGACCGAGCATCCTCCCTCGCCGAACCGGTGCGTGCGTCCTGTCGCGTAACCAGTGCCGCCACGCCGCCCCCTGGGGGACTGGCTGCCAAAATCCGTCGATTATTGGCGAAGGATTCGTGGACACCCCTGTCATCGCGCCCCCGCCACTCGGGGTCTTGTCGGCAGCCATCATGTCACGGCTCAACGACCTCGACTCAAGCGAACCGCGATGCTAGGCATGGCAAAAAAGAAGATATAGGATGATGGCGCAGAGCTGCCGTGGCGTATTGGGGATGCGCCACAGGTGACCGGGGAGGTTCGCTGACGACAAGGAACCTAAACGAGATCGGGAGAAGGGTCGGTGTTCCCAGCACCGACCCTTCTAAGTCCACGCACCGGGGTGGGGCGTGGACTTGCCCCTCGCTCGGTTATGGTGGCATGACACTCCGCAGAATGTCTATATTTTCTGGGGGTTTTCGCGTCAGCGAAACCTCTCCTCCGCAACACAGGAGGGGAGGATATGGCGATCAAGCTCTGTATCTGCTCGACCAAAGGGGGAGTCGGCAAGACCACACTCACCGCCAACCTTGGCGCCTACTTGGCCAACCTTGGCCAGCGGGTCTTGCTGGTCGACGCCGACGTCCAGCCGACACTCTCGAGTTACTTTCCGCTTGCGCTTACCGGTGAAAAGGGCCTGACTTCACTGATCGTGGAGGGGGAAACCGGTAGCACCGTCAGCACCATCGAGTCCGATGCGATCGACCTCGGAAACTCGTGTTCGCTCGATCTCATCCTGAGCGACGATCCAGACGGCGCCCTGCAGAACTGGATCCTGCACACCTCCGACGGGCGGGTGCGACTCCGCTACATCCTAAGCGAGTACGACGATATCTACGACGTCGTGTTGATCGACACGCAGGGGGCCGTCGGCCCCCTCCAAGACGCTGCCGTCTTGTCGGCAGACCTGCTCGTATCGCCCATCCCGCCAGAGATCCTCTCAGCCCGAGAGTTCGCCCGCGGCACCCTCGGCATGATTGACCGACTCAAACCCATGGCGGCCCTCGGTGCTCCCGTAGCGCCGCTTCGCGGACTGCTCTACCGAATGGACCGCACGCTCGATGCGCGCGCCATCGCACAAGAGCTGCGTCAAGAGACCTATCAGCCGAGCAAAGGGAAAATCACGATCCTCGAGACGAGGGTGCCGGCGACCGTGGCCTACCGGGAGGCCGCCACACGGCAGATCCCGGTCCATCGCTGGGAGCCGCGCCGCAACGGCCCGACTCCATCCGGGGCCGAAACCATGCGCGCACTCACCCGCGAGCTGCTCCCACACCTCGATGCTTAGGGGGGAGAACAGATGGCAAAACAAGGGTTAAGCGAAAAGGTTCGCCAAGGTCTCTGGCAAGGCTATCCCCGTGGCAACGATCACCGGCTCGATCAACCCGGGGATCCCGTCACCATTACGCAGATGGTGCTCTCAATCGACGAGATTGCCGAATACGAGCACAACCCGCGTCAGCAGGAGAACCCCTTTTACGACGAGATTAAAGCCTCGATCTGCGCTCAACGCGGGCTGAGCAACAGCCTAGAGGTGACCCGGCGCCCTGGGGATGAGCGCTACATCGTAGGCTCGGGAGGCAATACCCGATTGCGTATCTTGCGGGAGCTCTACCGGGAGACCGGGGACGAAGCGTTTGCTCGGGTCCACTGCCTGTTCCGTCCATGGCAGGGCGAGACTGCGATCCTGGCAAACCACTTGGTCGAGAACGACCTTCGAGGTGAACTGGCCCTGATCGACAAGGCGCTGGCACTCCAGCAACTGCGCGCCCGTCTGGAATCCGATCACGGGGAGCCGCTGAGCCGCAATGCTTTTATCAAACGCCTCCATGAGCTCGGATACACGATCAGCAAGCGCCAGCTCATCCGCCATGAGTTCGCCGCTCAACGCCTACTCCCCGCGATGCCGGAAGCGCTGGCCAAGATCGGCGGCGAGAGCGTCGATCGCCTGCGCCAGCTATACCGTGGTGCCACCACAGTGTGGCAGCACCACGGCCGCGAGGAACTCGACTTCGAACCGCTCTGGGAGCAAGCGCTGGCGAGTGCCGATGGCCCGGAATGGGACCTCGAGGCGGCTCGCCACAAAGTGACAGCACAAATCGCCGAGGCCCTCGGCACCGATCCACAATCGATCCTCTTCGAGCTCGATGCGGCCCTCAGCGGCCACCCTCTCCCCGCACTCCAGGGGGAGAACCGGGCTGACTCAGATGGGACCGAAACCGAAAGCCGCGCAGTGCAACAGGAGCTGGAGCACCGTGAAAGCTCCTCCGGTGACACCCAGGATGAGAAAGGCCAAGAACTGCCAGACTCCGGTGCGGACTCCGGGATGCTGCAGCAACCCAGCACCGTATCCATACCCGAGTACCGTGAGCAGATCTACCGATTGGCGCACGCCGTAGCGAAGCGGTACCGACTCGATCGCTGCGTCCAATCGTGGGATCACGGGGGCCTCGGTTACCTCGTTGAGCTGCCAGCCAACGGCGATATACCCGCGCATACAGCGGAACATTGGGTGTGGTGGACACTCCTGGCGCTATCGGAGGCGATCCCCCATCTGCACCAGCTGCCGGGTGACTACGAGCTCGGCCACCTCATGCAACACGACCCGGACTCTTTGCGTCAGCGCATCGGATCGCCGGCCTATACGCAGATCGCTGCGGACTTCCTATCCCATCCGTCCATTTCGGATGCCGACATCCAGCAACTTATTCGACTGATA
Organism: Halorhodospira abdelmalekii; assembly: GCF_016583625.1. Taxonomy (GTDB): domain Bacteria; phylum Pseudomonadota; class Gammaproteobacteria; order Nitrococcales; family Halorhodospiraceae; genus Halorhodospira; species Halorhodospira abdelmalekii. The sequence goes on along the minus strand of NZ_NRRN01000019.1, from coordinate 8,822 downwards.
CAGCTGTGCCGGCAGCTGCGGCAAGCCGCGCATGAGCGCAATATCGATTTATGGGAGGGCTAGCCATGGTCTCTGCAATCCCGACCAAACAATCCAGCGACCTTGAGTACAAGATCGGCCATGAGGCAATCGTATACGCCCTTGAGCGTCAGCAAGACCGATCCATTCGCGAAATCGAGGATCTCACATACAGGGAGTACCTCCACTTGCTGTGCCATGCAGCTTATTTCGTCGAGGTCCGGGTGCATCCGGATCGGCTCGCGGTGGCCATCCAGAAAGCTCGGCGACGAGCCCAAGATGACGAACTCATCGATGACCTGCTGCGGCATCAAGCCCACGGCGCCATGATGGAAGGCCTCTTCGGGCTCAAATCCTCAGAAGTCGCCCAACGCCGCCGCGAGCTGGGCGTTGTTTCTCAGCAGGGGCGCCCACGGCGTCTCGAGCCGACCGAGGCCGACGCCGTATGGGCCTCCTGGAAGCGCCATGCGCACCTTCCGCTGGCTGAGCGCTACCTCCGGGTGGCTCGCCAATGCAGAGTCACCGCACAAGCCGTCTGGCAACTGGTACTGGAGGCCGAAGACATCCTGGAGGACCGTGGGCCATGACGATTCGACTCAACGATTGCGAACTCGAACGGCTGTGTTCCTCCCGGCTCTCGCACGCCGCGCGTCTGGCCTACGTCCTGGTCATCCGTCCGGCCATGGATTATGCCACGGGGTTCTCTGGGCAGCGCCGTACGATCTCCTACCAGCAACTGCGTGAGGTCCTGGAGTACACCCCGCCGGCGGGGTCCCAGCGCAGAGAAATCCGTTACAGCACTCGCCAACAACTCCGCGCCTTGCTCGCTGAGATCGAGCGCGAAGGACTGGTGCAGCGGCTGCGTACCAGCGATCGAGGCCTCGTTTTTCGCTGCTGTCTCGCGGATACGGACGAGTGTGCCTCAACAAGGAACAACCCCGGAGCAACCCCGGAACAACCCCAACGCAGAACCCCCGGCAACAACCCGATCAGCAACCCTGACATCCGCCGATATAACAGCGAGTTAAAGCCTACGAGCAACCCTAGGAGCACCCCCAGGAAGCCCCCTGACCTCGACCCACTGTGCAGCGCAAGGAACGACCCACCTCCGGAGTCCGGTATCCGGGAAGAGAACACCACACACATTGAGGCCCCTGATCTCCGGAGAGACGAACGCGCGCACGAGGCTCATCACCAAGCGGTGTGTGATCCTCAGGAGCGCATCGATGAGACGCCGGCACCATCATCGACGACGGGCGACCGATTTGCGTTCGAGCGCTTCTGGACCACCTATCCACAGACCAAACGGAAGAAGAAAAAGAAGGCGTACGATGTTTTCCGGCAGGATGGGTTAGGCCGGTATATCGATCGGATCCTCAAGGATGTTGAACAGCGCCAACAAGAAGATCGACGCTGGATCGCAGGCTATATCCCAGATCCTGATAACTATCTGCGCGATCGGCGCTGGGAAGAAGCACTCGAGCGTGGCCGGTTCCATGGGGCCCTAGACATCCGGCCGACCTCGAATCCGACAGGAGCCCCAGGCGGGACGATCGCCTCAGCTCGTACCTTCGGCGAGGCGGGCTTCAACACCTCCCCCGACTGGTAGGAGGCAGCAGTATGCAGCGGATCGGCGAAGCGCTCAATTCTCCCAGCTACGAGCGCTACTTCGAACAACAAGCGCACTGTCCGACGCACGGTCCCTATACAGCCGTATACGCGCTCGTTGGAGGGCAATGGGTAGGGGGCTACTGCCCGCACTGCCTCGGGGCCGACAACGAACGTCAGCGGCGCAAGGACTTCGCCCGACAACGAGCGCAGCGGATCCAAAAGATGCTCCGGCACGCTGGGGTGCCGCCGCGCTACCATGCGGCCGGATTCGATACGTTCGACCCCGTTACAGAACAGGCCGGCTGGGTGCGCGACTGCTGCCGCCGCTACGCCGAGACGTTTCCGGAGCGTCTGAAGACCGGTACGAGCTTGATCCTCTCGGGTGAGGTCGGCACCGGTAAGACACACCTGGCGTGCGCAATCGTCCGCGAGATTGTGCTTCGACATGCGCACCAAGCTTTTTACACCAGCGTCTCGGGAGCAGTCCGTCAAGTGCGGCGCACCTACGACCGCAACAGCGAGCAGAGCGAGAGCGAGGTCTTTGATTGGCTCGCGGGGGTCCCCCTCCTAGTACTCGACGAAGTCGGCGTCCAGACCGGATCCGAACATGAGCGCATGGTGCTTTTCGAGGTCTTCAATCGCCGCTACGCGGATATGCGCCCAACCGTCGTCATCTCGAATCTCGACTACAACGCACTCGCGCACTCGCTCGGTGAGCGTATTATTGATCGGTTGCTTGAGGGCGGTACCGCACTGCGCTTCACCTGGGACAGTTATCGGCGCCGCCGCTCAGCGGCGGGCGTGACGCTGTGATCCCACCTCGCTCAGCGACGACTCCGTCTCAGCTGACCCTTTCAGGATCAGCAGGTGTTGCGCACAATCCTCGCCCATGAGCTAGACCTCGCTTTGGGCATCGGGCACGCTGATCATCCCCGACTCATGCTGTACACCACGATGAGCGAGGCTAACCGCAGCGCGGATGCACTTTCATGCGAGGTCTGCGCGCGCGATCGGCCTACATCGCGGCGTCCCCCCGCACCATCACTCCAAGTGACACGAAGCGCCCAAGATTGCCGAGATCTCAACCTGTTCGCATGCGAGTGCACAGTCGCAGGCTAGGGCGAAGCCGAGAACTTCAGACACCAAGACGCAACCTCCAGGAGCGGCACATGCCCAGAAAGACCAACAAGTCGACCTCTAGCAAGAGCACCGTGCGTCAACCCATAGCTGACAAGATCATCAAGAAGATGCGACGCCAAATCGGGGCGAAGGTCGTCGACCTGAGCGCTGTCATCGAAGGCAAGAAGAACGCAGAAGCCCTGCAGGAAACCGTCGCCAGTCGTGAGGAACTTGTCGATCTTGATCCCACTCACGCGCTCTACGTTTACGCGCAGAATCAGACCTCGGTGATGGTTGAACAGCTCACCATGCTGCCTGAGATGAACCGTTTGGCCCGGCTGATCGGTATGGCCGAGGAGCAATACATGCCGGGGGGTCCACCGATGAGTCCGCTCACCACCTCATTCTTCACGTCTTGGGCGTTCTTCGACGCTGGTGTCGGCCTAGCCCGCGAGACACCCGGAACCACGACCATCGCGATCGGAAAGACCTTTGGCATGCACAAGGAGCTACTCCATGTGATCAGCACCATGCAAGACTCCCGGATGGGGGTGTATGCCCACGAGGGGTTCAGCAACGGCGCCATCGTCTTGCGCGAGCTGATAACCGATCGGACTTACAGGGTCACCTGTCCGTCGGGCTATGACGGAAGGCAGGGCGAACTCTGGTACGTGCGGATACTGCCGTCCTTGTTCGCCGGCGAGGCTGAGCATATTGTCCTTACGACTCCCTACGTTCTGATCGAACCGGCTGAACACGAATGGCAGGCCTACTTTGACCGAACGCTACCGCAAGAGACACCTGAGAAGCGCATCGCCGCCTACGAACACCACATGAAATGGGGGCCATCCCACGATTACTGGAACGAATTCGTGTTTGAAGCCTACGCCAACCATCGCCACGAGGCGATCTTCCTCCGAGGCTTGCCGGATCGCCCCGAAAGTCGACCCCACTCCTAGATTGGATGATGAGCATTGCTGGGCCACGGCGCACCGTGGGCGACCAGTGCGGGAGCACCGACTCAGCGACGTAGGCGACTCGAGTGCTTTCCCGGCGAGCAAGTCTTTGCGACCCTGCCGCAGTGCTACGACATCAGTGTGCGCTGTATCGCTCGGGCACGGGCAAAGCTTATACAGCCGCCGTTCGCTGCTGCGGCTTACAACATGCGCCGACTTGCTTTTCTGCGCGAGGCTGGGGTGACGCCGTTCTAAGCGCGCGCCGGGCTTGACCCATCCGGCTGATGCGCCGATTATATCGGTATTGATATAGAATCATAGAGGCCAAGGGGGCAGCGTGGCGTGCAAGAAACCCGTCGCATTCATCGGAGACTCGTTGGACCGGCTGCGCGACTTCCCCTTGGAAGCCAAGCGAGAGGCAGGATTTCAGATCGACAAGGTTCAGGCTGGAGGACAACCAGACGACTTCCGCCCTATGCCTAGCGTTGGCCCTGGTGTCATGGAGGTCCGCATTCGGGAAGACAATGGGGCCTTCCGGGTCTTCTACGTCGCCAACCGGGGCGATGCGGTGTTCGTGCTCCACTGCTTCCAGAAGAAAACCCAGAAGACCGCCAAGAAAGACATCGACTTGGGCAAGCAGCGCTTCAAGGAACTGCCCTGACCCCAGCCACCAACCGAGGTGACAACATGGCCATTGAGTATTACGACAGCGTGTGGGACGCCATCGAGGATACCCCCGAGGAGGCGCTAAACATGCGTCTGCGCTCCGAACTCATGGCGAAGATCGCCGGCCGTGTTAGGGAGTGGGACATCACTCAGAAAGATGCGGCTGAACGGCTGGGCATCACCCAACCTCGCCTCAACGACCTTCTGAACGGCCGCATTAACAAGTTCAGTCTCGACGCGCTGGTCAACCTGACGGGGCCGGCTCATTTCCACCTTGAACTGGAGATTGAGGACGAGGAAGCCGTCTAAGAGCAATCAAAACCTCCCTTATCGATTGCCCCTGGGGTGGGTTTACCTAATGTGTACCATGTGGTACACAGTACCCATGGAATTTGGCAAATACCTTCGCAGTGAGCGCGAGCGGCTCCTGGCGTCGGATCCGCGCTTCAGCGTTCGGCAACTTGCGCAGCGGGTCGGGGTCGAGCCGGCCTATCTGAGCAAGGTGGAACGCGGCGTGACGGCCCCGCCGTCCGAGGCCACGATCCGGGCGTTGGCACACGAGCTCGACCAGGACCCCGACATGCTCCTGGCCTTGGCGGGCAAGGTTAGTGCCGAGCTCCAGGCGATCATCCGTAAGCGCCCGGAGCTCTTCGCCGAGCTGCTGCGCAGCCTCAAGGATTTGCCGGATCACGCCATTCTTCGGGTCGTCCGGGAGGTCCGGGACGGCGACTGGTAGGCCCAGCAAGGGGGGACAGCACCATGATCGAGCTGAGCGATAACGAACTGGTGTTCCGGTTTCCGGAGATCCATTCGGAAGCCCACCTGACAATCAACTTTCAACGCACCCTGCGCATCCCCGACGACCAACGTGACTACCCTTTACCGCCCGGACTCGGTCGGTTCCCGCTCTTCCATGTCGATGATTACGCCGCTGAGCTGCCCGCTCCCTGGGCGCGACGCGGCGGCGTCTTCCTGCCCATGCACCAAGCCGAAGGGATGTGGATCTCGTTCAAGGGCGACTACCCCTTCGCCGTCAAGGTCGCCACGGGCAAGATCAACGCGGTTAGCGGCGAGACCTGGACGGAGACCCTCACAGGCGAGCCGCAGGACTACCTAGTGGTCCCCGAGCAGCCCTGGCTAGACGGGTACAACGTCGGCCACGGCCGGATTCGTCAGTTTGTAGCCACGCCGCTCGGTCAAGACGAGACCGTGGAGGAGCAACTCACCGGCGAGGCCGCTCACGGCGGCATCCAGATCCTCGCCTACCCCATGAAGGCCGCTTACTTCGAGCACTTCTTCGGACAGCGGAACCAGTTTTGGGAGGGGGTATGCTCGGCACCGACAGCGATGTCGCCCGATATGGGACTGGCCGCGGGCGGACTGATGCGCCAGCGCATCCATGAGGATCCCTTCGGACTCGCATGCTGGGAGCAGGCCACGACAAGCCGATGCTTCGTCCATATTCTGAACAGCCGTCACTTCCGGCAAGTAACCGGCTACGCTACGCCCCAAGAGCCGCCCTCCGCCGAACTCTACAGCATGGCCGGGCTACCCTGGTTCGAACTCAACGACGCCGACCACGCCGCCCTGGAGGGTGCCCCACCTTTGCAACAGGTCGAGAGCCTCAAGACGCGGCGCGTACGCGAAGGGAAGCCATCGCCGGAGGATTCGGCCACGATCCACCCGGACCAGATCGTCGGGCTGGATGCCTCGAAGGGACGCCCTGTCGATAGCCGCTTCTGACCGGCTCAGAACGCCCCGGGAATCGGATCAAGCTACACGCACCAGCCCGTTATCCCCGGCACCAAGGCTGGGGTTGCGGGCTGTGGCTTGTCGAAAGACACTGAGGACGGCAGCGACAAAGATCGCAGTCACGTCAGCCAAGCCGGCGCTGCTTTGCAACCACACGGCCGAATCGTAGACCGCCACGCCGCCGGCGATCAGCACCCCCTGGGTGCGATCCAAAGCTCCTTCCCTTGTTGGACAGAGCGTACCCACAGGCAGAGGCCGGAACCAGCTAATCGTCGACTGTCCAAGGATCCTGGGTGCATTACCTAGGTTTCACCCTGCTGATAGGCGAGACTCCACCACTCTTGGATCGGCTCGCGCGCGAGTTCCAGCATGTCCGCTGTCGGTAAGCGGTCGCTCTTTTGTCGATTGATTTTATGATGGCTCGGCAGCAAGTTCCACAGATCATCACAGGACCACGCCGACCACGGGAAGCAATGGTCAATGTCGGCATTCCCGGGACGCAGCGGGCGATCACTCCAGACACAGCGCAGCGCAACACCCTGACTCTGCAGCTGGGCCAAACTTGATATCCCCTTTTTCCTGAACCAAAACAAGTTGATCGATAAATGAACCGAGAACCCAAATACTTAACATCGCTACCTTGGCAAGTGCGGTCACATGCTCAATCTGACCAGTTCCGCGGCTGTTTGCTTGCCGGAGCAGTCGGGGACGCGCTAGGCGCGCCCGTGGAATTCATGTCGCGGGCCCAGATCGTTGACCGCTTTAGCCCGAACGGCATGACTCAATACGCCCCAGCCTACGGCGGTAGGGGGCGGATTACGGACGATACGCAGATGACCCTGTTCACCGCCGAGGGCCTGCTCCGAGCCTGGGTTCGCGGTTCCATGCGGGGGATCACGACGTACACTGGGGTGACCTCAAACGCCTACCTGCGCTGGCTACAGACGCAGGAGGAGAACCCGCAACGAGGTTTCGATCCGGGGTCGGAGGGCGGTTGGTTGTTTCAGCAGCGGGAGCTGCACAGCAGGCGGGCGCCGGGCAACACCTGCCTCTCGGCCCTGCGTGCCATGGCTAAGTTCGGAGATCCTGCCACTAACGACAGTAAGGGGTGCGGCGGGGTGATGCGCAGTGCACCGGTCGGGCTGTTCGTCTGGCGCAAACGGCAGCCGCACGTAGACCAAAAGGCGGTGAAGGAGGCGTTCGAGCTGGGTACGCAACTGGCTGCGCTGACCCATGGCCATCCCAGCGGATCGTTGACCGGCGGTGTTTTCGCGGTGCTGATCCTAGCCCTCGCCGATGGTGCTACGTTGTCCGAGGCGTTGATAGCAGCCAAGGCGCTGCTTAGCGAGGCACGAGGCGGAGAGGAATCTCTGAGCGCCATCGAACAGGCCGAAGCGCTTGCCACCGCAGGAGAGTCAGCCGAGCGCGCCATCGCCGAACTTGGGCAAGGCTGGGTAGCGGAAGAGGCGTTGGCTATCGCAATCTATTGCGCGCTCGCAGCCCCTGACCTGGAGCAGGGCTTGATCTTAGCGGTGAACCACGACGGCGACTCCGACTCCACCGGGTCGATGACCGGCAACCTGCTGGGGATCCAGTACGACATCAATGCCATTCCCTCTGGGTGGTTGGAGCCGCTGGAGCTGCGCGAGGTCATCGCCGAAATAGCTGAGGATCTTTACAATTTCCGAAGTTGGCCGATTGGGGAGTATAGCCCCATTGAGGGAGAGGTGGAACTCATCTTGCGGAAGTACCCTGGTGTTTGAGACTAGGATCCGGAAGCTAGAACGCCACAGAGTAGCTGACTTAAGAAGACACCTCGGAAAACATGTGATAGATACCAAGCTCCATCAGCACTCTCGCGGCCGGTCGTGCAGGCAGGCCGATTTGCGCACCCCACTCCGGGATGATCGACCCATCATTAGAGTTTCCCAAGCCACGTGCCCAATATGAGAGATAAGCTTCTCCGCGGTCGCAAGCATAGAAGTTGCCCATACCATGGCTCGCGTCCAGGGCGTATTCCCAAGGGCTGCGCCCCATAGAAACACCATGGACTGGATGCGGCTTGCGCGCTAAGCCTAGTAGGTAGCGAATGCTCTTGGCATCCAAAGGACGGTAGGCAGCCGCGCGCAAGTAACCTTTGCCGCTGTCCGTGATGGCGGCAAGCAACTGCGTGTCGCGCTGGATTGAAACCAGCTCAGCATGCTTTAGGTCAATCGGCCCACACTCAAGGAACCACTCCTCGCCCTCCCCGCTCAGCGTCTTTCTCTCGTCTGGCGGCGTTAGCAAATCGAGAAGCTTCTCCATAGCGGCCTCGTTGGCGAGCCAGTCTGCAACCCCTGACCGTGACGCAAGTTGAAGGCCGTGGAGCATCAGATGAGCGAACAGCTCATCGTGCTGTGCGATTCGCTTCAGCCCTTCAGCAGGCACCGGGTACAGACGATCTGGGCGCCCAAGACGCTCCAAGGTCTCGGGCTTGAGTTGCACGCTTGCGAATTCTTCCACGCATTAAACCTCTATACCGAACAATCACCGGTCGGCGCTCTAATCGCCACCTCCGCCCACGACACCTCGGCCCTACCCAGCGCATCGCTGCTGCGCCCGACGTGCTCGACGTAAGCGCCGTGCTCGCGCGCGAGCTGATGCAGCTCATCGACGCTGACGGCGTACATGCCGCGCTCGGTAGCGGGCTCGCCGAGGCGC
>NZ_NRRN01000018.1 GCF_016583625.1 Halorhodospira abdelmalekii | reverse complement strand
TCCCCGCCCCACCCCCTCTGCCAGGGGGCACGACGCGAATCGCGATCGGCGCTATCAGAGCACCACCTACCCACCGTCATTAGACGTACTGCTCGGCACCGCTAGCCAGATTGATCGTGCCCTCATCAGCCAAGCGCTTAGCGGTACTGAGGATATCTTTCTGCGCCGCCTCCACGTCGCTCAAGCGCGCCGGCCCCATCGCCTCAAGCTCCTCTTGCAACATCTCGCCGGCACGCCGCGACAGATTGTTAAAGAACTTCGTCTGCAGCTCTTGGCTTGCGCCCTTGAGCGCCAGTGTCAACATCCCGGTATCGAGTTCGCGCAGCAGCTGCTGCATCGAGCGATCGTCCATCTGCTTGAGGTCTTCGAAGACGAACATGAGCTCTTGAATGCGCTCGGCGAGATCCTCATCGAGCTCTTTAACGCTGTCGATGATCGCCGTCTCGGTCTGCGAATCCATGTTATTGAGGATGTTAGCCGCCGATTGCAGACCACCGATGGTCGACGATTTGAGCCGTTGCTGCCCCGAGAACTGCCGCTCCATAATCTCGTCCAACTCTTGCAGGGCGCGTGGCTGAATCCCCTCCAGGGTCGCCACCCGCATAACGATATCGTGCCGAATCCGCTCCGGCATCTCAGCAAGCACCTGCCCGGCCTGATCCGGCTCAAGATAAGAGACGACGATAGCAATGATCTGCGGGTGCTCGAGACGAATCATCTCGGCGATGGTCCGCGGGTCGAGCCACTTCAGCTGATCGAGCCCGCGCGTCGTCCCACCCATGACGATCCGGTCGATGATCGAGGCGGCCTTCTCCTCACCGAGCGCCTTCACCAGGGTGCTGCGGATGAACTCCGTCGAGCCAATCCCGAGCGAGGTCTGTTCGGCAGCGGTGTTGATAAACGCATCCAGCACCTCATCGACCTGTTCGCGAGTGATCTTTCCGACCTGCGTCATCCCCAGGCCGAGCTTTTGCACCTCACGCGGACCGAGATAGCGCATGATTTCGGCGGCTGCATCCTCGCCCAGAGTCAGCATCAGCACCGCAGCCCGATCTGGACCCTTCATGCTACTCGCCATGCCGCATCACCCCCACCGCTCGCTCGTCGCCCAATCAGCGATCGTCTTCATCCAGCCATTGCTTAACGGCGTTGGCCGCCAACTCCGGTTCATTCTCGATCAACTCCAACACCGCCTGCAGTTTAGCCTCGTAGGGGCGCTCACGCATATCGCTCAATTGCTCACCGCCCAGGCCAGCCAAGCGCAACGTCGCCTCACTCTCCTGCTCTCCTTCACCAAGCGGACTCGCCAGTGCTGCCTGCTCACGCTCGGCAGCCTCGCCTTCGCTCTCTTCAGGTTCGACACCGCCAAGCACCCGATTCACAATCGGGCGAATCGCAATAATGTAGATCAACAACCCGATTGCGGCGAAGACCGCCAAGCGAATCAGGTCCCTCACCCACTCCTGCTCCCAAACCTCGGGGGGCGGATCGGGCGGCGAGACGATCTCGGCAAAGGGAACGGTTACGACGCTAACGGCATCGCCGCGCTGCTGATCGAAGCCAACCGCATCACGGACCAACGCCTCAAGCCTGGTGATCTCGGCATCGCTCAACGCCTCGCGCACCACCTGACCTTCTTCGTTCTCAACGTAGCGGTGATCAATCAGCACGCCAACGGTGAGCCGATCTAGCACGCCGAGCGCCGGCTGCGCCTCGACCAGGCTCCGCCCCACCTCCCAGTTGCGAGTCTCATCGGCGCTAAAGGGCGTCCCCCAGCCACCGGCACGGTCGTTATCAGGATCGAGCGCCCCCGGTCCGGGCGGCTGATTGGTCAACGCTCCCGGGATGCCGATCGGCCACTGGTAGCCACCACCGCTGCGCTCCGACATCTGCTCACTGCGAATCGCACTGCGCTCCGGATCGAAGAACTCCTCAAGGTGTCGGCGCGTATCGAAATTAAGCCGTGCGCTAACCTGCGTGCGCACGCGCCCCGGACCGATCAGCGGCTCCAGCAGGTCCTCGACCCGGCGCTCGATTCGCTCCTCGACCTGACGCGTCAGCTCGTGCTGTTGCGCAGCGGCTGTTGCCTCGGTCGGTCGCTCATCGGCGGTCAACAAACGTCCGCGATGATCGACGATACTAACGTTTTGATGACTTAGATCGGAGACGGCGCTGGCAACCAAGTGGACGATGGCATCGACTTGCTGGCGCGGCAGCTGCCGCTCCTCGCTCAACTCGAGAATCACCGAAGCCTTCGCCTCGCGCCGATCACGCACAAAAACAGACTGCTGGGGAACATCAAGGTGAACGCGCGCCGAGCGCACCGCCCGCAACGACTGGATCGAGCGTGCCAGCTCGGTCTCCAGCGCCCGATCAAAGCGAGTGTGCTCCATGAACTCGCTGACCCCGAAACCGGGGTCCTCGCTGAGCATCTCGTAGCCGAAGCCAGTCGTGCCCCGGGGCAACCCCTCAGCGGCGAGAAAGATACGGGCACGGTGGACATGCTCGGCGGGCACCCGGATATCGCCGGTGCGCTCATCAAACTCGACCCGCACGCCCCGCTCTTCGAGGACGTTGATGACCTGCGCAGCGTCCTCGGAGTCGAGATCGGCGTAGAGGGTTCGCAACTCGGGAGGACCTTGCGCCCAGATAAAGAGCGCCACCCCAAGCCCCACGATGGCGAGCAGGCCAACGCCCAGAGCGATCTTGCGCAGCGGATTTTCACCCAGCCAAGCCTCAAGCTGCGCCTGCCAATCTTCGGGCAAATAGCGCCCAAGGCCGGAGCTATCACGCCCTCCAGCATCCTGTCCCGAGCCGTTTTCCACCGGCGACGGCGGCATCGCGCCATCCGCCTCGGCCATTGCCCGGCTCTCAGCCATGGCAAACCCTCACGAGCTAGACTTGCATATTCCGGATTTCTTCATAGGCCTCGAGGAAACGGTTGCGCACCTCTTTCATCGCCTCGAAGGAGATCTGCGCCTTTTGCGCGGTGATCATTACATCGGTCAGAGAGACATCCTCGCCGCGCATGTAGGCATCGCGCAGCGACTCGGCATCGACCTGACGCCCGTTGACCTGCTCAACCGCCTGCCGCAGTAAGTTTGAAAACTCCTCAACCGGCGGGCCATCGGTCTGCCGCTGCGGTGACTGCTGAGGCGTGCCGGTGGCACGCATCTCGGACAGTGCTTGCTCGATTCGGAAATCCGCCATAGCCACGATCCCTCAACTTCCGTAGGCGTACAGGACAACCCCGCCCGAACGCTCCGGAATCTCTACGCCCTCTTGCCGCATCCGCGCCAGCTTATAACGCAGCGTGCGGCTACTGATCCCCAAACGCGCTGCGGCCTCCTTGCGACTCCCACCGACCGCCGCCAGAGTCTCCAAAATGCGCCGATACTCCCGACTCTTCAGATCCTCCTCCAGCGTCGTTGCTCCTCCATCAGCCGCCGGCACCGGGGGGTGCTCAGAGATCGGGGCAGCCGCCGCCCGCATCGCCACCGCCGGATGTGTCAACGTCGGAGCGGGCGATACCGTTGACGCGCCCGCGCCCTCCGCCCAACTCGCCGTACTCTGCGGCTGCGCCTCAACGGTCACCGGCTCGAAACGGATCGCCTCGCTATCGACGGCATCGCCTTCGGCTAGAATCAAAGCGCGCTGAACGACATTCTCCAGCTCACGAACATTGCCCGGCCACGTATGCTGTACCAGTTTCCGCTCAGCCTCTGGGGTCAATCGCGCACCCCGACCGTTGAGCTGAGCATACTTGACTGCGAAGCTCCGTGCGAGCGGAACGATATCGGCAGGACGCTCGCGCAGCGGCGGCAGGTGAATCGGGAAGACGTGTAGCCGGTAGTAAAGATCCTCGCGAAACCGCCCAACTCGCACATCGTCGCGCAGATCGCGGTTACTGCTTGCCAACACCCGCACATCCAGCGGCACAGGACTGTCCCCGCAAAGCCGCTCGATCTCCCGCTCCTGCAAGGCCCTTAAGAGCTTAGCCTGTAAGCCTAGCTCAATCTCCGAGACCTCATCAAGGAGCAGTGTCCCCCCTTGCGCCTGCTCGAACTTTCCGGCGTGTGCCCGGTTCGCGCCGGTAAAGGCACCTTTCTCGAAGCCGAAGAGCAGTGCCTCCAGCATACTTTCAGGAATCGCCGCACAGTTGACCGCGACGAAAGGACCAGCAGCCCGCGGCGAACGCTCGTGGATGTAGCGGGCGAAGATCTCCTTGCCCGTCCCCGACTCACCGGTCAGCAGCACGGTCACATCCTTGCTCGCGACACGCTGAGCGAGTGCCAACAGCTGCCGACTGCTGTGGTCTTCTGCCACCAACCCGGGCCCATGAGCGGTGATCCGCGCCACCGCCGCAGCCAATTCACCCTCCGCGCCTTGCTCGGCGACGTAGTCCGCCGCACCGTCGCGCATCGCCGCCACCGCACCACTGACTTCGGCCGCTGCCGAGACGACAACGACCGCGGGCGCCAACGGGTGCCGGGCCACCGCTCGCCACTCATCGCCGTCGACTCCGCCCTCACAGCAGACCGCGGCGCTCACCCCGCCCCGCTCCAAAAGGCGACCTGCTGCAACCGCTCCCTCCGCCTCAACGGTCTGGAACCCGGCACTCTCCAGCGCCCGAGATTGCCGCTCCCGACGCTCTGCCTCGCGAGCCACCACGAGCACACATTGCTGAGTCATAAGCCTAACCCCCTAAGCACGAAACCGACCGCGGCCACATGCCGCCGATTAGCGGCAAATTATGCACTGTTCGTGCCAGTTTCTGCCGCTCTGCCGGCACATCCTGCAACCCCTTGCCGTACAACGCTCCACCTCCCTCTATGCGTAGCGCCCGTGCGCCTCGGGAAAGGACCACCACACACCTAGCCGGCAAGAAAAGGCCGGAAGGCGGCAAAATCTTGCCGCCCGAAGGATAAGCATCGCTCACTTTCCGGCTTTGCGCAAGAAGCGAGCGGACCAGCTGGCCGACTGCGAAGACAAGGGAGAACAAGGGAGAACAAGGGAGAACAAGGGAGAACAAGGGAGAACAGAGGGGAAAAAGGGGGAAGGGGAGAAAAAGAGAGACAAGCCCGAGGAGGGAAGCTGCCGCCACGGCGACGCCCGCGAACAAAAAGACCTAGGAGGACCGAGCCCTGCTCAGCGCGCGGAACCGCCGGAGTCTTCGCCGCGATCAACCGCCTTGGAGACCTGATGATAGGCGGCACCGGCCTCTCGGCGCCGCTGATCCATACGGGAGGCCTGACCGAGCCGATCGCGCTCCTGCTCCATCAGCTCCCGGACTTGTCGACCAACCTCCAGGGCCTGCCGCAGCCGGGCCGCCGCGCGCTGGCTGCCCATCCCTTCGCTGTCTAAATCGGCCTCGGGGAGACGTCGCAGCTGCTCGACGCGCAAAGCATCGCGCTCCATAACCCCGTCCCAGTCATACTGCTCGGCGCGCTCAAGCATCTGCCGAGTCAGCTCTAGAACTCGGGCGCAGCAGCGCTCGGTGGCATCCTCTGCGACACCGACACCACCGAGCGGCTGCTCGTCGGTCACCATCCGCTGACGGGCACCGCCCCCGTCAGCGCCCTTGGGCCGCCGCTGCCGCCGCCGCTTCACGGTCGCGCAACTCCGGCGGGATCGCATCCCACGCGCTCTTGATCTCACGCATCAGCGAGGCCACCTCATCGAGGTATTCGACCTGGCTGTGCATGTTGGCCTCGACCAAGCGGCGCTGCATGTAGGAGTAGAGCTCTTCAAGATTACCGGCAATCCGGCCGCCGCGCTCGTGATCCAAGCCCGAGCGCAAACCGTCGAGGATCGAGATCGACTTACTGATCAGTTCGCCCTTGGCCGAGACCTCACCACGCTCCATTGCGCCGCGGGCCTGCGAGACCCGATCCAGAAAGCCGTCCATCAACAGCTGCACCAAGCGGTACGGATCCGCGTATGCAGCGCTCGAGTAGCTTCCGACCTGTTGGTATTGATTTACGCCGCGATGCATAGTCTTTTCCCATTCTATGTGCCTAGGGGGCATTGAGGGTTTTCCGGTTTCGCACCTATTGTGTCGGCAGATTACAGCGACTCTTGAGGGGGGGGTGTTGGCCATTATCGAAAAAAAAACGCGGATCACTTATTCTTCGTCATCATGGCCAACCGCTGCTCGATAAACTCGGAAGTCCGATTCATCTCGGCCACCCGCTGATCCATGCGGGAAAACTGGCTCCGCAACTGCTCCTCGCGCCGCTCCATGCGTCGATCAAGGCGCTCCCGGTCACTATCGATGCGCTCCAAGCGACTCTCAAGACCATCAGTCCGCATGCTCAACACGCCACCGCGTCCGGCGACCTCGTCGAGCACCCCATCGAGCCGCCCCATAACGCCGTGCTCAGGATCGGTCATCAGCTGTGTAACCAACTCAGGATGCGCCCCCGCCATACGCTGCAGCTGCTCACTGTCGAGATCGAGCGTACCGTCGCGATTGGTGCGCACCCCCAAATCACCGAGCGCGCGCAACGGTTGACCGGCCAAAGCCGCAACCGGTTCAGTTAGAGCGCGGCTCAGGCGTGAGCTGATGTTGCTAACGCTCGGATCGCCCTGCAATGGGGCCGCCTCATCGGCATCTGGGTTATAGGCAGTAAGCTGGTTGATCTGGCCCCGCACCTGATTGTAGGTCTCGATCAACGCCTGGATATTCTCCTCAATCAGCCCGGTCTGCTCACGCACCGAGACGCGCGTACGCCCCTCACCGCCGAACTCTAAGGTGACCCCCTCAATCGCGCCCTCAATGGTATTCTCGGGGCGCGTAATCACCATGCCGTCGATCACCGCCTGCGCATCGGTAGCCGCCTGCACTTGCTCGAAGGCCCCAACGCCTTGCTGCCCCCCTCCTGCAGCTACGCCAAACTGCAGCAGCGAGAGGTCGCCTTCGTCTTCATCCGCGCTCTGCTCGGCGCGGATCTGCTGAATGGCGTTGGCTTCACCGGTGCCCTCGGTCGCAATGGCCAGCCGCGGACCGGCGCCGTCGTCAACAATCGAGGCGCGCAACCCTTCGGCTTGCTCATTGATGGCGTCGCGAATGCCGAGCAGCGTCGACTGCTCTTCGCCGATGTGAACGATCTGCTCGCGCCCCTGGCCATCCGTGATGATCAGCCGACCGGTGCCGATCGGATCGGAACTCTCGGCAAAGACACCGGTCGCAGTCGCGATGCGCTGTCCCTGGGCTAGCTGCAGGACTTCAACATCGTAGTCCCCCGGCGGGGCGCCCTCTTCGGCGCGTACACGCGCTACGTCACTGTGGGTCGAATCGGTATCGATCCCGGAGTAGGCCGAAGCATCGGCCAATCGCCCGATCCCTTCGCGAAACTCACCGACCGTCGCACGCACCTGGCCCAGCGCCGAAATCTGCTCCCGCAGCTCCTCTTCGCGACGCTCCAACCGCTTATCGGTCGGCGCGCGCTCGGCCCGAATCAGATCCTGAACCATCTTGCGCGTATCAATCCCCGTGCCGACATCCATCTTACTCGGCATATGGGGCATTTGATCGGTGACCGACGTAGGCATGGGAGCCCCCTTTATCGCTACTGAATCGTCATCGCCCGTCGCCGTCAAGAGACCTCAGCCCCGCACCGGCACACCCTAGCCACCCCGTCGCCCACCCCTTAGGCGTGCTCGTCGAAGAGCATCCCCTGGACCTCCTTCAAGTGAGCGGCCACGGCGAGCATCTCCTCCGGGGGGATCTGTCGCACTACATCCTCCGTCCCCCGCACATAGACCGTTACCACAGTCTTGCCGGTGCGATCGTCGACACTGATCTCCAGGTCCCGCCCCATCTTGCGGATGAAGTTCTCGAAACGCTCCACCGCCTGCGCTAGGGCCTCCGGATCTTCGGCGCGATAGACATCAAGCGGAGAGAGATCACCCGAGGGCGCCATCAAGAGGTGCTGAGCACCCTTGCCCTCTTTTTGCTCCGACTCTCCGGCACCGCCTGCCGCTTCGACCCCCCTGCCTGCCCGTTGGTTCCCGCTCACCTCGTCTGGCGACTGATTGACGGTGCGCCCCCATCCATAACCTGCAGCGGTCACAGCACTGTAACCATGGATCTCACTCATACTGCCTCCCCACCCGCCCCGTGCCACGGAGCCTCACGGGCCAGGTTCCGGAAAGGCAGTCCGGATCCTAGCCGCGGTTATTGTTGGAGTAGCTGCAGCACCATCTGCGGCATCTGGTTCGCCTGCCCAAGGACCGACGTCCCAGCCTGCTGCAGAATCTCCGTACGCGTCATCTCGGCCGTCTCTTCGGCAAAATCGGCATCGAGAATTCGCGAGCGAGACGCGCTCAAGTTCTCCGAAGAGATGTTCAAGTTATTGATCGTTGCCTCAAAACGATTCTGCACGGCACCAAGGTCAGCACGCACTGAGTTGATCCGCCCCAGGGCAAAGTCGACAGTCCGGATGGCGTTATCCGCCGCCCCCCGAGTCTGCACGTTGATCGTCTCAACCAGGCCGTCGACCTCCTGACCCGAGACTGCATACCTCTTAGTCTGGAGCAGATCGCCGTCGGCGCCAAGCAGGCCGATCTTAGCCAGCTCGTCGGCATCCGCCTCAATGGCGATCGTTCGACCTAGATCGTTAGCCAGCTGGATACCCCGCTGCACATGCAACCCTTCGCTGTAGTCGAAACCAGCCTCCAAGGCCCCATCCAGGCCGTCTGGAATACCCAGTGGCCATGCACCGACATCTGAGCTGGTCAGCCGGAAGTCAGACTCTGAGGAGAGCCTCACGCGACCATCCTGGATCTCGGCACGCACACCGGTCGATGCACTCTGCTGGTTAATCGCATCAATCATGTTCTGCTGTGAGGCAGACTCATCCTCGGAGACAACCTCAAAGTTAACTTGGAGACCGTTGATTTTCAGGCTGCCGTGCTCCTGCTCCCCCAAGGCTGCGAAGTCGAAGTCGAACTCCTGCATCGCCCGATCGGCACGGAAGACCTGCACCCCGGTGACCGGGTTGCGCTCGTTGATTCGCTCCACAATTTCGGCGACACTGCGCGCACCACTCATATCGATCGCCGTACCGTTAATGTGGATCGAGACCCCATCCAGATCCAACTCCTGACTCTGCCCAGAGGCAATCTGAGTCAACACACTGTGTCCATCAAGAATCTCGGCACCCAATCGCTCACCCCGCAGATCCATGCCGGCAACCGTTAGGCTCTGGGCTCGGTTGGCACCGACCTGGAAGATCAAATCGCGCAACGACCCATCGATCACATTTTGCTGGTTAAACTGGGTATTTTCGGCGATGCGGTTGACCTCGTCGAGGGCGGCCTGAACCTCGCGGTTCAGCGCTTCGCGGTCGCTCGGCGTGTTGGTGTCGTTCGCCGCCTGGACGGCGAGCTCACGCACGCGCTGGAGCAGGTTGCTCATCTCCTCCATGGCGCCCTCTGCCGTCTGGGCGAACGAAATGCCGTCGTTGGCATTCCGAGCCGCCTGATTGAGGCCGTTGATCTGCGCCGTGAAACGCTCGCTGATCGCCAGACCTGCAGCATCATCCCGCGCGCTATTGATCCGCAAACCAGAGGAGAGACGCTCAATGGCCGTCTCCATCTCGCTCTTGGACGCATTCAGATGCCGTTGCGCGTTCAGCGATGCAACGTTCGTGTTGATCACCTGTGCCATGACCCGTCTCCTTAAGTCCGGCGCCTCTCAAGGACGCCTAATCCGCTGACCCCAACGCGGGCCTACACCGCCTGGACAACAGCCCGCGCTCTTGCCCAAACGTATCGGCGCCCGCATCGAAAGCTTTAGTGGCACGGACAAACGCCGCGCCACCATCAGCGGCCTTCAGACTGCAGCCAGCATAGCGGGCCAGGGATCTTTCTAATCCAGCCTCAGCCCTGCACCACCCGGCAACGGATCCTTCGGCTTCAGGTACCTCTCCTCTCTACCTAAACGCCTCTCCTCCCTCTTATCCTAGCCACCTCTTCGGAGGCACCACCCTTCAGAAGCAGCTAGAAGTCACAGCTTACAGGCGATCAACCATCAACAAACTCCGCACGGCTCGCAGGGCCCGAGGGGTCAAGTCGGGCCCTGCTCGCCCGCTCTTCATTGCAACAGCGCCAACACGCTTTGCGGACTCTGGTTGGCTTGCGCCAACACCGACGTGCCAGCTTGCTGCAGGACATCCGCCCGAGTCATCTCGGCACTCTCGCGAGCGAAGTCGGCATCAAGGATGCGCGAACGAGAAGCCTCCATGTTCTCGGTGACGTTCTGCAAATTGCTGGTGGTCGCCTCGAAACGGTTCTGAATAGCACCGAGGTCAGCACGCGCCTCGTTGATCCGACCCAGTGCAAAATCGACGGTCCGGATGGCGTCGTCGGCACTCTGACGGGTCGTTACATCCAGGGCGTTCGGACCGCTGACCGTGGTGGTCCCCGACTGAATCAGTTCGCCGCCCTCATCAGCCAGCCCCAACTCAGTCAGCAGATCAGCGTCACCGCCGAGAGCAATCGGCCGATCGACACTGGTGGCCAGCTGCACGCCACGCTCAAAACGAACCGCTGCGTCGTCCTCTAGCCCGATGGGATTGTTGTCACCTGCCTCAATGCGGAAGTCCGACTCGGAGATGAACTGCACCGCATCATCGCCGGCAGCAACCGCTCGAACACCAGTGTCCTGAGAGGCCCGGTTAACCTCATCGACGAATTCTTGCAGAGTCGCCTCGGAACCGACACCAACCCGCGTGCCGTTAATCGAGATCGATCCACCATCCGCTGGTGAGGTAAAATCAAAGACCTGACTCTCAGCGCGGTCGGCCCGGAAGGCCTGTACTCCGGTTCCGCCAGCGGCTGCGTTGATGCGGTCGACAATATCGGAGACCTCACGGGCATCATCAACGCTGATGCTGACCCCATTGATGCTGAAGCTGCCCTCGAAGCCGAGATCACCGTAACTGCCGTCGGTCAGCTCGCGCTCAACCGCACGACCGTCGAGGATCTCCGCACCCAGGTTGTGCCCGCGAACGTCCAGACCCGCCACGTTGATGCTCTGCGCTCGGTTGGCACCGACCTGGAAGACCAGCTCACGCAGCGAACCGTCGAGCACGTTCTGATTGTTGAACTGCGTCGTCTGGGCAATCCGGTCGATCTCCATGATCGCCTGCTGCACCTCGGCATCCAGCGCGCGACGATCTGCCGCGGTATTGGTGTCGTTTGCCGACTGCACGGCCAGCTCACGCACCCGCTGCAGCAGGTTGCCCATCTCCTCCATCGCCCCTTCTGCAGTCTGGGCAAAGGAGATGCCGTCGTTGGCATTCCGCTCAGCCTGCCGCATGCCGTTGATCTGCGAAGTGAAGCGCTCGCTGATCGCAAGGCCGGCGGCGTCATCCGAAGCCGAGTTGATGCGTTTACCCGAGGACAGACGCTCCAAGGCCTGCTGCTGATCGGCCTGTGACGCGTTCAAATGCCGCTGACCTGTCAGCGACGCAATATTGGTGTTGATGACCTGTGCCATAGCTCTTCTCCTCTCACTTCGGTTGCCGAGAAGGCCAGGGCGGCGACTGACTGCCGCTCATGAGCACCCCACTTCCGCCTTCACCTTCCCTATCGGCCGCAAGCGGCAATCCTTAACCCCCTTGCCGGCAATTTTTTTCCGCCAGACGGCGACCTTGTACTTCGCGCTTCCGCTCGCACACCGCGCGTATCGCCCGCACCTGCGGGCAGACTGGTCGCCTTTACCCTGGGCATGGACAGCATGCCACGAACTGCCGGCAAAGGGAAACCGTTTTCCGGCTGCGGGGGGCATTTTTTTTCCGCAAGGATGCCGTTTGCCGCCTTGCCGCGCGCAATCAAGAGCTGGCAGTGGCTGCCGATAAAAGGGGGGATGAGCGTTTACACACCAGGGAGAGCAGGGAGAGGAGGCATGGGACGTCGCTGCTTAACAATTCTGATTGCACTAGCTGGTGGCTGCATCCTGGCCACTCCGGCGGCAGCCGAACGGGTCTACTACCAGCACAACCTCTACGGTGGATTCGACGCCGGCAAGTGGTACTTGCAAGCAGATGAGGAGACCGTGTACGACGCCTACAGCATCGCCGCTGTCATCGGTATGGTTCGCCGCCAAACCCCTGTTGTCCGCGTCGAGGCGCGTATCGCGACGGGGCGCAGCGATGAGGTGGCCGGCACTGAAGCCAAACTGGACTGGACCCACACCACGCTGGTCGGTCTTTCGCTTTACCACGGCGCCGACTGCCACTTCGACATCATGGGCGGCGTGAGCAGCTATAGCATCGACTGGCAGCAGGGCAACGGGAAGCAAACGGAGATCGATCTGGCCTATGGTGCCGAACTGGGCATTCGAACCGGCTCAAGCACCCTCGTCACATTGAGTGCGCTCTGCTACTCAGGCACCGAGAACTGCTTTAGCAGCAGCAACGAACGCCTCTACAGCGTAAACCTCGGTGTGCGCTGGCTCTTCGGACCTGAGTTCTTAAGCGGCGGGATTGAGCGCGCACGGCGCGAGGCCGAGGAGTGGCGGCGACAGCGCTAGCCGCCCAGAAGCCTCTATAGATAATTGAAAAGACTTAGATTTTGAACCCTGCCGAAGGTCGCCTGCGCGGCCTCTAGGCCGGTGAGCTGCTTGTGGAAGCGGCCCGTCGCCTCGGCGTAATCGAGATCCTCTTCCGAGGAGATGGTGCCGTGCAGATCAACCAAGGCGGCGTGGTTACTCGCCCGCTCGGTATCGAGGGTCGAGAGCCGCGCCCCCACTTCGGCACGCGTGTGGAACATATTCTCTAACGCGAGATCGATATCCCCGAGCGCGCGGTTGACCGAATTGCGAAAACCAGCCCCCTGCCCCTGCTCCTCAAGGGCATGCACCAGCTGATGCACTGTATCGAAGATCGACTGCGGGCGACTGGTCGAGACCGTGAAGGTGTCACCGTGCTCTGGCTCCCCATCGACCTGGACACGCACCCCCTCCTCGATCTCAATGGCGCTCCCGGGCCTATAGCGCGGGTAGTCTTCGATACCGCCGCGCGCTTCCGGCTCGGCCTCCAGGCTTCTCGCCGCACCTTCCCCCCTCTCCCGGGGCTCCTCCATACCCCTGGCCCTAGCCGCTCCCTCCTCTGATCCATCACCATCATCCGCAAGGGCCGCACCGGAAGCTGGATGAACGCTCTCCCAGGAGTCGGTGCTATCCTGACGGCGCTCAATCGCGTAGCGTAGATCGCCATCATCATCCTCGATAAAACGCAGCCGGTAGTCGTACTGCGGATCGAGCCGACGCACCCCCTGATCAACCACGGTAACCACACCGCTGCCACGGTTTTCTACATTCTCGTAGGCCTGGAAGTGACCATTGCCGTTCGGCACCTTCATGAAGGTGGAGAACCCGGAGTGGTCGACCGCCATCGAGCGCCCGGGACCCACTCGCACCTTGCGGGTGTTTTGATCACCGTGGTACTCGACCCGGCCATCAGGCTGCATATTAAAAGGCCGGGTGCGCGTCTTCGCACCAGCAAAGAGATACTCGCCATTGCCATCGGTGCTGTTGGCCACCTGCATCAGCTGATCGTAGCGCTCGCGAATCTCCGTAGCGATGTAGGCGCGTGTCTGCCGATCCTGCGAATCGTTTGCCGCCTGAACCGTCAACTCACGAATCCGCTGTAAGTGGTGGCTCGCCTGATCGATCGCGCCTTCGGACATTGAGAGACGGTTGCGCGCCATATCGCCGTTGCGGTTGAACCGCTCAATCGAGGAGACGGTGCGCTCTAAGTCGAGCACCCGAGCGGCCGAAGAGGGATCGTCCGAGGGCCGCAACACACGCCGTCCACTCGAGAGCTGATTCTGGCTCTCATTGAGCGCCGTCTGCTGGCCGCTCATGTTCTGCACGCCGGTGTTATAGACGTGGCTGGTCGATACCCGCACGGCTTACCTCCTAGCGACGCACCGAGTTGAGGAGTTCCTGAAAGACCTGATCGGCGCTGGCAATGATCTGCGCAGCGGCCTGGTAGGCTTGTTGATACTCCATCATGTTGGCCGCTTCCTCGTCGAGATTGACCCCAGAGAGCTCCTCCCAGTGCTCTTCGGCCTGGCGCAGCAGCGTCTGCTGGGCATCGCGATTGGTCTGTATGCGCTGGCTGTAGGCGCCGATATCACCGACCATGGCGCTGTAAGCCTCCTGGAAGGTGCTGTTGCCGTCGTCCATAAGCGACTGATCCATCAGTTCGGCCATACGCAAAGCGTTGGTATTATCGCCAATGCCGTCGTAATTGCCAGTGATCTGGAAGCGATCGCCCGGATCGGGAGCCCCGGAAATGCGCACGGTCACATCGAGCTCGGCAGGGAGATCTTCGGAAAGCAAACGGAGACGTTCAGACTCATCGCCGCTGCTGCCGCCGCCCAACAACCGCGCCATCTCCTGCCGCCCCTCGCCGTCGACGCCAGGAAAATGAACATACTCCGAGTTGACCTTCTCACTGAGATCAATCTCCTGGCCCCGCTCTGGATCGTCCGGATTATAGGGGAAACGCGCATTCGGAACCGGCTCATCACCGACATAGAGCTGGAAGTAGCGCTCTCCGTCCGGGTTCACCGTGTACTCCAGGAAGATCCCGCGGCGCAGCGGTCCGTCATCCTCCAGAGCGCGCAACACCCCGGCCATATCACCGACCTCAGGGGGGCCGATCCGTCCCCGCCCGGTGTTGCTGCTCTGGCCTTCGGCGCTCACGGCCTCACCGGTTAGGGCCGGGGCGGCGGCTGCAACTTGAGCGGGGCGCGAGAGCAAGGTATCGATCCCCGAGGCTCCCGCCCGGGTCGGCTCAATGCGGAAGCGATCGCCATCTTCAGCCGTTTCGCCAAGAAGGGCCGCCTGCCGCGGCGACGGCACTTCAATCTGTAACCCGTTGAGTCGATAGCGACCGTCGGCATCGGCCTGCACGTCCTCACCAAGCACCCAGCGCTGACCGCTATCAGCCCGCAAATGCCACTGCTCGCGCGAGCCATCGTAGCGCAGTTCGTAGTTTTCGCGCTTAAGCTGACTCACGTTATCGTCGTCGATCGTGACCTGCGGCACCGCGCTGCCGCGATTATCGCGGTGACTTTGAACCTGCACTTTGCCGACCTGGAAGAAGTCCCGCCCCGGCCGCGGCTCGCCACTGTCGAACTGCACACCGCGCCTATGCTGGGTGTTGAGCTCGGTTGCCAGCGCAGTCGCCACCCGCCCGATCTCATCCCGCGTCTTATCGAGCACGCCATCACGGAACTCAATCAGCCCCCCGAGTGAACCGCCGCGAATCCGATCGGTCACGCGGACTTCGCGATCGCCGATCTGCATCGCCAGCTCAGCACGCGCGCCGTCGTAGGGGTTACCGACGACCTTAAGGTCGTTGTGTCGATCCCCAGTGACCAGCGGCTGCCCGGTACCGACACTGACGTTCAGCGATCCGTCATCCTGGCCGATCACCCGCACGGCCACGAGCTCTGACAGCTGCCGTATCTTCTCATCGCGCTGATCAAGTAGATCGTTCGGAGGCCGCTGCGGGTTATGCCAGCGGCGGCGAATCTCGTTATTCAACTCGGCGATCGACTCACCCAGGGCGTTGACGTGTTCCGTCTTTTGTGCCACCCGCCGCTCAACGTCGTGTTCAAGCTCACTGAGGCGGTTATCCATCGTTCCGAAACGATCGACCAGCGCCTGCCCACGGGTTAGCATGAGCTGCCGGGTGACGGTGTTCGACGGGTCGTTGGCGACCTCCTCGACCGCATCAAAGAACTGCCTAAGGGCTGGACTCAACCCGGCGTCCTTGTCGGCAACCAGATCATCGACGCGAGCGACCATCTCGCGCAGATTATCGAGCCGTTCAAACTCGGCGTGGTTGCGCCGCAGCGCTTCAACCCGCGACTCTTCGCTCAAGCGCTGAATCGTCTGAATCTGCGCACCGGTCCCAATCGCCCCGCGGGCAAAGTAGCGCGGCGTCGTCGTATCCTGCTCGACGCGCTGCCGGCTAAACCCGTCTGTATTGACATTGGAGATGTTATGCGAGGTCGTCGACAACCCGCGTTGCGACGCGCGCAGCCCCGAAATGCCCGTATTGAGTATATCCGCCATAGCTCTGATCCCTATGAGGCCGCCGAACCCACCGACCCTCAGCTAATTTGTCGTCACTCACTCGGAAATCTTGAGCAGTTCACCACCGGCCCAGACACCGTAGCCATGCTCACCATCCAGCGCCATGATCCGCTCAAGCTTGTCGGCGTAGGCCGGATCCGTAGCATAGCCAGCCTCTTGTAGGGCGCGCACAAACTGCCGCGGATCGTCGCCGGCCAGTAAAGCCTGCTGATAACGCGGGTTGCGCTCAAGGAAGTCGACATAGTCGGCAAAGCTCTCATCAACCGATGCGTAGGCACGAAAATCGGCCATCTCACGCTGCGGAATACCGCCCCGGTACTCCAAGGTCGGCACCCGTACCGAATCTCCCTGCCAGGCCGCGGTATGCGCTTTGATGTTGAACAGGTTATGCGAGCTGCGCCCGCTGCCATCTTGAATAACGTGCTGTCCCCAGCCAGTCTCCAACGCCGCTTGCGCCACCAGGGCCACGGCAGGCACGCCCAAGCGCTCCGCAGCCTGACGAGCTGCCGGGGCGATATCAGCCACAAATTCACGCGGGCTACTCCACGCCGTCCCTTTGCCTCCGAGCCCACCCGCCGTCGGCTCGGACGGCTCCGCCCGCTTAGCCGGCGCGGCCCGTTGCAGAGCCGCTGCCCCCTCCTCGGTCACCCCATCAGCCGGCTCACCACGCCGCACCGCCACGGCCGCTGGAACCGGCGCACGGCGGTAATCGGAGAGTTCACGCGGGCCACCGTGAACCTGATCGGTCTCAAAACCGGCGTTAGCCCGCAACTGCTCCTCGATCATCGGCGCCAGCCCCATCCCTTGACCCCGGGCCATCTGCAACGCGACTTGCCGATCGAAGAGGCTGCGGTAGGTCTCCTCGGCGTTGCCGCCGAAGAAACTATCGCCAGGGGTCGCAGCGCGCATCTGCTTGAGCATCATTTCAACGAAGACCGCTTCGAACTGCTGCGCGACCTCACGCAGATCCTGCTCAGTCGGCTGCTGCAACCGCCCACGCAGCTGGTGCAGGCCCTGCGGATCAATCGCGTTGCCTAAGCTCCCTGCCTCACGCATCGCCTGCCCCCGCTATCGTCGGCTCACTGCCTTCGTCCCCACCAATATACACCACTGACATACACCGGTCTCACCGCTGCTCCGAGCCGAAGATGCGGTCCCGGCCCCATAGCGAGGACCACACCTCCGGCCAAGGTCAGCTTTTGTTTTAGATCACGGTCAACTCAGCGCGCAGCGCTCCAGCTCGCTTCAGCGCCTCAAGGATAGCGATCAGATCGCCGGGGCCAGCACCGACGCTATTGATAGCATCGACGATCTCGTTGAGATCGGCCCCCGGCTCGAAGACGAAAGCCGGGTTGCCGCCTTCGACATCGCCGAATTCCTCATTCGGCGCCAAGACCGGCTCATCGAGCCCAGGCGGGGCGGCGGCGACCTGCTGCGCTGGGGCGGCCCCAATGGCAACTGTTAAGTTGCCGTGGCTGACTGCCGCTGGCCGCACCCGAACCCGCGCCCCCATCACGATGGTGCCGGTGCGCGAATTGACGATCACCCGCGCTGGCGCCTCACCCGGTTCGACGTGCAATTCCTCAAGATAAGAGATGAAGCTGACCCGCTGATTGGCATCGGCTGGCGCCCGCACCCGCACCGAACCGGCATCACTCGCGCGGGCGGTGTTGGGACCAAGGTGGTGATTGATCACCTCGGCCATCCGGCGCGCGGTCGTGAAGTCGGGATTGTGCAGATTGAAGACCAGCTCACCGCGATCACCAAAACCGCTCTCGATCGAGCGCTCGACCATGGCTCCGCGCGGAATACTCCCGCCAAGGTGGTTTTCGACCGGCAATTCGGTGTTCTCGGCGCCAAAACCGCCGACGATCACCCCGCCTTGGGCAACGGCGTAGACCCGCCCATCCGAGCCACGCAGCGGGGTCATCAACAACTCTCCCCCCTGCAGGCTATCGGCGTTCCCCAGCGAAGAGACCTTGACATCAATCTGCTGCCCCTCGCGCACGAAGGCCGGAAGCTCGGCGGTTACGATAACGGCCGCGGTATTATCCGACTGCGGATTGACGTCGTGCGGAATATTAACCCCCATCTCCGCCAGCATCGAGCGCACGCTCTGCTCGGTAAACGGGGCGTTATCCCCCGTACCATCAAGTCCAACCACCAGGCCGTAGCCGACCAGCTGATTGCTCCGCACCCCAGCCACCGAGGCGATGTCTTTGATTCGCTCCGCCGCCGCCGCACTGGCCGCAACCAGGCCCAGCGTCAGCAAGCCGCCCAGCACCAACCCGCGCACTACTCGCCGCGAAAGCTGCGAAGCCATCTTAATCGCCCTCTTGCCGCTCATCGCTCTCCTCAGCCCCCGCTGACTGCCGTCGCCGCCAACGCGCCGCCAATCTCTGCCCGCTGCGCTAGCGCCCCATGAAAAACCGCGTCGTCCACCCTGGACGCGCCGCATCGCCGATCGTGTCGCTGCCTGTGTAGGCGACCCGCAGCTGTGCCACCCGGCTCGATGAGATCTCGTTGTTGGCCCCGACATCGTCCGGGCGCACGATACCGGTGAGGGTCAAGTACTGCTCGCCTTGACTCGCCGTGACCGCCTTCTGACCGCGGATGATCAATTGTCCGTTGGGCATGGTGTCGACGACCATAGCCGTAATCGTCCCCGACAGGCTTGTGGTCTCATCGGCGTCACCCCCCCCATCGAAATTGGCCTCGCCACCGTGCTGGAAGGTCATCGGCCGCCCGGCCACCTCGAACTCCTCGCCGCCGATTTGCAGCGCCTGCAGATCGCCCTCCGCCTGGCGGAACATATTTGCGTTCACCGAACGACTGCCACTGATCTCCTCCTCGACGATCACCGTGATCACATCACCGGGACGGCGTGCGCTGCGATCCTCGAATAGGCGCATACGCCGATCCTCATCGAAGAGCGCGCCACGCGGCGACTCAGCCAAATCGGGGAGTTGCACCCGCGGAGCAGTGATCGGCGACGGCCCATTCTCAGGAGGCTCGACAGTTCCTGCACACCCCCCGAGCACCGCCAGCAGCGCGCCCACCAACGCGGCTCGCAGAAGCCCACCTGCCCACTCGGCTTGCCGCCCCATCGAGACACCTCCCACTCAACACCTCATCCGACCGGCCCCACGCCGCCGCCGCCAACACGCAGCACCAGAAACCATCACCTCGCACCTTGTCCCGAGCACAATCAGGCGCGATCCGTTGCAGTTACTCTACCTGTTTGTTAGACGTTCTGATTCATAAACTGCATCATCTGATCGGTCGTCGAGATAGCCCGCGTGTTAGTCTCAAACCCGCGCTGCGTCTCGATCATCCTAACCAACTCCTCAGCAATATTGACATTCGAGGTCTCCAGCGCCCCCTGCATCAGGGCACCGAAGGCATCCTCTCCCGGTGCGCCGATCACCGGCGCCCCACTGGAGGCAGTCTCCTGGAAGAGATTCTCACCGATCGGCTGCAGCCCGGAAGGATTGATGAAATCGGCCAAATCGACTTGCCCGATCTCTTGCGGATCTGGGTCGTTCGGCATCTTCGCCGTCACCGTGCCGTCGCGCCCAATGGTGATCGACTCGGCATTCATGGGCACCTCAATCGTTGGCTCAAGCAGGTACCCACCTGACGTCACCAGCTGCCCCTGCTCGTTGAGCTGAAAGGCCCCATCACGGGTATAGGCGATCTCACCATCCGGACGCAGCACCTGAAAGAAGCCCTTCCCCTGAATCGCCATATCGAGGTTGCGCTCGGTCTGCTGAATATTGCCCTGCGAGTGGATCTTCTCCGTACCAACGACTCGCGAACCCGTGCCGAGCATCAGCCCCGAAGGCAACATGGTGTCCTGGCTAGAGCGCCCGCCAGGCTGACGCACGGTTTGGTAGAAGAGATCCTCGAAGTTCGCCCGGTCCTTCTTGAAACCGTTGGTATTGACGTTCGCTAAGTTATTCGACGTCACCTGCATGCTCTTTTGCTGGGCGTCGAGACCGGTCTTGGCCACCCAAAGCGCGGGATTCATGGCCTATCCTCCATGTTGTAGTGGGCGCGATCTAGTTGCATCTGCGTCTGTTGCCCCGGCACGATCAAGCCGGATGCCTAAGCAGCTGAGCGCTGCTCTGGGCGTTCTCCTCGGCGGCCGTCAGCATCTTGATATGCGTCTCGAACTGCCGGGCGTGATCGATCATCGTGACCAGCGCCTCGGCCATGTTGACGTTGCTGCCTTCGAGGGCGCCGGCACGCACGCGCACACTGGCATCATCCAGCGCCGGCTCACCCTCAGCGTGCCGCATCAGGCCATCCTCGCCCTTGATGAGCTGCCGCGGGTCGGGGTTAACAAGACGCAGCCGGTCGACCTCAATCGGTGCCTCCGGTGCCTCGCGCGGAATCGCCGTAATGACGCCATCGTCGGCGATCTCGATCTCGCTATCCGGCGGGATCGAAACCGGGCCGTTCTCCCCCATCACGAGGTGGCCATCGCCAGTGCTGAGCACTCCCTGTGCATCGGCCTGGAAATCGCCACGCCGCGTGTAGGCCTCATCGCCGTTGGGCGCCTGCACCACGAACCAGCCGTGATCTTGAATCGCCACATCGAGCGACCGGTCGGTCGTCATGATTGAGCCCGGGGTGAAATCCGTGCCAGCCCGCAGCTCCTCCGCATAGGCGCGCGTCGGAAAACCCGGGCCATACATCGGCGCCTGGAAGAAGCTATCGAGGTCGGCACGAAACCCCGGTGTATTGGCGTTGGCCAGATTCTGGTTGTTGTGGTGCTGCGCTTGCAGGGTATGTTTCGCCCCGGTCATCGCGATATAGAGCTGACGATCCATGACATCCTTCCCGTCTGAGCCACACTGGGGTGCCGCCTAACAATGAACCCGAGCTAGCCTGCCCTAGCGAATTTGCAGGATCTCTTGCGTCACCTGATCCTGGGTCGAGATCATCTTGGCATTGGCCGAGAAGTTCCGCTGCGCGGTAATCATGTTGACCAGCTGCTCGGAGACCTCGACATTCGACTGCTCAAGCGCCCCCGCCTCAATGCGCCCAAAGCGCCCCTCGCCAGGAACACCGACCAGTGGATCGCCGGCCTCGGCAGTCGCCTGCCACGAGGTCTGGCCAGCGTTTTGTAGCCTCTCCTCGGAGGGGAATCGGGTCAGCGCCACCATACCGACGGCTTGCCGTTCGCCGTTGCTGTAGCGCGCGTAGATCGTACCGTCCTTCTCGACGTTGACGTTCTCAAACTCACCGGCCGTGTAGCCGTCTTGCGAGATCTCCGTCACATTGAACGGGCGGGCAAACTGCGTCACGCCGCCGAAATCGATCTCGGCAAGCAGCGGCTCGACCTGTGCAGCAAACTCTCCTTCAATCTCTTGCATGCCGTCGCCGAGCAGATTCCCCGCCCCATCGAACTCCAGCACCTGCGGCTCGCCAAAGAGCGCCTCCTGGTCATCCGGGTCAAGCCCGCTAATCTCAGTAAAGACGCTCCACTGATTCTCCCCGCTCTTCACGAAGTAGAAGGTCGCATCACGCGCAGAGCCTTGCGAATCATAGAAAGTTGTCGTCGTGGACTCGTTGAATGTATTGGTATCCTCCGGATCAAAGAGAGCCGGATCTAAAACTTCGGCATCAGCGTTGAGATTTGCACTGAGCTTGGCGCTCTCGGTCGCACTCGCTGCAATACCCTCGGTCGGCACCCGCAAGAGATCGTGGCCATCACCGACACGATTCCCATCATCATCGGTACGAAAACCCGTAAGGTTTCTGCCGGCATTGTTTACGATGTAGCCGTCACGGTCGATCTCGAACTCACCGGCCCGCGAGTAGGTGATTTCCCCTTGCTCTTCAAGCCGAAAGAACCCCCCACCCTCAACGCCCAGATCAAGACTGCGCTCGGTGAAGTCAAACGCTCCCTGGTTAAAGAGCTGCCCCACGTTGGCTAGGCGCGACCCTTGACCAATGGCCAGGTTAGGGACCCCCATCGCCCCCATGGCGAACAGATCGTTAAACTCGGCGCGCGACTTCTTAAAGCCGGTTGTGCCCGCGTTCGATAGATTGTTGCTCGTCGTCTCCAAGTCCTTCGACGCGGAATTGATCCCGGTCAGCGCAATATTGAACGACATAGTGGCTCTCCCTTCAATCCTAACCCAACTTTTGACAGTTAAAGAACACCCGATGCCCCAACAGCCGAAGCACGCAGCCTCGCGCAGCCCATCTCCCTAGCGCACCCGCTTCACATCGGCCAGCGACATCTCACCGAGGCCGACCACATCAAGCTGCGGCGGCCGCCCCCCCTGTCCCATCGAGACACTCGTGACCGGCGCACCGACCAGCATGCTGACCGAACGTCGATCTTCCCCATCCTCAACGTAGGCCCGCACGCGGTACTGCCCCGAGGGCAGACGCCTCCCGTCGTCGTTCGTGCCATCCCAGGAGAAGGGCCGCTCACCCTCTTGAACCTCGCCCAACTGCTCGTAGTAGACCCGCTCGCCGGCTTGGTTTTGGATCTCAATCGTCAAATTCGGGGCCGACTGCTCAAGCTGCAGCAGCGCCTGTAGTTCGCCCTCCTCGGGCAGATATCCCTTATCGCCCTCGGTCAACACCTCCCGCCCAATCAACTGCGCGGCACGCAGCGACTGATCCGAACGCATGTGCTCGAAAAAGCTGCTGAAGTCCGACTGCAACTGATGAATCCCGGAGGCCGTTGCAAACTGCGCCAGCTGCCCCATCATCTCGCTAGGATCCTGCGGGTTCATCGGATCCTGGTTCTTGAGCTGCACCATCATCAGCTCCAGGAAGTCCTCGTGGCCGATGCTCTGCCGATCCTTCTCATCCTTGTCCCGGCTGCCGGAGACGCGCAGCTCCTCGGGCACGCGCTCCTCGAACGAACGCGGTACAGCGCTCTCGCGCCCGCCCAGCTGCATGCCGCCGCCCGCAGCACGCGCCTGCGGCTGCCCCGAGGCGGCGGCCTCGGAGGCTCCCCCCGTCGGCGCCGAAGCGCCCCCAGGCTTCTCCCCACCACCTCCGGCAGGGGCCTGACCCGACTTAGCACTCGGCTGAGCCGCGGCCGCATTGCCCATCAACTGTGCAGGGTTCAGCATCTCCACACTCCTTTACGCCGCTGCCCGGACGCGCCTCTAGCGGCCAAGCCGCAGGGTCTCCATCATCAGGTCGCGCGAGGTATTCATCACCTCAATGTTGTTCTGGAACGAACGCGAGGCCGAGATCATGTTGGTCATCTCTTCGACCGTGTTGACGTTCGAACGGTAGACATAGCCGTTCTCATCGGCCATCGGGTGGTGCGGCTTGTAGATCGGCTCAATCTCCGCGTCACTCTCCACCACCCCCGGCATGAAGACCGGCACGCTCGGCGAGGGACTCGCCCAGGGGTCGTGCAGCGGCGCATGGTGCGTGCCGTTTAGGCCGGCCGGGTGGGCACCGAAGAACTGGCGCTGAAAACTGACCGGACTGACCCGGTCGACCGGCCCGCCGCGTTCGGCCCAATTCGGCGTCGTCGCCGGCTGCGGCCCGCCCTGCCCGGGGTAGCCACCCTGAGCGTGGTGCAGCGCCGCGGCAAAGACCGGTTGACGTGAACGATAGGCCTCTTCCGGACTGCCGGCGACCGTCTCGGCATTGGCCAAGTTACTGGCGATGGTGTTGAGCCGCAGCTGCTGGGCATTCATGCCGGTTCCGGCAACATCAATGGCGTGCATCAAGGACATGAACGATCACTCCCCTCGGATAGCGCTCGTCAGCGAGCGGATGCGGCTGTTCAGGAACTCGAGCGTGGCCTGATAGTTGATCGCGTTCTCGGCAAACTTGGCCTGCTCGACGTGCATCTCGACGGTGTTGCCATCCAACGCTGCGCCGTGCGGAACCCGGTATAAAGATTTCGGATCGCCTGCCGTTACAGAGGAAGGCGGCTGCAGATGCTGGCTGTGAGTCACCCGCAGCGGCTGCGCCGAGGGCGCCGTCGCCTCGCGCATGGCGGTACGAAAGTCCATATCGCGCGCCTTGTAGTTCGGTGTGTCGGCGTTGGCGATATTCGAGGCCAGCAGCTCGTGGCGCTCACCGCGCAGACGCAGCGCGTTTTCGTGTGTGCTGAAGGCTTGATCGAGCCCAATACGCATGGCGCAGTCCTTCGGTTGGTTTCCGTAATCAGCCCATGGGTCCCCTTTGCACGTCTTGTGCCAACCGGGGCCAGGCAATGAAAGCAGGGAGTTAGGGGAAGAGCTTGCCGTGAAAGCGGCAGGAGGTTGCCGCTTTTGCCGGAAAAAGACTACCGCCCGGCAGGGCCGACTTAGCCGCGGCGATAGACCACGCCGCCGCCGAGACGCAGCAGCTCGAAGGCCTCCGAGTGGCGGGAGAGCGACTCTGATGCGCCGACAATCAAGTAGCCACCCGGCTTAGTCGCCTGCGCGATGCGCTCGACGATGTCGCGGCGAGAGTCCCAGCCGAAGTAGATCAGCACGTTACGACAGTAGACCAGGTCAAACCGACCAAGCCCGGCGTAACTCTCAAGTAGGTTGTGCACCCGGAACGAGACCCGGCGACGGATCTCCGCCTTGACCTGCCAGGTATTCTCACCCACGGCGTCGAAAAACCGCTGCTGTCGCTCCGAGGCCAGCCCACGACTCGCGACATTGGCCGTATAGCGAGCCGCGCGCGCCTGCTCAATCATCGCCGGAGAGATGTCAGTGCCGACGATCTCAGCATCGAGTCGCCCACCGGCGGCCCGATACTCTTCGATCGTCATGCTGATTGAGTAAGCCTCCTGCCCGGAAGAACAGGCCGCCGACCAGATGCGGAGACGCCGCGCGCCTTGCTTCTCCATCTCGGGCAATAAGTGCTTACGCAACACCTCAAAGGGGTAAGCATCGCGAAACCACTGCGTCTCATTGGTTGTCATCGCCTCGATGACTCGCCCTTTGAGATCCGCCGTAGGGCGCCGCTCCAGCGCCCGCACCAGGTCGCCGAGGTCAGGAATTCCCTCTGCCTGCAGCACCGGCGTCAGACGGCTCGCCACTAGGTACTGCTTGTTATCGCCCAGCACGATCCCGCAGGCACGCTCTAAGAATTGCGCAAACGCCCGGTAGTCCTCGTCTCTCATCAACAGCTCGGCCAAGAGCTCCCCCTTATGGCAACTAGACGCCGACACCGAGCGCATGAAGACGCGCGCGCACTCGATCCGCCAACTCGTCCGCTTGGAACTTGGCAAGGAAATCGTCGGCCCCGACGCGACGCACCATCTCGGTATTGAACACCCCGCTCAAGGAGGAGTGCAGCAGCACGTAGACCGAGGCAATGCGCTCGTCCTCACGCAGCCGCGCAGTCAAAGTGTAGCCATCCATCACTGGCATCTCGATATCTGAAACAACCATCAGCAGATCGTGCAACCCGGAAGGCTCCTCGCGAGCCCAGCTTTTGAGCTGTTCGAGCGCTTCGCGGCCGTTATTCTTCGTAACCACCCGCAGCCCGAGATCGTCGAGGGTGCGCTGAATCTGAGCCAGCGCCATGCGCGAGTCGTCGACCACCAACACTTTGTAATCCTCGGCGCCGACAGCGGGCGCAACCCCCCCGCCATCGGTCGTGCGCGGATCGGCACCGCTCTCCCGCTGCACCTCGGCGAGCACCTTTTCGACATCGACGATCTGGATCATCTCGCCTTCGTAACGGGCCACGGCCGTAAGGTAAGACCCGGCGCTCCCGCCACTTGGCGGCGGCAAGACATCCTCCCAGTTGATGTTGATGATCCGGTCGACACCGCCGACGAGGAAACCTTGAACCTGGCGATTATACTCGGCGATTATGATGTAGTTGCCCTCTTCCTTATGGATCGCCTTTCCGGAGGTGGCAAAACTGAGATCGAGCACCGAGAGCGTCTGCCCGCGCACGTAGGCAATCCCCCGCGATGCCGGATGGGCGTGCGGCACCTCGCTGAGTTCCGGGGCCGGGATCACTTCGCGCACCTTGAAAACGTTGATCCCGTAGCGCTGCCGCCCTTCGAAACGAAAGAGCAGCAGCTCCATTCGATTCTGGCCGGCCAGGTGAGTGCGCTGGTCGACGGAGTCTATAATTCCGGCCATGATGCTCCGAGCTCCTCAATCGCTGTAAGGTGTCAAACCACGCCCAGCAAGCCACCCAGGCCACAGTGCAAGTGTCACGGCAGACGTCACGCCGCCACCGGAGCAGACCAAGGTCGTGATCGTAAAATGAACCCCGCCCCCACCCAGCATCCTGGCCCTCGGGCCGGGCAATCGCCATTATACTTGATATCCTCGGGTTCCTGTGACCAGCCACTTTTGACCGATCACTTTATACCGGTCACCTTATCATGGTAATCCGCGACCACCGCGAGGGAAAGATGCTGCCACACCCTTTCCGTCGACGCTGGAGACGCCGCCGCCGCAGCGTCGCCACAGTCACCAGGCCACTGCTTATCAGCACCCTCGGCGGTGTCCTAGCACTGCTCGGCCAGCTCGCCACTGCGCTGGCGGCGGAAGCGCCGCGGCAGTCGCCGGCGGCAATCGAACACGCCGCCGAAAGTTTCCTGCGGCAAGCACTTGCCGCCGAGTATGAACATTTCGAGGTCAGCGCACGCGGCGTCGATTCTCGTCTCAGCCTGGAGGCCTGCGACGATACGCTCGAGGCTTTTATTCCGCATGGACGCGATGCCGCACGGGCGAGCACAGTCGGGGTCCGCTGCACCGGCAGTGTCCCGTGGACAGTCTACGTCCGCATGGAGATCGAGGCACAGGCCAAGGTCGCCGTCGCCGCCCGCCTCCTGCGCCGCGGCACCGTACTGCGTGCGGGCGATCTACGCTTGGCTGAACGCGACGTACGCCGGATGCACAGCGACTGGTTCACGGACTCAGAAAGCCTGATCGGACTGGAAGTGCAGCGCACCTTGCGTGAAGGCTCACCGATACGCTCCCGCGATGTCGATCAACCGCTGCTCATCCGCCGCAACGATCGCATCCGGATCCAGGGCGGCAGCGGCGGGCGCGTCAGCATCACCGCGCGCGGGCGCGCCCTTGAGGACGGTCGCGAGGGTGAGCGAATCCGCGCAGAGAACATCGACTCGGGACGCGAGGTCGAGGGGTGGGTCATTGATCGCGGCACCATCCAGATTGGGCCTCGTCCCTGATCCGACGGTTGCGTCCCGCCGCCAATTCGGTCAAAGTAGGCAACCGAGAGTGATGGCTTAAGCTCGCTTAAGATCCCGCCCAGCGTGCCGATATACTTTCACAGAGGAGGTCTTGCCGTACAGCACGGAGGTGACTGCGCGAGACCACTAGCGGAACAGAGCTGAGGAGAGCCCGATGTCCAATCCGATCGAAGGGGGCCCGCGCCCCATCGGGTCCACGGCGGCACAGCCGGGTAAGGGGCATAAGGTCAACGACCCAGGCCACGGTGCAACGGCAGCGACGCCTCTGCGTAAACACGGGGGGGGTGCCGACGAGGCCGCCGCTTCAGAGCGCCTTCAAGGGGTGCGTGAGCGCATCGACCAGACCCCCGAGGTCGACCGTGAGCGCGTCGAGGCGATCAAGGCAAAGATCGCCAACGGCGACTACCCGATTGACGCAGAGAAGATTGCTCGCAAATTTGCACAATTCGAGGCCCTGATTGAGGCCGAGGGGTAGGCCGCGGTGAGTGATGGCGCCGAGCCCGTACCCAACCCCCGTCAAACAACACCGATCGAGCAGCCGGAGCGGCTGCGGCGTCGAGTGGAACGCTGTCGCGAACGCGCCTTAGCACTGGCCCACACCCTCGATATCGAAGCCGAGTACCTTGCTCAGCGCCGGCTGGAGGGATATGGGGAGTTGTTGCAACGCAAAGACGAGCAGATTCAAGCGCTTGAGGAGGCAGAACGCAGATTGCGGCGTGCTCTCAACGCTGCGGACCTGCCGGCCGGACGCGAAGGTGTGCGCATGGCGCTGCGCCGCGCCCCGGCAGAACTGGATGCCGACTGGCAGGCGCTGGAGCAGGCCTTGTACGCCATTCAGGCACGCAACGAGGCCAATGGCCGCATGATCTACCGCAATCTCGAGCACGCCCGCAGGGTTGTCGATCTGATCGCCGGCCTGCACGAGCACCAGGATGAGCTGACGTACGGCACCAACGGGAGTTGCAGCGCGACGCAACGCAGCCGTAAGATCACAGAGGCGTAGCGAGCCCCGGGCGCACGCACCCAGGCCGCGGGTGAGCTGTGCTCGCTCGACTCGACGACCGAGTACACCGAGCACCGACCCAGCGACCACCCACCGTTCGGAAAACCAACGTGTTGCAGGCACCGGGAGGCGGCAATCATGACCGACATCGACCCTGCCGGTATCCACAGCGAATCGGCCCGCCCGAGTTACGGTGAGCATCTTCAGGAGCAACGCCGCGAGGAGGCACTGCGCTCACCTGCCGTAATCGACGAACAGGCACGCGACCGCGGGCTACACGGCACCGAAGGCACGGCGACATCACCAGCGAACGCTCCCGGCGAGGCCGTCGCGGTAACCGCTCACCCGAACAATGCAGCGTCGACCAACACGGTCCGCAACCCAGAGCAGGCGCGCGAACTGGCCGCTGAGACCCGTGACCGCATCCTTGAATCACCCCGGGAGGCGGTTGCCTCGGTGCGCGACACGGCACAGGAGCCGGGTGCTACCCGCATCAGCCGGGCCATCGAGGCCCTCAGCTAGGACCATAGGCCAGCGCGAGACGATCGACCCGGACAAGATCAGGTCAGCAAAGAAGGGGAGCGGGACCCAGCGGCTGACCCGCTCGCCGCCGAGGCGCGACGGTGGCGCCGGATCGGCGCCCCGGATCGATTACCCCGGATCAGTTAATTTTCTCTTTAATCCGCGCCGCCTTGCCACTGAGTTCGCGCAGGTGATAGAGCTTAGCCTGGCGAACATCGCCGCGCCGCTTCACCGCAATGCGCTCAATCTGCGGACTGTAGGTCTGGAAGACCCGCTCCACGCCCTCGCCGTGCGAGACTTTGCGCAGCGTGAACGAGGAGTTCAGACCGCGGTTGCGTTTGCCGATCACCACACCCTCAAAAGGCTGCACCCGCTCGCGCCCGCCCTCGCGCACCCAAACCTGCACCAGCACTGTATCGCCGGGCCCGAACTCGGGCACTTCGTGCTTACACGCCTCAATCTGCTCCTGCTCCAACTCGTCGATGATATTCATCGCGATTCCCCTCGCTCTTGCATCTCTTCTAGTGGACCATCTCGACCGCTGTTATCGCGATCCGCCTCGGCAGTAGCGCGAAGCTCGTCGTCCCGCTCGCCGGCGGACCCTAATGCGCGATACTCGGCAATGTATTCATCCAACAGTCGCTGCTGCTGCGGCTCCAGGGCTCTCCCAGCGAGCAGATCAGGGCGCCGTAACCACGTCCGCCCGAGGGCCTGCTTAAGCCGCCACTCCGCCACCGCCCCGTGATCGCCCGAACGCAGCACCCCGGGAACCCCCCGCCCAGCGAAGACCTCCGGGCGCGTATAGTGAGGATGATCAAGCAATCCGGCAGCGAATGAGTCTTCACGCGCCGAATCGGCGTGCCCCAAGGCCCCAGGGAGCAGACGCACCACGGCATCAATCGCCACCATAGCCGGAAGTTCGCCACCACTGAGCACATAGTCGCCGATCGACCACTCCTCATCGACCTCGGCTTCAAGTAGCCGCTCATCAATCCCTTCATAGCGGCCACACAACAGCACCAATCGCTGCTGTCGGGCCAGCCGTACCACCCCGGCCTGATCGAGCCGCTGCCCCTGCGGGCTCAGATAGATCACGCGCGCGGGCCGCTCATCGGCCGCCCGCGCCGCAGCCACCGCAGCACGCAGCGGAGCCCCCTTCATAACCATCCCGGGACCGCCACCGTACGGTCGATCATCGACCGTTGCATGGCGATCCTCGGCGTAGTCACGCGGGTTCCAGAGCACGACCTCGGCCAGCCCGCGTTCGACCGCCCGGCTTACGATACCAAATCGAGCGACCTGCGCCACCAACTCTGGAAAGAGGGTGATGACGTCGAACCGCTTAGAAATCGGGGTCCCAGTCAACCTCGATGACCCCCGCTTCCTGGTCCACGCGCACTACCGAGTGGCCGAGCACAAACGGGATCAGGCGCTCGCGCTCGCCGTGGACGACCAGCACGTCGTGGGCGCCGGTCTCGATCAGATGATCGACCACTCCGAGCTCGACACCAGCCTGCGTACGAACCCGCAGCCCTTGCAAATCAACCCAGTAGTACTCACCATCGGGCAACTTGGGCAGCGCATCGCGGGCGATCCGGATCGTACTGCCGAGCCATCGGCGCGCCTGATCACGATCATCGACACCCTGCAGCTTAGCGAGTAAGCCCTTGCCCTGCCGTTTCCCGTCTTCAAGAGTCAAGACGAGCGAACCCGCACCGCCGGGGTCCTCAAGTCGCCACTCGGAGTAACGCAGCAAGTTCTCTTTCGGCTGGGTGTAGGCGTAGACCTTCAGCCAGCCCTGGACACCGAACAGGCCGACAACACGACCCACGGCAAGCCACGCTTGCTCCCGGTGCTGCCCCACGATCCCGCAATCGCCGCTTATTGTGCGACAGACTGCTGCTGCGCGCGCTCCGCGTCGCGAATCAACTTAGCGACCCGCTCGCTCGGCTGGGCCCCCTTTTCAATCCAGCGCTTCGATCGCTCCAGATCGAGCTTGTAGGGGGCCTCCTGCCCGGCGGCCACCGGATTCAGAAAGCCGAGGCGCTCAATAAAGGCACCGTCGCGAGGCCTTTTCGAATCACTCACCACCACGTGGTAGAAGGGACGCTTTTTCGATCCTGCTCGTGCCAGTCGAATGGTAACCATATCCGCCTTAAACAATTGCCGTTGAACCCTAGAGTTTGCCCCGCCTGGGGGCACCTAATCCTCGGGACGCAGCGACAACGAGCCCAGCCCGCCCCGACGTAAACCGGGCATTGTACGCGCTTTCACGCCAAAGGGAAGCCCCTGTGTGCTGTTCAAGCCCGCCCACCTCTCAGGCGAAGGGGCTCTCGCGTACGATCGTCTCACGCCGATCCGGCCCCGTCGAGACGACCGCAATCGGCACCCCGATCAGCGTTTCAATCCGCTCGAGATAGGCGCGTGCCGAGGCCGGTAGCGCTTCATAGTGCTCGATACCACTCGTTGGCTCACTCCACCCGGGCAACTCTTCGTAGATCGGCTCGCACTCGGCGAGGGTCTCGACCTCCGCCGGCAGGGTATCGCGTTCCACCCCGTTGCAACGATAGCCGACGCAGACCCTGAGCTGCTCAAGGCCGTCGAGGACATCGAGCTTGGTGATACAGAGCCCGCTGAGGCTGTTGATCTGAACCGCCCGGCGCATCGCTACGATATCGAGCCAACCGCACCGCCGCTGCCGCCCGGTCGTCGCCCCGAACTCCCGCCCGCGCTCACCGAGATAGGCCCCCATCGCATCATCGAAGCCGAGCTCGGTCGGAAAAGGACCGTGGCCGACTCGCGTCGTGTAAGCCTTGGTGATACCGAGGACGTAGTCGACGGCACGCGGGCCGACGCCGGTGCCGGCCGCCGCTGCTCCGGCGCACGTATTCGAGGAGGTCACGAAGGGGTAGGTGCCGTGATCGATATCGAGCAGCGTCCCTTGGGCCCCTTCGAAGAGGATGGAGTGCCCAGCCTGCATCCGTGAACTCAGCAGCGCGCCGCTATCGGCGACCAGCGGTGCCAAGCGCTCACCGTGCTGCAGCGCCTCATCGAGCACGCGCTGGAAATCGAGCGTTGCGGCCCCGTAGTAGCGCTCCAAAATAAAGTTATGGTAGTCGAGCAATTCACCGAGTTTGGCCGCTAAGCGCTCGCGATGGAAGAGATCAGAGAGGCGAACCCCGCGGCGTGCCGCCTTATCCTCGTAGGCTGGACCGATGCCGCGCCCGGTGGTGCCGATGGCCGCCTTGCCACGGGCCTTCTCACGGGCCTTATCGAGCGCGATGTGGCTCGGCAAGATCAGCGGGCACGCGGGGCTGACCCGCAGACGCTCGGCCGCAGCAATCCCGCGCGCACTCAGGGCGTCGATCTCCTCGAGCAGGGCAGCGGGTGAGAGCACCACGCCATTGCCGATGACACAGGTGACCTCGGGACGCAAAATCCCCGAAGGGATCAGGTGCAAAATCGTCTGCTCACCATCGATCACCAAGGTGTGACCGGCATTGTGGCCGCCCTGGAAACGAGCAACAACTTGCGCATGCTCGGTCAGCCAGTCGACGATCTTTCCCTTCCCCTCGTCACCCCACTGGGTGCCGACGACCACCACATTCTTGCCCATGCTTACATGGCCTCCACTTCCCAACGCCCATTGCGGGCCACAAGACGCCGATCACACCCTTGCTCTCCCGGTCCGACCGGTTCGTCTGTGCCCTCTGCTGTCCCCTCTACCCTCGTCGACTCGTGACCGAGCCGCTGCTGCCGCTCTTTCGGCCCGCCATCGTCTCTCTGCTGCGGCTCTTCCGGCCGATCGGGCGGCAGCTGCCACACCACCCGCTCCCCTTGCTGCCGCAGCCTCTGCACCTGCTCCAGAAGCGCTGCATCCTCCCCCCATGGCGCCAAGATCCCTCCGCCGGCTGCCGAGGCCGCCGCCGCAGAGCCGCCGCCCAAGGCCAAGAGCGTCTTTAGATCAGTGCTGTAACCGGTCGCCGGACGCGGCCGACCGAAAGCGCGGCCGATGCCGTCGTAGCGCCCACCACGCGCCACCTCCTGCGGATGATCGGGGACGTAAGCGGCAAAGACCAGCCCCGTGTGGTAGCGGTAGCCACGCAACTCACCCAGATCGAAGCAGAGGTCGAGCCACGGTGCGCGCCGAGCCAGACTATCGGCGAGGCGCTGCAGCGCCGCCAGCGCCTGATCGAGGGCCGGATCGATGCCGCGCAGCGTACCCTGGGCTTCGGCCAAGACCGCATCGGCAGCGCCGTGCAAGCGGGCCAAACTCGCCAAACGCTCGGCTAGCCGCGCATCACCGACTCCGGCCTGTGCCAACACGTCCGCCATCTCATCGACCGCCTTACGCTGAAGGGCATCGTAGAGTGCCCCCTCTTGTCGCGCATCGAGCCCGGCCTGCGCACTCAAGGTGCGGAAAAAACCAACGTGGCCGATGTCGAGATGCAACGCTTCAAGCCCGGCCGCTCGCAGCGTCTCGAGCATCAACGAGAGGATTTCAAGATCGCTCTCAATGCCGGCGTGACCGTAAAGCTCGGCGCCGAGCTGTAAGGCGTTGCGGCTGCCCGCCGGTCCCTCGGGGCGGGCCTGCAACACGCTACCGAGATAGCACAAGCGCGTCACCCCAGGGCGGCGCAACTGATGGGCATCGATGCGTGCCGCCTGCGGGGTGATATCGGGGCGCACCCCGAGCATCCGCCCCGATAGCTGATCGGTGATCTTAAAGGTCTGCAGGTCGAGATCATGCCCCGTGCCGCTGAGCAGCACTTCGATAAACTCGACGAAGGGCGGCATGATCAGCTCATAGCCCCACACCGTATGCAGATCGATAAGCCGTCGGCGCAGCGCCTCGGCCTGTGCGGCCTGCGGCGGCAGCAACTCGTCAACCCCATCGGGGAGCAACCAAGGAGCCTGTCGTTCCATCAACACCGTTCCATCAACTGCGGACCAAGTAGAGCAGCAGCACGCCGAGGCCCATAGCGACTAAACCGATCGCACGTAGGCTGCCGTCGTCCATCTCGGCCGCCTGTCGCATCGCCTCGCGAAACATCCCCGGACTCGCTGCTGGCATGATCCCTTCTAAGACCAGCAGCAGAGCGACCGCGGTCAGCAGATCTTGGATGGCCATCGCCGCACGCCTCCCCGTTGCCCTGCTGACCGCCCGCGCCCCCTACTCCTCAAGCCGTGCCGCCTCAAGCTGCGACAGACCGGGTACGCCTCCGCCGTCAAAG
Organism: Halorhodospira abdelmalekii; assembly: GCF_016583625.1. GTDB lineage: Bacteria > Pseudomonadota > Gammaproteobacteria > Nitrococcales > Halorhodospiraceae > Halorhodospira > Halorhodospira abdelmalekii. Next base: position 22,926 of record NZ_NRRN01000018.1, on the reverse strand, counting down.
AAGCGGAAGAACTCCGAGTTGGGGGAGAGCACAAAGAGGTCGTTGCCACTCTGGAAGGCCTGACGATAGGAGCGCAGACTGCGCTGGAAGGCGAAAAACTCCGGCTCAAGGCCGTAGGCAGCAGCGTAGAGTTCGGCTGCTCGGGCATCCCCTTCACCGCGCATCTGTTCACCGTCACGATAGGCCTCGGCCAGGATGACCGTGCGCTGACGATCGGCCTCAGCGCGGATGCGCTCACTCGCCTCGTCACCGCGCGCCCGGATCTCACGGGCGACCCGCTCCCGGTCGGCAACCATACGCTCGAAGATCGAGTCGGTGACGTCTTCCGGCAGATCGATCCGCTTTAACCGCACATCAAGCACCTCAAGGCCGAGGCTCTCTGCGGCCTCAGCGGTCTCAATGCGCAGAATGTCCATGATCTCGACCCGTTCACCGGAGATAATATCCTGCACGGTGCGACGACCGAACTCGGCCCGCAGACCGTCGCGAATGATCTCGCGCAGACGCTGATTGGCGCGCTCCGGCTCACCGCGCACGGTCATGTAGAAGCGCTCGGCATCTTGCACGCGCCACTTGACGAACGAGTCGACGATGAGGTTTTTCTTCTCCGCCGTCAGGAACCGCTCCGGCGACTCATCGAGGTTCTGTACGCGCGCATCGAACTTGCGCACGTTATTGACAAAGGGGAACTTAAAATGAAGCCCCGGGTCGTAGTCGGACTTCACGACCTCACCGAGGCGAAACTTCAGTGCGACCTCCTTCTCGGAGACGGTAAAGACCGAGAAGTAAGCAAGCACCGCGGCGACAGCCAGCAGGGGCAGCACGACGTTTTGGATACCCTTTCGCATCACCGCATCCCCCTATCCCGCAGCGCCTCACGAGCCCGCAGCGTCGGCGTGACCGCATCGCGTTCAGCAGGCAGATCGAGATGGTCGGCCAGCTGTGGACCGGCCCCACTCTGCCCGCGCTCTCCCATTAGACGATCCAGGGGCAGATACATGAGCGATTGGCTCGCCTCACTGTCCAGCATAATCTTCGGTGCCTTGCCTAGAATCTCCTCCATCGTCTCAAGGTAGAGACGCTGGCGTAGCAGCTCCGGGGCGTTACGATACTCAGCGACCAAAGCCTCGAAGCGCGCCGAGTCACCCTCGGCGCGAGCGACGACCTGCTCGCGATACCCCATGGCCTCCTCACGAATCCGTGCCGCCTGACCCTCGGCGCGCGGCAGCAGTTCGTTGGCGTAGGCCTGCGCTCGGTTGATCTTGCGCTGCTCGTCCTCGCGTGCCCGAATGGCATCTTCAAAGGCCGGCTGGACCTCCTCCGGCGGCTGGATATCCTGCACCGCAACCTGCACGACGCGCAGCCCGGTCCGGTAGGTATCCATGACATCCTGGAGCAGGCGCTGGGTCTCGCGGGCGACCTCAGTACGCCCCTCAGTCAGCACAAAGTGCAGGTCGCGCTTACCGACGATCTCGCGGATCGCACTCTCGGTGACCTGCTTCAGCGTGCCGTCCGGCATGCGGAAGTTAAAGAGGTAGAGGAAGGGATCGTCGATTTGATACTGCGCGGCGATGCGCACGTCGACGATGTTCTCATCGCGCGTGATCATCAACGCCTCGTGCGGCAACGGACGCGACTGCCCCTGCAACGACTCGTACCCGATCTCAGCGATCCGCCGCTGCTCGACGTTGACCCGCTCCACGGTCCCGATCGGCCACGGCCAGTGCCAGTGCGGCCCCGGTGTGGTCGTCTGAGCGTAGCGCCCGAAGGTCAGCTCGACGCCGCGCCACCCCTGATCGACAATGTAGATGCCGGAGAGGCCCCAGACCACGAATGCAGCACCCGCCAGCAAACCGATGCCGACACGGCCCGGACCCCGCGGGGACGGCCCCTCGCCATCGCCGGAGGCTCGTCCACCGCCAAAGAGGCCACCGAGCTGATCGCGCAGCTTGCGAAAGACTTCATCGAGATCCGGCGGCCCACCGCTGCCGCCACCTCTCGGGCCACCACCCCACGGATCGCGGCCACCGCCGCCGGGTTCATTCCACGCCATTCAGGACTCCATCCGTCTACGAAGCGCCCCAGGAAAAGGGGGATTCTATTTGGGTTGGGCTCATTGTCGCAACCTTCGCGGCCCGATGCGAGCACGACGCGCCCAAAAACAAGACCGGGTGTGAAGGGGCGAGGGGCGAATAGAAGCCGCTGGCTAACAGGGCATATCGGCCGCCTGCCACTCGGTAATCCGCTCCGGCAACAAACCCTCGCGGACACACAGGCGCTCGAGCTCGTGGTGCGGCAACTCAACAGCGACCTCCAACCACCCACTCTCGGTATAGCGCTCCTCCAAGACCTGCCCGATGCGAAAGAGCTGCGCGCGCAGCCGCCCCTGCTCAGGGGCTAACAAGATCTGCCGCCGCACTCGCAGCGGGGCGATGCGCGCGGCAATGGCTGCCAGCAGCTCGTCGAGCCCAACCCCGTCGCGGGCCGAGATGCGCACCCCAGCGCAGCCGTCGGCATCATCGTTCAGCCGCCCCGGCGTCAAAGCCGTGGTATCGACCTTATTGTAGACCCGCAGCGTCGGCACCGCCTCCGCCCCGATCTCGCTAAGCACCGCCTCGACCTGCTCGATTTGGTGCTCGCGCTCTTCGGCACCGGCATCGATGATGTGCAGCAGCAGATCGGCATCGCTCACCTCCTCCAGCGTCGAGCGAAAGGCGGCGACCAGATCGTGCGGCAAACGGCTAATAAAGCCGACCGTATCGGAGATCACCGCCGCAGTGCCGGCGCCCAAATCGACGCGCCGCCAGGTCGGATCGAGGGTAGCAAAGAGCCGATCTTCAGCCAGCCGTGAAGCACCGGTCAGGGCGTTAAAGAGGGTCGTCTTGCCAGCGTTGGTGTAGCCGACCAGCGAGACGACCGGCAGCTGCCGGCGGCGCCGCGCTTTACGCCCCTGCTCGCGGGTGCGCCGCACCTTGCTCAGGCGCCGCTCAATCTGCTGCATGCGCCCGCCGATCAGGCGTCGATCCATCTCCAGCTGCTTCTCACCCGGACCGCGCAGACCGATACCGCCCTTTTGCCGCTCCAAGTGCGACCAGCCACGCACCAGCCGGCTTGAGACGTGTTTAAGCTGCGCCAGCTCGACCTGCAACCGCCCCTCGAAGGTGCGCGCCCGCTGCGCGAAGATATCAAGAATCAGTCCGGTGCGATCGAGCACTCGGCAGCCGAGGTCGGCCTCTAAGTTGCGCTCCTGCGCCGCCGACAGCGGCTGATCGACGAGCACCAGCGCCGCCTCCAGGGCCTCGACCTGAGCAGCCAGTTCAGCGACCTTACCACGTCCGATGAAGGTCCTCGGGTCGGGCGCATCGCGCCGGTGGCTAAACCGGCCGACGACTTCGGCACCGGCCGAGTCAGCCAAAGCGACAAACTCATCGGCGGCATCCAGGGCATCGCCAGGCAGACGAACGTGAACGGTCACCGCCCGCTCGCCGCCTCCGGGGCGACTAAAGAGGTCGGCCGGCCCACTGCCGAGGGTATGCTCAGAGATCGCTCTCCTCCTGGCCGCCTTCGCTCGCGACCGCGTGCTCATCGTTAAGCTGCGGGATACGCACCCGGCGCGCCGGCACGATCGTTGAGATCGCGTGCTTGTAGACCATTTGACTGACGTTGTTGCGCAGCAACACTACGAAGGGGTCGAACGACTCGATCTGCCCCTGCAGCTTGATCCCATTGACTAGATAGATCGATACCGGCACTTTCTCCTTGCGTAGGGTATTGAGAAACGGCTCTTGCAGCGATTGCCCCTTCGCCATGGCAATTGGCCTCGTCAGTTCGTTATTGTTATAAGGTGGCAGCGAACGCCCCGGCGCCGGCTCGTCCGGGCCGATCCAGGCCCCTCCAGGCTCGTCACGCTGCCCCGTTGCGCCACTTACAATCCCGTCGCTCAGTCTACTGATGATACACGGCCGCTGACCAGTAGTATCGGGCGTGTTACCAGCGACAAGCGGATTCGCTGTACGCTCGACGCCGAGGAGTGAGTCGCTGCGGGGATCAGCGCCATGGTTAATGATAGAGGGATTCGATGAGCGCGCGTGCGATCGAACCACTGCCCGATACCTTGATTGATCAGATCGCTGCTGGTGAGGTGGTCGAACGGCCCGCTTCGGTGGTCAAGGAACTGGTCGAAAATGCCCTCGATGCCGGCGCCCAGGAGATCGAGGTGATCGTCGAACGCGGCGGCAAGCAGCGCCTGCGCGTCCGCGACGACGGCCACGGCATCGCCCCTGAGCAACTGGCACTGGCGCTACGCCGTCACGCTACGAGCAAGATCCGCGCATTAGAGGAGCTTGAGCAGGTCCGCAGTCTCGGCTTTCGCGGCGAGGCCCTGCCGAGCGTCGCCGCGGTCTCGCGCTTAACCCTTGAGTCGCGCACCGCCAACCACGAACACGGCTATCGGCTGCAGGCCCATGACGCTGCCAGCAGCGCCGAGCCACAGCCGCTTGCCCACCCGCTCGGGACCACCGTGACGGTCGACGACCTCTTCTACAACACGCCAGGACGACGGAAATTTTTGCGCGCCGAGCGGACCGAGCTCAACCACATCCAGGAGGCCCTACGCCGCTTGGCCCTCGGGCACTTCGGCGTCGGCTTTAGCCTCTGCCATCAAGGGCGCACACTGTGGCGCCTCAACCCGGCACACAGCGAACAAGCGCAGCAGCAGCGTCTTGCACAGCTGCTCGGTGAGGCCTTTGCCGAAGCCAGCGCCTATGTCGAGATGGAGGGCGCCGGGATGCGCCTGAGCGGCTGGCTCGGACTGCCGACGGCAGCACGCCGACAAGGCGATCTGCAGTATCTCTTCGTCAATCGTCGCCTGATCCGCGATCGCACGGCGGCGCACGGGATTCGTCAAGCTTACCGCGATGTGCTCTACCGTGATCGCTACCCCGCCTACGTGCTCTATCTGGAGATCGATCCGCGGCAAGTCGATGTCAATGTCCACCCGATGAAGCACGAGGTGCGCTTTCGCGACGGCCACACGGTGCACGAATTTCTCGCCCGGCGCATCGCCACCGCGCTGGCGCAGATCGAGCCTGCGACTACACTGCCGACGGGGGCACTGCCGACTGGGGCGCCACCCGCTGACGCTACCGCCGCATCGGCATCGGTACCGACATCGACACCCTCGGCAACGGCGCCGAGGGCACCCACCCAATCGCCCACCCCGCCGCGGCAGTCAACTTTAGCGCTGGGCGAGGCGAGGCGTTTGTACGGGCGCTGGGAGCCTGCGGAGGATGCCGCAGCGGCAGAGGACGAAGAGCCGCTACTCGGCTACGCCGTCGGGCAGATTCGCAGCGCCTATATCCTCGCTGAGTCGAGCCGTGGGCTTTGGATTGTCGATATGCACGCTGCCCATGAACGCATCGTCTATGAACGGCTCAAGGCGCAGCAGGCCGGCCCCGGGCGTGTCGAGATGCAAGCGCTGCTGATGCCGGTTACGATGCCGGTCACCCCGGCAGAGGCGGAACGGGTTGAGCGAGCCAACGCAGAGCTAGAGAGTGTCGGCCTTGAGGTCGATCGCTGCGGACCGGATCGGGTCCGCGTGCGCGCAGTGCCAGCGCTGCTGAGCGGGGCCGATCCAGCCGAGTTGCTGCGTGAAGTGCTCGCCGAGTGGCCGGAGTGGGGCGATCGTGACCCCGCTGCCGGGATCGCCCCGACCCTCCACCCTGCCATCCAGCGCGTACTGGCGCTCATGGCTTGCCACGGCTCAGTACGGGCGGGGCGGCGCTTGACGATCGCCGAGATGAACACCCTGCTGCGCGAAATCGAGCGAACCCCGCGAGCAGCACAGTGCAACCACGGCCGCCCGACCTACGCGCTGCTCGATGACACTGCGCTCGCACGCCTCTTTAGCCGGGGGCGCTGATGGGCACACTCCCGGTGGTCTTTCTAATGGGGCCGACGGCAGTCGGCAAGAGCGCCTTAGCCCTTGAGATCGCCCGTCTGCTGCCGGCGGAGATCGTAACGATCGACTCAGCGCAGATCTACCGTCAACTCGATATCGGGGCGGCCAAGCCCGACGCGGCGGCGCGCGCGCGCTGCCGCCACCACTTGCTCGACCTGCGCGATCCGGCGACCCCTTATTCGGCCGCGGAGCTGATCGACGACGCCCGCACAGCGATTGCGCAGATTCGCGCACGCGGCGCCCTCCCGCTGCTCGTCGGCGGGACTGGGCTCTACTTTCAAGCGCTGGAGGAGGGCTTCTCCCCCCTACCGGCAACCGATCCACACATTCGCGCCGAACTGGCCGCCGAGCTCGCCCGCAGCGGCGTCGTAGCCCTGCATCGGCGGCTGCAGCGGCTCGACCCACCGACTGCCGCGCGCCTCCATCCGCACGATGCCCAACGCATCCAGCGTGCCCTCGAAGTCGAACGCTTGACCGGCCGGCCGCTGAGCGAAATCCAGCGCCAGCCGCGGCTACCAGGACTCACCGAGAGACCGCTTAAGGTAGCCCTGTGGCCGCCCTCTCGCGCCTGGCTCCACGCCCGCATTGAGCAGCGCTTTCGCTACATGCTCGCCGCCGGCTTGGTCGGTGAGGTGCTTACTCTCTACCAGCGCCGCGACCTGAGCCCAGAGTTGCCAGCGCTGCGGGCCGTCGGCTATCGTCAAGTCTGGCACTATCTGACGGGGGAGTGGAGCCACCGACAGATGATCGAGCAGGCACTCGGCGCCACGCGCCAATACGCTAAGCGGCAGCTGACGTGGATGCGTCGCCACTTCGCCACACCGGCACTGCAACTGACAGCCGACGACGATCCGATGCAGCACGCCGCCGCCGAGTCTGTAGTGCGCGCCGTTGAACGGTTTGAGCACGCTTGACGACCAACGCCGTCAACCACTCCCCGACTGTTGGCCGGCACGAAGGGTGAAAGTCCACCACATTCACAACAGGTCATAACCATGCCGCACCTTCCGCGCGCCCTCTACACCCCGGAGCAAGTCCGCGAGCTTGATCGACTCGCCATTGAGAGCGGTGGCATCCCCGGCGAGCGCCTGATGGAACGAGCCGGTCAGCGCGCCTATGCACTGATCCGCGCCCGCTGGCCGAGTGCCCGCCGTCTCCGGATCTTTTGCGGCGGCGGCAACAATGGCGGCGATGGTTACATCGTCGCGCGCTTGGCGGCAACCGCCGGACTCGATGTCGAAGTCTATTGCCTCTGCCCACCAGAGCAACTGCGTGGCGATGCGGCACGAGCGGCCAAACGCTACCTCGAGACCGGCGCCCCCTGTTACCCCTTCGTGGCGTCAGCCCCCCCGCCGCCATCGGCCGAGAGCGCCGCGCACGGCTCGCTGCAGGTGCCGATGCGAGAGGGAACCGTCTTCATTGATGCGCTCCTCGGCACCGGCCTTGATCGCCCGGTAAGCGGCGACTATGCAGCGGCGATCGCCGCGATGAATGCCGATTCCGCCCCGGTACTGGCTATCGACATCCCCTCCGGGCTCCACGGGCGCACTGGCGCCGTGCTCGGCTGCGCCGTACAAGCCGATGCAACCGCAACCTTTGTCGGCCTTAAAAGCGGCCTGCTGACCGGTCGCGGGCCGGCACTCTGCGGCCAACTCTTTTTCGACGACCTCGGTACGGCAACGCTTTTGGCAACACTCTTGGAGGACCGAGCTGAACCGCTCGAACCCTACGCCGAACGGATCGACGCAGCCATCCTGCAACAGACGCTACGGCGGCGCCCGCGGGATGCCCACAAGGGGCTCTACGGCCATGTATTGATCGTCGGCGGCGGTGCGGGGATGGCGGGCGCGGCCCGTCTAGCCGGCGAGGCAGCACTGCGCAGCGGAGCCGGCCTGGTCAGCGTTGCGACCCGCCCCGAGCACGTCGCTGCCATTGTCACTGCGCGCCCCGAGTTGATGGTTCACGGCATCACGCAGCCGGCCGAACTCACCCCGCTGCTTGAGCGCTGCAGTGTGCTCGTACTCGGCCCCGGGCTCGGAACCGACGCCTGGGGCGAAGCACTCTGGCTCGCCTGCCGAGAGTGGTGCCGAGACTGGCCCGGCCCCACCGTCATCGACGCCGATGGGCTTAACCTACTCGCCCGCTATGGTGACCTTGCCAGCTACGATCACAGCAAGCCTAGCCAGTCCAGCGAGTCCAGCGAGTCCAGCGGCGACCACAGCCGCAACCGAAGAGACGACAACGAAGGGCTTAGCATCCCCACTGCCGGGCTCCAGCACGCCACCATCCTCACCCCCCACCCGGGCGAGGCGGCCCGGCTCCTCGCTACCGATACGGCCACGATCAACGCCGATCGCTTCGCCGCCGCCCGCGCCCTGCAGCAGCGCGCTGGCCCCTCCGGGGTGGCCATCCTCAAGGGCGCCGGCACCCTCGTCGAAGATGGTCAGCGGTGCGCGCTCAGCGACACCGGCAACCCCGGCATGGCCAGTGCCGGCATGGGGGATCTGCTCAGCGGCATCCTCGGCGGCCTACTTGCCCAAGGGCTCAGCCCCGCTGCGGCGGCACGCTGCGCTGTCTACTTGCACGGCTGCGCCGGTGATCGCGCTGCGGCCAAACACGGCGAGCGCGGCCTGCTCGCCAGCGACCTGTTCGATGCTTTGGGGCGACTGATCGACGGCAGACCGCGCCCACCGAAACCCTTTACACTCTAAGGAATCACCAAGGTACTCCCGGCGCGGATGCGATCGCTGCTCAGATTATTGGCCTGGCGCAGCGCCTCGGGGGTGACGTCGTAGCGGCGGGCGATCACGCTCAAGTTTTCGCCGCGCCGCACTTCGTGCTCGCGCACGCCATTGCCCCCCTCCTCGGCGGCGATCCGGCGCATCTCCGGCAGGATGTAGTTCTCGGCGTAACGACGCACCGCTGCTAAGACACCGTCGGCGAGCGCGCGCTGGTAGTCGGGATCGTTTAACCGCCGCTCCTCCTCGGCGTTGGTCATAAAGCCCAACTCGACGAGCAGGGAGGGCATATCGAGCGATTTCAGCACCGCGAACCCAGCCTGATCGACCCGGTTGCGCAGCAGATCGGCGTGGCGATCGAGCTCGCTAAGCATGTAGTCGCCCATCGCTAAGCTGGCCTCGATGGTGTGTCCGCGCGATAGATCGAGCAGCACCGAGCGCAGATTCTCATCCTTATCTTCCAACGAGACACCGCCAATAAAATCGGCTGCATTCTCACGCTGCGCTAGCATGCGCGCCCGCTCCGAGGTTGCACCGTCGAGCGACAGGGCGTAAACACTCGCCCCTTTGACATTGGGATTCTCCGCCCCATCGGCGTGGAGCGAGATGAAGAGATCGGCGTTGTGCCGGCGCGCCTTGCGAGTGCGATCACGCAGCGGCATGAAGTAGTCGCCTTCGCGAATCATCAGCGGCTTGAGGTTCGGCTCCTCCTTCATCAAGGCTTCGAGCTTGCGTGCTACGGCCAGCACGACATCCTTCTCGTAAGAGCCACCGGGGCCGATCGCCCCCGGGTCGACCCCGCCGTGCCCGGCATCAATGGCCACAACGGCACGCTGTCGCTGCCGTTCGGCCGCTGAACGGACCGGCTGGCTGCGCCGCTGCGCTGGCCGCTGCTCGGTGGCGTCAGCACTCTGGGCCTGGGAAGCAGACTGCTCCACCTCCCCTCCCTGGCGTGGCGTCAGATCGACCACGACGCGCTGCCCGTCACTGCCGCCGGGACCGACCACAAAACTGCGCGAGTCGACACTGCGCTCCAGATCGAGCACGATGCGCAGCACCCCGCCCTCCTGCATACCGCTGCGCACTCCACGCAGCAGACCAGAGGCAGCAGGCAGCTGATCGGTACGCAGCTCTGTCTGCGGGAAATCAATCACGACCCGTTCGGGCTCACGCAGGGCAAAGAGCTTATGCTCGACCTCGGCGTCGAGATCGAAGACGATCCGCAGCCGCTGCGACTCGGCCTCGATCTCGACCCCTTGCAAACCGGCAGCAGCAGCCCACACCCCCCCAGGGAGCACGAAAAGCCCCAGCAGTGCAAAAGTGGCCACGACTCGTCGGCGCACAGAACCCCCTAGCCCAGCGGGCGGTGACTCGACCCAAAAGGTGAAGCGCTCCTCTTTAGGTTAGGTCTTCAACAGGCAGCGGCGCAAGGGTTTTTCTTGGCAGACTCGATAGATATAAGAAGAAGTTCGGAGATCACAAGAAGTCACGGGAGAACGCCGGGAGTCAGGCGTAGCGTCTCGACTGCGCTATCGGGTGTCATCGGGAGCCAGGGCCGCGACCACCGCCTGCCCGCGCCCCGTATGCGCCGTCACAGTAAGCCGTCGGCCGGAAGTGGCGGCACAGACCGCCAAGTGCAACTCAAGATCAGGCGCCGGCAAAAACCCAGCGCCGCGCTGCGGCCACTCGATCAAGGAGAGAACGTCAGAGGCACCGATCTCCTCTGCGCCAATAAAGGCGAGCTCTTCGGGGTCGGCAAGGCGATAGAGATCGAGATGCAGCACTCGCCCAGCGGCGGTCTCGTAACACTCGAGAAGTGTATAGGTCGGGCTGCGCACCGTACCGGTTACCCCGCGGGCACGCAGCAGCGCCCGGACCAGGGCCGTCTTGCCGGCCCCTAAAGTGCCACTCAGATAGACGACCCCGCTGTTGCCCAACGCCCGGCTGAGCGTGGCCCCGTAGACGACGGTCGCTGCTGCATCGGGCAGCTCGACTTCAACGGCGGAGATCATTGCCGTACCCTGATGGATATGCCATACGCTGACCGTTCCATCATACCCTCACCCCCGCGACCTGCGGCACTAGGCGCGGCCAATTCCGATAGCTCGATCGAGCCTGCGCCTCACCCTCAAGTCGCCGCGCTGCGCACCTGGGCTCGCGAGCTCGGCTTTGCCGACTGCCGGGTCACCCACGCCGGGGCACTGGAACACGACGAAGCCCACCTCATGCGCTGGCTGCAAGCGGGGCGGCACGCCGAGATGCACTTTATGGCCCGTCACGGTCGTAAGCGAGTGCGCCCACAAGTGCTCTTCCCCGGTGCCCGCTCGGTGATTGTCGTTCGCCTCGACTACCACCCGAATCACGCCGCCGACGCGCTCCGGGTTCTCGCCACCGGCGAACGCGGTTACGTCGCCCGTTACGCCCTCGGACGCGACTACCATAAGCTGATGCGCAAGCGCCTCGCCGAACTCGGTAGCCGCCTCGCTGCAGCCCACCCCGGGATACGCTACCGCCCTTTCGTCGACAGCGCCCCGCTGCTTGAGCGCGCCTTAGCCTGCCGGGCCGGCATCGGCTGGATCGGCAAACACACCCAACTGCTCTGTCGTCAAGCCGGCTCCTACACCCTGCTTGGAGAGCTGATTACCGATCTTGCGCTGCCCGTCGACCACCCGCACGCAGCGGGGGCGTGCGGCAGCTGCCGCGCCTGTCTAAAGGCCTGCCCGAGCGGGGCGTTAACCGGCCCCTACCAGCTCGATGCGCGCCGCTGCATCGCCTATCTGACGGTCGAGCACCCCGGCTCGATCCCGCTCGCTCTGCGTCCGACGGTCGGCAACCGCATCTTCGGCTGCGATGCCTGTCAGCTCGCCTGCCCCTGGAACCGCACCGCCGACACCACGCAGACGGCCGACTTCGAACCGCGCCACGGCCTCGACGCCCCACAACTGGCTATACTGTTGGGGTGGGATGAAACCCACTTCCAAAGGCAGACCGCCGGCATGGCGATACGCCGCCTGGGGCACGAGCGCTGGCTGCGCAACGTCGCCGTTGCCCTCGGCAACAGCCCACCGTCGCAGCGGGCGCAGGCGGCGCTCGAACGCCGCCTGACCCACCCCTCGGCCCTGGTCCGCGAACACGTCAGCTGGGCGCTTGCGCGTCAGCAGCGCCCTACACCGCGTTCCACTTTGGCTTAGGCCAGAAACATTAACTTAGGCCAGAGACAGGCGCTCGGCAACCTGGCGCTCGGCAACCCCCCCCATCAGGCAACCTGCAGGGGAATCGCACCGCGGCGCTGGGTGATGCAATTGCCTTCGTCGAGGTAGACGAGGCGCGGCTGGAAGTGGGTAAGCTCCTCTTGCATCACCCCGGCGTAGGCACAAATGATGACCCGGTCGCCGGCGTTGCACTTATGGGCCGCAGCGCCGTTCATCGAGATCATGCGCGACCCCCTTTCGCCGATGATGGCGTAGGTCACGAAACGCTCACCATTTTCGATGTTGTAGACGTGGATCTGCTCGTACTCGCAGATCCCCGCCGCCTCAAGCAGATCGAGGTCGATGGCGCAAGAGCCTTCGTACTCGAGCTCGGTCTGGGTCACTCGCGCCTTGTGGAGCTTCCCCTTGAGCATCGTCATTTGCATCACTGATTCACCTCGTACCACGCTGTCATTTTGGGGGCTGAGCGCCATCCACACGGTCAGGTACACAACCATGCAGCCCCAAAGCTCGCAAACATGATTGCAGCATCATGTGCACCTGCACAATCCCAAAGCTCAGCAATTATGCCCTGCCGCCCCCCCTCAGGCAATTCTCTGTCACGATCGGTTCACGACCGATTCACGATCGACCCAGCGGGCCAGTCTCGACATTATCGATCAGTCGCGCCCGGCCTAAGCGCGCCGCCCCTAAGCAGACGAGCTGCTGCTCGTCGCCGCGCGGTGCGGCCAAGTCATCGCTGCGGCGGATCGCCACATAATCGACGGCATCGAAACCAGCCGCACTCAGCCGCTGCCGCCCCTGCACCTCCAGGTCGGCCCATCTGGCCACCTCCTCAGCGGTCGTGCGCGCCCCACCCCGTGTCAACGTCTCGGCCAGATCCCGCAGCGTAGCGTAGAGGGCTGCTGCAGTGCGCCGCTGCGCCGGATCGAGATATTGATTGCGTGAACTCAACGCCAACCCATCCGGTTCACGGACCGTTGCCGCAGCGACAATCTGCGTCGGCAGATCGAGATCGGCAACGAGCTGTCGCACCACTTGCAACTGCTGATAGTCCTTACGCCCGAAGATGGCAAGATCGGGCTCGACGATGTTTAACAGCTTGGTAACAACCGCCGCCACACCGGCAAAGTGGCCGGGACGATCGGCACCACAGAGCGTATTGGTCAACGCCGGCACGTCGATCTGCGTCCGCAGCGCGCCGGCTGGGTAGATCTCGTTGACCGGCGGGGCCAAAACCGCTGCAACCGGATAGGCGGCGAGCGCTTCGAGATCGGCAGCGAGCGTGCGCGGGTAGGCAGTGTAGTCTTCGCTCGGACCGAACTGCAGCGGATTGACGAAGATCGAGACCACCAGGCGATCAACCTGTGCGGCCAGCTGCTCGACGAGCTGTAAGTGGCCCCGGTGCAGATTGCCCATCGTCGGCACCAGCCCAATCCGCGCCCCGGCGGCGCGCCACTCTCGGGAGAGTGCACGCATGCGCGCGCGCGTCTCGATTACACAAAAGACCGCTTCTGTTGGGCCTGTTGTACCTGTTGCATTCGGTGCGCTCATTACGCCTGTTGCCATGCTTGCCAACCCGTTGCCTTAGAAGCTGTGCTGCGGAGCGGGAAAACGCCGACCCTTGACGGCGACGACGTAGCGCTGCAGCGCCCCGACGACCCCCGTGCCGCCGCCCCCCTCACTCCCTTCACTGAGAAAGTCGTGGGCAAAACGCGGCGGCTGCGCGGTCACCCCGAGCACGTCGTGAAGGACCAAGATCTGCCCATCACACCCGCCCCCGGCTCCGATCCCGACAACCGGCATCCGCAGAACAGCGGCCAAGTGTTCGGCCAACGGCGCCGGTACGCACTCTAAGATGAGCAGATCGGCACCCGCCTGCTCCAGGGCGCGGGCGTCGGCCTCCATCGCCTGCTCCTCGGCCGCTGTCCGCCCTTGCACCCGGTAACCGCCAAGCTTATGGACGCGCTGCGGCTTCAGACCGAGGTGCGCGCAGACTGGAATCCCATTCTCGCTCAGTCGCGCCACCAGTGCTGCCTGCTCAGCACCGCCCTCAAGCTTGACCATTTGCGCCCCGCCCTCCTTCATAAGCCGTCCGGCGTTGTGCAGCCCGAGCTCAACGGCGGTGTGACTCATAAAGGGCATATCGGCGACGACTAAGACGTTGCGCACACCGCGGCGGACACAGCGGGTGTGATAGATGATGTCGTCGACCGTCACCGGCAAGGTCGTCTCGTAGCCCTGGATGACCATCCCGAGCGAATCGCCGACGAGCAGCAACTCGACACCGGCGCGTTCGCTCGCAGCGGCGAAACTAAAATCGTAAGCGGTCAGACAAGCAATGGGTTCGCCTGCCGCCTTCATCGCCGCTAAGCGGGCGACGGTTACCGGGGCACCAAGCGGGGCAACAACGGCATCCGTAGGGCTCATAGTGCGAGATCTCGTAGGTGCTGTAATCGATTCAGGATGCGGCAGAGACGCCGCTTATGGATAGACGCTATAAAAGTTGATCGTACTCCGGCTCGGTCGAGCACCCAACCGACCGCTCCCCGCCGGAGCGGTTGCGATCGGGCAGCGAGCACGCCGGCGCTGGTAGACGCACCAGCGTGCTACGATCGAGGTGCGCTGCGAGCTCGGCAGCCCGTCCCTGTCCTGGAATCAGCGCTGTCGGAGCGATCTCGGCCAGGGGATACAAGGCAAAGGGGCGCTCTGTCAAGCGGGGATGCGGCACCTGCAGCTGAGCGCTCGTCGTGCACAGTTCGCCGTAGAGCAGCAGATCGAGATCGAGCGTCCGCGGCCCCCAGCGCTGCTGTGGATCGCGCCGGCGCTGCTGTCGCGCCTCGATCCGGTGCAGCGCTGCAAGCAGCCGCTCGGCACTCAGGTGCGTGCGCAGTTCGGCCACGGCGTTGACGAAATCGGGCTGCGCCGCCAACCCGGGAGCCGACAGCGCCGGATTGCGATAGAAGGCCGACAGCCCGGTCAGCTGCGAGACCGGCAACTCTGCTAACCGCCGCACCGCGACGGTCAGCTGCCACAGCGGATCCCCCAGATTGCTGCCCAATCCGATGTAGGCAGCCACCGGCGTAGCGGCTGCACTGTCCGCTTGCGCGCTCATCCGTCGCCGCTGCCGCCGCTGTCGGTAGCCGGAGCGCCCCGCTGCGTCCGCGCGCCCCCTCGGCGACGGCCACCGCGGCGGCGTCCAGGCTTAGCGGCACTGCGCTCGCCCGTCGACGCCGCTGCCGTGACCTCTTCGACCTCGGCCGTCAGCTCCGATGCACCGGCGACCGGAAGCGACCGCGATGCCGCAGCACGGCGCGTAGTGGCACGGCCTGCAGCGGCATCTGGGGACGCCGGCGCCTGCTCTTGGAGCTGACGCCACCACTGTGCTAGATCGCCCGGAGCATCACCGGCGGCGGCCCGCAGCTCAAGAAAGTCGTAGGCAGCACGAAACCGCGGATGCCCCATCAACCGCTGTGCCCGCTTGCCGCCGCGGCGCGCCAAACGCGACTGCATCGCCCAGATCTCGCGCATCGGGATGCTAAAACGCTTCGGTAAGGCGATGCGCGCTTGCTGCGCCGCCTGCACTTCGGCTCCGGCCTGCTGCAGCGCTGGGGCTGGCGACTCACCAGCGGCACGCAGTTCGCGCTCGCGCAGGCGAACCGCCGGCCACAGCAACGCGGCAAAGAGAAAGGCCGGCGTCACCGGCTTATCGGCGCCGATACGCTCATCGGTGCTGCGCAGCGCTGCGGCCAAAAACGGCACCCACTGCCGGTCACCGTCGGCCTCCAAGGCCGCCGTCGTCACCGGCAACAGCGGCGCAAAGAGACCGTAGTGGCGCAGCATTTCGAAGGCCTCCAGCGCCATCCCGGAGAGAAAGAGTTTCAGCGACTCATCGAAGAGGCGAGCCGGTGGCATCTCCGCCAGGCTTGCCGCCAACTCGGGAATCGGCCGCGCCGTGCTCGGGTGGATGCGGAACCCTAGCTTCAGAGCAAAGCGCACCGCCCGCAACATGCGCACTGGATCCTCCCGGAAGCGCTCGTAGGGCTCACCGATCAGGCGGATCAGGCCACTCTGCAGATCTTGCATACCACCGGCGTGGTCGACCAGCGAGAAGTCCGCTATGTTGTAGTAGAGGGCGTTGACCGTGAAATCGCGCCGCAGGGCGTCTTCAGCGAGCGTGCCGTAGACATTATCGCGCACGATGCGGCCGTTCTCGTAAGCGACATCTCCCTCAAGATCGTCTTGGGCGGAGGAGTGCAGCGCCCGAAAGGTCGCCACCTCAATGATCTCAGGCCCAAAGCAGACGTGCGCAAGACGAAAACGCCGTCCGATCAGACGGCAATTGCGAAAGAGCCGCCGCACCTCCTCGGGGCGGGCATCGGTCGCGACGTCGAAGTCTTTCGGCTCGCGGCCTAAGGAGAGATCGCGCACCCCGCCACCGACCATGTAGGCCTGGTAGCCGGCCTTGCGCAGCCGGTAGAGCACCTTGAGGGCGTTGTCACTGATATCGGCTCGCGAGATCCGATGCGCATCGCGAGGGATAATGGTCGGCTCGACCTTCGACAGCTCGCCCTGACTGAGAACGCTTTCGCTATATTCCAACGAAATGTCCAAACACCCTTGTCCATAGAGTACGGATCGGTATAATACCATCCTCAAGGCGATCAGTTCAGCCTTTGCGGTATCTGTTTTGCTCCCATCGTCTAGTGGTTAGGACGCCGCCCTCTCAAGGCGGTAACAGGGGTTCGAATCCCCTTGGGAGCGCCAAACTGGCAGCGGCGAGGAGCGCACGATTCCGCGCCGAACTCGAGTGATCACTGCGAGACGAGCCGTGCCGACGCCCTCCCCGAAGCGACCTCAGCCACCACCACAGCCGCCCGCCTTTTGGACTCGCCTCGCCGCGCTTTTCTACGATACGCTGCTCGCGCTCTCCATCGTTGTCGTCGCCACCCTGATCTACTTGATGCTGGGCGCCTATTTCACCGGAGCCGAAGACGTCAACACCGGCGACTCTCTGCTGCGCGTCTATCTAGCCGCCATCCTCTACGTCTTCTTCGTCGGCTTCTGGATGCACGATGGAGCAACCCTTGGTATGCGCGCCTGGGGGCTCTACATCGTCGATGCGCAAGGCCAGCACCCCGACCTCGGCCTCGCCAGCAAGCGCTTTCTCTTCGCCATACTCTCGTGGCTGCTGCTCGGTGGCGGCTTCCTCTGGGCGCTATTTGACCGCGACAAGCGCACCCTGCACGACCGCCTGGCCGGGACCTGGGTGCTCAAGAGAAGCCCGACCAGATCATAAAAACCTTTTTTTCAAGGCGCTCCTCTCTCCGGGCGCTCCGGGCACGAGTGCTGGACCGGCAGCGTAGCGATTCAGCGCACCCGCAGCGTCCCCCAAACTCCAACAGCCATAAAGAGCAGCGCCGGCAAGAGCGCAGCTAGCGAGGGCGGTAAGCCGTAGACGATCCCCGCCTGCCCGAAGGCACGATTGAGCAAAAAGAATCCAGCCCCGAGCAAAATCCCTAGGACAATCCGCTGCCCCGCCCCTGAAGAGCGTGCTGCCGTGAAGACCAGCGGCACCGTTACCAGGATCATGGCCAGGGTCGCTAACGGAGTTGCCACCTTCTCCCAGAGCGCCAACCGATACTGCGCGCTATCGAGTTCATTCGCTTCCAGATAGCGAATGTAGGTCGCCAGCTGCCCAGCCGGTAGACTCCGCGGGTCGGCGACGACGACGCCGAGCACCTCCGGGCTCAAGGCCCCATCCCACTGCCACTGTTCGAACCGCTCCTGCTGGATCAGCCCGGGCACCCCGATAACACCGGGATAGGCCGAGAGCTGCGCAAACAGGGCGCTCGCTCCCGGCTCCTCGCCCGGCGCGACGATCACCTCCGGCAGCGGCGCCAACTCCATGACAGCCACCGCGGAGAAGACCCAGCGATCGCGCCAGTAGTGCGCATCGGCGGCCTCGATGCGTTTAACCAAACGCCCGCTATCGAAGCGGTAGACCGTCACCCGCTCCAGATGAGCACTTGAGCGCGGGCGCTCGGCACGCAAGAAATCGTCGCCAACGCGCGCCCACAGCGCCCCATCTGGACCGGTCCGCAGCCGGTCGGCCTCGGCCACACCACGCATCGCCGCCGCCTGACGCTCCGCTTGCGGCACCAAGTACTCACCGATGGCTGTTGCAAAGAGCGCCAACACCAGACCGCCGGCGAGCACTGCGGCGGCGATCTGCAACACCGAGACGCCGGCTGCGCGCATCGCCGTCAGCTCTTGACGTGCCGCTAAGGCCCCCAGCCCCATCAGCGTGCCGATTAAGGTCGCAAAGGGGAAGGCCTCGTAGGCCAGCTCCGGCACCCCAAGGGCGGCCTCGATCAGGATATCGCCGGTCTCCTTGCGCGCATCGGCGACCCCATCGACCAGAGCGAAGACGAAATCGAGCGCCAAAATTGCGACCAGCGCCACCAGCGAGGCACCAATCACCACACGCGCCAAATACCCGGTCAAGATCCACATCTTAGGACTCACGCCGATCCGGACCACTGTCTTCAGTCCGCGGCCCACTCTGTGCGCTCTGTGCGGCAGCGGGCTGCTGACCGCCCACCGCCCCAACACCGGTGCCACCAGGCCACAGCCGCCAACGCCGACCGAAGCGCCGCCACGTCCACACCACGGCCACCATAACCCCGAGCGCATGCACCCACAACAGACCGAGTTCACCCGGGATGTCACCCTGCTCGATCCACTCGCGCCCGGTACTCAGCAACTGAAAGTAGACCACGAAGACCAATACCGCGCTGAGCAGCTTACCGTAGCGGCCATCACGCGGCTCGGCCTTGGCCAGCGGCACCGCCAACAACGTCAATACCACCACCATGAGCGGCATCGAGGCCCGCCAATGCAGCTCGGCCCAGTCGCGCGCTGAACCGCGCTCCCAGAGCTCAATCGAAGGCGTCCCCTCGCGATCGCGCCTGACCTCAACCGGCTCATACGTATCGACCAGCAGGCCGTGCCGCTCAAAGCGGGTCACGCTCCAGTCGAGCTCGCCCGGGCGGCCGTCGTAGCGATAGCCGTCGCTGAAAATAAAGTAACGCTGGCCGCTCTCCGGATCGAAGAGCTGCTCGCCACGGGCGGCGCGCACAATCGCCTCGCGATCGGCATAGCGGACATGCACGAAGATCTCCTGCAGCTGCCCCCCCTTCGTCGCCCCACCGGCGTAGATGGTCCCCTGTCCTCCGCCAATAAAGCGCCCCTCGCGCAACGCCCCGATATCAGCAGTTCGTGCCGCCTCCTCGATGTAGACATCGCTGGTATAGCTGGCCCACGGCGCCACGAAGAGGCTCAGCAACGCCACCAGCAGCGCCACCGGCACTGCCAGATAGAGCAACCCGCGAGCGATCCGCGCCGGCCCCAGGCCACAGGCCGCCAACACCGGCAGCTCGCTATCGCGATAGAGGCGCCCCATCGCCAGCACCAGCCCCAAAAAAAGCGCCGCCGGGATCACCACTCCGAGATAGCGTAGAATTTGCAGTCCCATGAGGGTGGCCACTGCTGCGCTGGGCAGCTCACCGCCGGCGGCCTCGGTCAAGTATTCGATGGTGCGATTGGCCGCCAAGACGACAAAGAGCACCAGAAAGACCGCCACCATCGCCAGCAGCGCCTCGCGCACCAGATAACGGTCGACGATCGACAGCGGATGAGGGGGGAGGTAGATGTGCACAAGCACCATACCTTTCCGTACACTATGGTTTAAGGTCGCGCAGAGGATACTAGTGGATCGAAGGAGCCCAGGGAAGGCTCAGCGCAAAACCCCGACCTCAACCAGATAACGCAGCACGCCGAGAGGAGCTAAGAGGTGACCGAGATCGATTTCTACATCATCGATCAAGCGGGCGCGAGCGCGCGTGAACAACTCGCCTGCCGCATCGCCGAAAAGGCCTACGAACGGGGGCTGCGCGTGCTGCTGCTGACCGCCGACGATGAACAGAGCGCACGCCTCGATCGCCTGCTCTGGACCTTCCGGCAGGGCAGCTTCATCCCGCACGCTGTCCAGCCAGAGCGCGAGGGTGAGCCCGTCACTATCGGACAACAGCCCGAACTGAGTGACGATCCAGTGCTGATCAACTTAACCGACACCGTACCGCACACCTGGGCGCAGCGCCAACGCCTCAGCGAGATCATCGACCAACGCGAAAGCGTCGTCACTCCCGGACGGCAACGCTATAAGAGCTATCAACAACACGGGCACAAACCGCGCACGCATCGAATCGGCGAGGGGCGAGAGCGGTGAACGAGAAGACGACACAGAGCAGCAATACACCCCGCCAGACCGGCCCAAGCCAGCGGGGGCCGAGTTCGCCGGGACCTGGCCAGAAGAGCTCGGGCCAACAAGAGTCACAGAGGCCAGAGTCACAGCGGCCAGAGTCACAGCGGCCAGGGCCAGAGCCACAGCGGCCAGAGTTACACCGCACACCGCCGACAAACCACACCCCCGCAGGTGTCAAGACCACGGCGGAACACACTACAGCGCCGAGCGAACTCGACCCAATTGCCGCAGAGCCCGAAGCCCCCACCCCGCCGCTGCTCTACGACGTGATCTTCACCGGCGAGCAGGTTCGCCAGGCCGACGGTCCGTGGCTCGGTGAAGCGGCACCGACGCACACGGCAGCCGCTAGCGAGCCGCACTTACCGGCGCCGCCACCGCCCTCCATACGAGCCTTGTGGGAGGGCGATGCGCAGTTGCGGGAAGAGGCAATTGCCAGCATTCCGCCGACGGTGCGCCACGAGATCGAGCAACGCGCTCAGCGCGCCCTGCTGCAAGAGCTGCGCAGTGAACTGGCACAACGACTCCCGGCAGTACTGCAGCAGAATCAGCATGTGCTGCGCCACACCGTCGATGAGGCTTTGCGGGCGGCGCTGCGACAGGCGCCACAAAAGACCACGGTCACGCAGACCACGCAGACCGCGCAGACCGCGCAGACCACGCAGACGGTCGCGGACACGGACACGGACACGGTCAAACAACGACAGCAACAGCACTCAAGCAGCGACCCACTCACTCAGACAAGAGGCTTAGATGGAGAAGACGTACGACCCGAGCGCCATTGAGAGCGAGCTCTACACCCTCTGGGAGCAAGGCGGCCACTTCGCCCCCAGCGGCACCGGCGAGCCCTACTGCATCATGATCCCGCCGCCGAACGTCACCGGCACGCTGCACATGGGACACGCCTTCCAAGATACCGTGATGGACGCCCTCATCCGCTATCAGCGCATGCGCGGACGCAATACGCTCTGGCAGCCGGGGACGGATCACGCCGGGATCGCCACCCAGATGGTGGTCGAGCGGCAATTGGAGGCCGAGGGACTGACCCGGCACGATCTCGGGCGCGAGCGCTTTCTTGAGCGGATCTGGCAGTGGAAGGCGGAGTCTGGCGGCACGATCACCCGGCAGCTGCGCCGCATGGGGGCCTCGGTCGACTGGGCGCGCGAGCGCTTTACCATGGACGATGGGCTCTCGCAGGCGGTCACCGAGGTCTTTGTCCGCCTCTATGAGGAGGGGTTGATCTATCGCGGCGAGCGTCTGGTGAACTGGGACCCGGTGCTGCATACCGCGGTCTCCGATCTGGAGGTGATCGCCGAGGAGGAGTCGGGCCACATCTGGCATATGCGCTATCCGCTCAGCGACGGCGAGGGGAGTGTTGTGGTTGCCACCACGCGCCCGGAGACGATGCTCGGCGATACCGCCGTTGCGGTCCATCCGGAAGATGAGCGCTACGCCCACCTGATCGGGGGCACCGTCCGCCTGCCGCTGGTCGAGCGCGAGATCCCGATCGTCGGCGACGACTACGTCGACCCGGAGTTCGGCAGCGGCTGTGTGAAGATCACGCCGGCTCACGACTTTAATGACTTTGCTGTCGGTGAGCGCCACGGTCTGCCGCGTATCAATATCTTCACCGAAGAGGCAGCGATCAACGACAACGCCCCGGAGCGCTATCGCGGGCTCGACCGCTACGCGGCACGCGAGCGTGTCGTCGAGGATCTGCGCGCCGCCGGCCTGCTCGTGGAGGTCGAGGCGCATACGCTGATGGTGCCGCGCGGTGATCGCAGCGGGGCGGTGATCGAGCCATACCTCACCTGGCAGTGGTTTGTACACACTGAGCCGCTGGCCAAGCCGGCGATCGCGGCGGTCGAAGAGGGGCGCATCCGCTTTATCCCCGGCAACTGGGATAAGACCTACTATGAGTGGTTGCGCAACATTCAGGACTGGTGCATCTCGCGTCAGATTTGGTGGGGGCACCGCATTCCGGCGTGGTACGACGAGGCCGGTGCGGTCTACGTTGGGCGCTCGGAGGCCGAGGTGCGCGAGCGTCACGGTTTGAGCGCGACCACTGTACTGCGGCGCGATGAGGATGTCCTGGATACCTGGTTCTCTTCGGCGCTGTGGCCCTTCTCGACCCTCGGCTGGCCGGAGGAGCGCCCCGAGCTGCGCACCTTCTACCCGAGCTCGGTGCTGGTCACCGGCTTCGATATCATCTTCTTCTGGGTCGCCCGGATGATCATGATGGGCCTTCACTTTATGGGCGATGTCCCGTTTCGCGAGGTCTACATCCACGGCCTGGTGCGTGATCCGGACGGGCAGAAGATGTCGAAGTCGAAGGGCAACGTCCTCGACCCGCTCGATATCGTCGACGGCATCGACCTGGAGTCACTGGTCGCTAAGCGCACCGCCGATATGATGCAGCCGAAACTGGCCGCGCGTATCGAGCAGATGACCCGGCGCCACTACCCCGACGGTATCGGCGCCCACGGCACCGATGCACTGCGTTTTACCTTCGCCTCGCTGGCGACGACTGGGCGCGACATCGTCTTCGATCTTGGACGGGTCGAGGGCTATCGCAACTTCTGCAACAAGCTCTGGAACGCGGCGCGTTATGTCTTGATGAATGTCGAGGAGCACGTCGAAGCGGGACACGAAGCGGCGCACGAAGCGGGGCAGGCAGAGGGGGCAGCTGGGAGG
>NZ_NRRN01000017.1 GCF_016583625.1 Halorhodospira abdelmalekii | reverse complement strand
GCGGCATATTCCAGATCAGAGAAGCTCGATTGCATCGGGGGCGCACTCTCGGTTGTGGGCCAGAGCCGTATTATCTCAACTCCGGACCGACAGCGGAACGGCAGGGCCGGAATAAATCAGTGTCTCCCTAACCGAAAACTGAGTCCACCCGTGCAGCGGTGCCGCTTATCGCACCCCACGCTGTGCCATAATAGAACTCTACGACTTCTATCTCTTGGGTGGGAACGAATGCCGATCATCAAATTGCTGCTGGCGGTTGCGATTACGGGGGCGCTTGCGGTGGCCCCGGTGGCCTTTGCCGAGGTCGAGATTCGCGATATCGAGGTGGGGGAGGGGGCGGTTGCTGAGCGCCACTCGGTGATCCAGGTGCACTACACCGGTTGGCTGGAGGATGGCACTCAGTTCGATTCGAGCCGCACCCGCGGGCAGCCCTTTACCCTGGTGCTGGGGCAAGGGCAGGTGATCCCAGGCTGGGAACAGGGGCTGTTGGGGATGCGCGAAGGGGGCAAGCGTGAGCTGGTGATTCCGCCCCACTTGGCCTACGGCGAGCGCGGTGCCGGGGGTGTGATTCCGCCCAACGCCACGCTCCGTTTCGAGGTCGAGCTGGTGGCGGTGGCCGCCCCGCCTTACGGCAACCTCAGCAACGACGAGCTGGCCGAATTGGCAGCGGAGGGTGTGACGCTGATCGACATCCGGCGCCCCGACGAGTGGCAGCAGACCGGCGTCGTCGAGGGCAGCTATCTGCTGACGGCCTTCGATTGGCGGGGGCGCTTCGTTCCCGACTTCCCCGAGCAGTTGGCTCAACTCGTCGAGCGCGACGAGCCCTTTATGATCATCTGCCGGGTGGGCAACCGCACCGCCTTCCTAGCGCGGGCGCTCGCCGAGCAGCTCGACTATGAGCAGGTCTATAACATCACCGAGGGCATCACCGACTGGATTGCTGATGGACGGACAGTGACCCGCGCCTGTCCTGAGTTTGAGTCGGGGGTTCAGTGCCGTTCCGACGGGAACTAGCCGAGATCTGTCGCTCGTTGAGGCCAGGCCGTCAAGACAACCCCGGTTCCGCGCTGTACAATACCGGCAACTTTATTGATCGCGCTCGCTTCGCTGCCCGCTCAGCCGGGTACGCAGAGGTCTACGTGAACCGGACTTTGATGCATGTCTAATAGCGAAAGCCGCAAAAAAATCAGCCATATAAGAAACTTCTCGATCATCGCGCACATCGATCACGGCAAGTCGACGCTCTCGGATCGTTTTATCCAGAGCGCCGGGACGCTGACCGAGCGGGAGATGAGCGAGCAGGTGCTCGACTCGATGGATATCGAGCGCGAGCGCGGTATTACGATCAAGGCGCAGAGCGTCTCGTTGGAGTACCGCGCCCGTGATGGCCAGACCTACGAGCTTAACTTCATCGACACCCCGGGCCACGTCGACTTCTCCTACGAGGTCTCGCGCTCTCTTGCCGCCTGTGAGGGGGCGCTGCTCGTCGTCGACGCCTCACAAGGGGTCGAGGCTCAGAGTGTCGCCAACTGCTACACCGCACTGGAGCAAGACCTCGAGATCATTCCGGTGCTCAATAAGATCGATTTGCCCTCCGCCGAGCCGGAGCGGGTGCTGGAGCAGATCGAGGAGATCATCGGCCTCGATGCTGCCGAGGCGCTGCGGGTCAGTGCCAAGACCGGAGAGGGGGTCGAGGAGCTGCTTGAGGCGCTGGTGCAGCGCATTCCAGCGCCACGCGGCGCCCCCGATGAGCCGCTCAAAGCGTTGATCATGGACTCGTGGTTCGATAACTACCTCGGGGTGGTGACTCTGGCGCGGGTCTTCGATGGTGAACTGCGCAAGGGCGATCGGATCCGCGTGATGGCGACCGGCCGCGAGTTCCAGGTCGATGAACTCGGTATCTTCACCCCGAAGCGGACGCCGCGCGACTCGCTGCTGCCGGGGCAGGTCGGCTACGTCGTTGCCGGGATCAAGGATATCGATGGTGCGCCGGTCGGCGCGACGTTG
Source organism: Halorhodospira abdelmalekii (assembly GCF_016583625.1). Lineage (GTDB taxonomy): Bacteria > Pseudomonadota > Gammaproteobacteria > Nitrococcales > Halorhodospiraceae > Halorhodospira > Halorhodospira abdelmalekii. The sequence goes on along the minus strand of NZ_NRRN01000017.1, from coordinate 57,206 downwards.
ACGCACGCAGCGCGTCCGGCGGAGAGCCCGGTGCCCGGCTTTAAGCAGGTACAGCCGCGCGTCTTTGCCGGCCTCTTTCCGAGCAGCTCCGATGACTTCGAGGCGTTGCGCACCGCCCTCGGCAAGCTACGCCTGAACGACTCGGCACTCAAATACGAGCCGGAGAACTCACAGGCACTCGGCTTTGGCTTTCGCGTCGGCTTCCTCGGGATGCTCCACATGGAGATCATTCAGGAGCGGTTGGAGCGCGAGTACGATCTCGATCTGGTCACTACCGCGCCGACCGTCGTTCACCACGTCGTCACCAACGACGGGCAGACGCTAGAGATCGATAACCCGGCCAATCTACCGCCCAACGGTGAGATTGCCGAGATGCGCGAGCCGATGATTGAGGCCAGTATCCTGGTGCCGCAGGAGTACGTCGGCAACGTACTGGCCCTGTGCGAAGAGAAGCGCGGCACGCAGAAGGAGATGCAGTACGTCGGGCAGCAGATCTCGCTGATCTACGAGATGCCGTTGAGCGAGGTGGTGCTCGACTTCTTCGACCGGCTTAAGTCGGCCTCGCGCGGCTTTGCCTCCTTCGATTACGAGCTTAAGCGTTTTAAGGCCGATAACCTGGTCAAGCTCGACGTGCTGATCAACGGCGATCGCGTCGATGCGCTCTCGAATATCGTTCACCGCGAGCACGCCTACCACCGCGGGCGCGCGCTCGTCGAGCGACTTAAAGAGATCATCCCGCGGCAGATGTTCGAGGTGGCCATTCAGGCGGCGATCGGCAATCAGATCATTGCCCGTAGTACGGTTAAGGCGATGCGCAAGAACGTAACCGCGAAGTGCTACGGCGGTGACGTTTCGCGTAAGCGCAAGCTGCTGGAGCGCCAAAAAGAGGGTAAGAAGCGCATGAAGCAGATCGGTAAGGTCGAGATCCCGCAAGACGCCTTCCTCGCCGTGCTGCGGGTCGACTCTTCGCGCGAGTGAGACGCTGTATAACTGGACGACATAACCGGACGACAACCGGATTAATCAATAAACGGACAAACGGATGAGCTTCGAGCTGCTATTGGTAGTGTTGACCCTGCTCAGCGGCCTGGTCTGGGCGTGGGATCGCTGGCTGCGCGAGCGCGAGGGCGTCGATCGCGATCAAGACCCCTGGTACATCGATCTGCCGCGTACCCTCTTTCCGATCATTTTGATCGTTCTGCTGTTGCGCTCATTCGCCGCCGAGCCGTTTCGCATCCCCTCCGGCTCGATGCTGCCGACGCTACAGGCGGGCGACTTTATCCTGGTCAACAAGTCGGCCTACGGGGTGCGGCTGCCGATCGTGCGCACGCGTCTCTTCGGCAACGGGGAGCCGGAGCGCGGCGATGTGGCGGTCTTCCGCTACCCGGTCGATCCGAGTCAGGACTACATCAAGCGCATCATCGGGCTGCCGGGCGATGAGATCCGCTATCAAGATCGAGTCTTCTACGTCAACGGCGAGCGTCTCGAACAGAGCGATGTCGGTGCCTATGAGCGCGGCGATGTCGATGGACCGGCGCTGGTGCGTCGCGAGCAAGTGGGCGATCGTGAGTATCAGATCGTGCACCACCCCGATTCTCCATCGGGCAATTTCACCTACACCGTTCCAGAGGGTCAGTTTTTTGCCGTGGGCGATAACCGCGATCGCAGTGCCGATAGCCGGGTCTGGGGTCCGGTCTCCGATGACTACCTGGCCGGTCGGGCCTTTATCATCTGGATGAGTTGGGATTCGCAGGAGGGCGGGATCGCTTGGGATCGGATCGGAAAACGAATCGAGTAGTGGGTATGGGCGATCTGTCGACGCTGCAGCGTCAGCTCGGGTACCAGTTTAAGGAGGCGGCGCGGCTGCAGGAGGCGTTGACCCACCGCAGCGCGGGTGTCGATCACAATGAGCGGCTCGAGTTCCTCGGCGATGCGATCCTAAACTTCGTCATCGCCCACGAGATCTTTCACCGGCGGCCCCAGGATAGCGAAGGGTCGTTATCGCGCCTCCGCGCAAGCCTGGTTAATCGCGCAACACTGGCAGCGATCGCCCGCGATCTCGACCTCGGCGCTTACCTTCGCTTGGGTGGTGGCGAGCTGAAAAGCGGCGGACACCGTCGCGACTCGATCCTCGCCGATACCCTCGAAGCGCTCTTCGGGGCTGTCTACCTCGATAGTGATTTTACCCGTGCCGCGGAGGTGATCGTTGGCCTCTACGCCCAGCGGCTTGAGTCGTTGCCGGCCGCCGGCGGGCTGAAAGATCCCAAGACGCGGTTGCAAGAGGTGCTGCAGTCGAAGCGCCGGCCACTGCCCGCTTACCAAGTCCTTGCCGTCAGCGGGCGGGCGCATCATCAGCGATTCCACGTCGAGTGCCGGCTTGAGGACAGCCCATTAACTACGCTTGGTGAGGCGGGCAGCCGGCGGCAAGCCGAGCAGCAGGCCGCCCAGGCGATGCTGGTGCAACTCGATGCGGATCGATACGGCGAGCAGCGGGGCGAACAGTGGGGAGGTGAGCAGTGAGCGCGGACGAGCAGCAGCCCTTCGTTGCACTCGAACACAGCGGCCTCTGTGCCATCATCGGTCGCCCAAACGTCGGTAAGTCGACGCTCCTGAATGCGCTGCTGGGCGAAAAGGTAAGCATCGCGACGCGCAAGCCGCAGACGACGCGTCATCGTATCTTAGGGGTGCTGCATCAGGAACAGGCGCAGGTGGTCTGGGTCGATACCCCAGGGCTGCACGCACGCGGTCAGCGCGCCTTAAATCGCGAACTCAATCGCGCAGCCTTGGCGGCGCTGGAAGAGATCGACGTCGTCTTGCTGGTGACCCGCGCGCTGGAGTGGGGCGAGGAGGACGAGCGGGCGCTCGCCGCGCTGGCAAACGTCTCGGCACCGGTCATTCTGGCGATCAATCAAGTCGATCGAGTCGCCGATAAGCGGCAACTGCTGCCGCATATCGAGCGGTTGAGCGAGTTGCGCGAGTTTGCTGCGGTGGTGCCGATCTCGGCGCTGCGTCGGCGCAACCTCGATCGCTTGCAAGAGGAAGTGGTGACCCGCCTGCCGCCCGGTCCGCCGCTCTTCCCGCACGATCAGATCACCGATCGAGACGTCGGGTTCCGCCTCGCTGAGTTGATCCGCGAGCAGCTGATCGTTGCCCTCGGCGATGAGTTGCCGTACGCAACGAGTGTTCAGATCCAGGGGTTTGAGCGGGGTGGAGGGGTGAGCAAGATCGCGGCGTTGATCTGGGTCGAACGCGAGGCGCAGAAGCCGATCGTCATCGGTGAGCGCGGCAAGCGCCTTAAGAAGGTCGGCTCCCTGGCGCGGCGCGAGATCGAGCAGCTGCTCGGCGAGCAGGTCCACCTTGAGCTGTGGGTCAAGGTCAAGGCGCAGTGGAGTGACGATGCGCGTGCGCTGCGTGAGCTCGGCTACGGCGAGTGACGGCGACGATGTCCGTTGAGGGGCAGCCGGCGTGGGTGTTGCACCGGCGCCCCTACCGCGAGACGAGCGCCCTGCTTGAGCTCTTCACCGAGGCGCACGGGCGAGTCGGCGCGGTGGCGCGCGGGGCGCAGCGCCGCGGTTGGGGCGGTCTGCTCGAGCCCTTTATCCCGTTGCAGGTCGGCTGGAGCGGACGCGGTGAGTTAAAGAGCCTGCAGCAGGTCGAGCAGGCCGGGGCTGGATGCGGGCTGCGGGGCAATGCGCTGGCGTGCGGCTTCTACATGGCTGAGCTGCTGCTCGCCCTGCTGCGCCGCGATGAGCCGTCGCCGCGCAGTTGGGTCGCCTATACGGCGGCCATCGATGGTCTCAGCGGTGCGCAGTGGGAGCCAGCCCTGCGCGGCTTTGAGGTGACGCTGCTGGCCGAGGCCGGCTACGGCCTGATGCTCACCGAAGATGTCGACGGGGCACCGATTGACCCGGGTGCCCACTACCGCTATCGGCCTGAGTATGGTCCGAGCTGCTGCGCCGAGCCAGCTTGGAGCGGTCTCGATCGAGACAGCGGCGTGGCGGTCAGCGGCGAGACGCTCTTAGCACTCGCTGCCGCAGCGCCGCAGCCGCTGATCGAGCCGCCGCAGTGGCAGGCCCAAGCGGCTCAAGAGTCGCCGACCCCGGGGCTGCTGATTCAAGAGCCGCTGATCCAGGATTCGCCGACCCAAGCGACCCAAGCGACCCAAGCGACCCAAGAGCCACTGGTCCAGCGACCCCGCCAACGCGACCTGGCTCATCAGAGCCGCGACCCGGCCCAGAATCCGCTGACCCAAGAGCCGCACCGCGGTGAGGCACGCCGCCTGCTGCGCTGCGTGATCGATCAGCGTCTTGGCGGGCGCCGTCTGCGCAGTCGCGAACTCTGGCGCAGCGGGGCCGCGGCGGGCTAGGTTGGTGATAGGCGGCCAGAGGGCTGGCGGGACGGGCGCAGCGCCAGCGCCGAAGCAGGTGCGCCCAGCGCCCAGTTGTGCAGTCGCTCAGTCGCAGTCGCGCAGTCGTAGAGAGCAAGCAGTACCAGTACGAAGGAGTATCAAGAGACGATGTCGGCAACGACGACGATGCAGTCACAGATGCAGCCACACCGGGCCATCCAGTTAGGGGTCAATATCGACCACGTCGCAACGTTGCGCCAAGCGCGCGGCACCCGCTACCCCGATATCCTGCACGCCGCTGCCGCGGCTGAGCAGGGCGGGGCCGATGCGATCACCGTGCATCTGCGCGAGGATCGCCGCCATATTCAAGATCGCGATGTCGCAGAGCTGCTTGCGCATGTACAGACCCGCCTCAATCTTGAGATGGCGGTCACCGAGGAGATGCTCACCATCGCGACCCGCTTGCGCCCGAGCGACTGCTGCCTCGTCCCCGAGCGCCGCGCCGAACTCACCACCGAAGGGGGGCTCGATGTCGCCGCCGCCGCTGCGACGGTCGCTGCCGCCTGTGCGCAGTTGACCGCCGCCGGCATTCGAGTCTCGCTCTTTATCGACCCGGAGCCGGTCCAGATCGATGCCGCCGCGGCCGCCGGAGCCCCGGTGATCGAGCTGCACACCGGCGCCTACGCCGAGGCGATTGATGCCGAGCAGCAGGCCGCTGAGCTCGAACGGCTGCAGCGGGCGGTTGTCCACGCCCAGGCGCAGGGGCTCCAGGTCAACGCCGGACACGGTTTGCACTACCATAACGTCGAGGCGATCGCGGCGCTGCCCGGCATCGCCGAGCTCAATATCGGGCATGCCATCGTCGCCCGCGCCCTCTTTACCGGGGTGGTCCCAGCGGTCAGTGAGATGAAGCGGCTGATGCGTACCGCAGCCTGTGTAACCCATACCGCCCAGGCAGCGCGGTGATTGTCGGGATCGGCACCGACATCGTCGCCGTAGCGCGGATCGGAGAGGCGTGGCAGCGCCACGGTGAACGGTTTGCCCAGCGGCTGCTCCATCCGTCGGAGTGGGCACAGCTGCAGCAGCGCCACAACGCCGCGCCCGCCGCCTTCTTGGCCCGTCGCTTTGCCGCCAAGGAGGCAGCGGCCAAGGCGCTGGGGACCGGGCTGAGCGAGGGGATCACGCTGCGCCTGTTGGAGGTGGCGCACGATCGGCGCGGGCGGCCGCTGTTGCACCTGCACGGGGCCGCGGCGCAGCGGGCGGAGACGCTCGGTGTGGTGCAGGCGTGCCTGAGCATCAGCGATGAGCGGGCCTATGCGCTCGCCTTCGTGGTCCTCTATGGTGGCCCCGATCGGTCCGATCTGCCCCACCGGGTCGATCAACGAGGCGATTGCCCCGATGACCAGAAGACCGGTGGTCCCGCAGGCGCGTGCGGCCACCCGGCAGACGATCGCGCTGGACAGTAAAGAATAAGAGAGGATGCGCCATGAACGTACTGGCCTTTGATATCGAGACGGTGCCCGATCTGGAAGGGGGGCGGCGGCTCTTCGATCTCGGCGATCTCGACGATACCGGGGTGGCCAACGCCATGGCGGCGCGGCGCCGACAAGAGACCGGCGGTGGCGAGTTTCCCCGCACCTATCTCCATCGCATCGTCGCCATCGCGGTGGCCGGGGTGATCGAGGGGCGCTTTCGGGTCTGGTCACTCGGTGACCTTGAGGACGATGAACCGGCGTTGATCCGGCGCTTCTTCGAAGGGGTGGATCGCTATGTCCCCGATCTGGTCTCGTGGAATGGCGGCGGTTTCGATCTGCCGGTGCTCCACTACCGGGCGCTGATCCACGGGGTCGCTGCGCCGCGCTACTGGGAGAGCGGCGATGGTGATCGCAACTTTCGCTTCAATAACTACCGCAACCGCTACCATGAGCGGCACCTCGATCTGATGGACGTCTTATCCGGCTTTCAGCTGCGTGCCGCCGCGCCACTCGATGAGATCGCGCTGCTCTGCGGACTGCCCGGTAAGATGGGGATCGGCGGTGCCGGTGTCGCCGACGCGGTGGCCCGCGGCGAGCTCAAGGCGGTGCGTGACTACTGCGAGGTCGATGTCTTGAACACCTATCTACTCTTTTTGCGCTTTCAGCACCTGCGCGGGGCGCTCGATCACGACGACTTAGAACGCGCGCACGAGCAGATCGCCGGCATCTTAACCGCCAGCGAGCGCCCGCACCTGCAGCGTTTTGTGGAGGCGTGGCGTGGGGCGTAAGAGACGGTTGCCGAAGGAGTGGGTGACGGCTGATATCACCGCGATGAGCCACGAGGGCCGGGGAATCGCCCATGATGAGCGGGGCCGCCCGGTCTTTATCGACTTTGCTCTCCCCGGTGAGCGCGTCCGCTTTCGCTACACCAAACTGCGCCGGGCGCGCGCCGAGGGCTGTGCTGAGGAGATCTTAGAGCCGGCCGCTGAACGGATCGCCCCGGCCTGCCCGCACTTTGGTATCTGCGGTGGCTGTGCGCTGCAGCACCTGCCGCCCGCCGCACAGCTCGCCCATAAGGAGCGCGTGCTGGCCGAGCAGCTTGAGCGCATCGGTGGCGTGGCGCCGCAGCAGTGGCTGCCGGCGTTGACCGGCCCGGTCTGGGGCTATCGGCGCAAGGCGCGCCTGGCAGTCCGTTACGTGCCTAAGAAGGGCGGCGTACTGGTCGGCTTTCGCGAAAAGCACAGCCCGCTGGTGACCCCGCTGAGCAGCTGCCCGGTCTTGGACCCGCGCATCGGTGAGCGGCTGGGTGAGTGGGCGACGCTGATCAATGAGCTCTCGTGCCGCGAGCAGATCCCGCAGCTGGAGGTGGCGTGCGGCGATGAGCAGGCGGCCGTGGTGGTCCGCCACCTCGCCGAGCTCAGTGACGAGGATCGCGAACGCCTGATCGCCTTCGCCGAGACGAGCGGCTTAGCCGTATTGGTGCAGCCGGGCGATGAGCGCAGCATCACGCCGCTGCACCCAGTGACGGGGCCACAGCTCGACTACACGCTAGCGCCCTTCGGGATCCAACTCGCCTTCCAACCGACCGATTTCACCCAGGTCAACGCCGTGATCAATACGGCGATGGTCGAGCGCGCGGTGGCGGCGCTCGAGCCGGCGCCGGGGCGACGCATCCTCGATCTCTTTTGTGGGCTCGGCAACTTCACGCTGCCGTTGGCGCAGACCGGCGCCGAGGTCACAGGGGTTGAGGGGGAGGCGGAGCTGGTCGCGCGGGCCAAGAGCAACGCCGCGGCCAATGGGCTCACCGCGCACTTTATCGCCGCCGATCTCAGCGAACCGGCAGCGGCGGCGCAGTTTCGCAGTCGCTTTGATGCGGTGCTGCTCGATCCGCCGCGCAGCGGTGCCGCCGAGGTGCTGCCGGCGGTGGCGGCGACGGGGGCCGAGCGCGTGGTCTACTGCTCGTGCGCACCGGCGACCTTGGCGCGTGATGCCGGATCGCTGGTGCATACGCACGGCTTCCGCCTGGTCGCCGCGGGGGTAATGGATATGTTCCCGCACACCGCCCACGTCGAGAGTTTCGCGGTCTTCGAGCGGCGTTGACCCAGTAGCCGGCAGGACGCTGTGATAGCGTGTGCTACCGTGAGGGTGAAGAGGACTGCCCTGCTGGAGAGAGGAGGTTGCAGGCATGGCGCGACGCTACGAGGTGGTAAAACGCGAGCGGTGTTACGACGGTTTCTTTGCCTTGGAACGGGTCCACTTTCGCCACGCACGCTTTGCCGGCGGCATGACCCCGGTCGTGCAGCGCGAGTGCCTGATTCGTGGCTTGGCGGTCTCGGTGCTGCCCTACGACCCAGTGCGTGACGAAGTCGTGCTCGTCGAGCAGTTTCGCGTCGGCGCCATCGATGATCCGCACGGAGCGTGGGTAATGGAGACGTTAGCCGGTATTGCCGAGCCGGGTGAGGCGCCGCAAGAGGTCGCACGGCGCGAGGCACGCGAGGAGAGCGGTCTGGAGATCAGCCTAGCGGAAGAAGAGTGCGAACTGATTGCCGACTACCTGCCGAGCCCCGGTGGCAGCAGCGAACGCATCCGCCTCTACTGCGCGCGCTGTGACACCAGCGCAGCGGGTGGCATCCACGGCCTCAACGAAGAGAACGAAGATATCTATAACCACGTGCTGAGCGCCGAGGTCGCCATCGAGATGGCCCTCGGCGGTCAGCTGCACACGGCGATGCCGATCATCGCCCTGCAGTGGTTAGCGCTCAACCGCCAGCGTCTGCGCGCGCAGTGGACCGGCGGCGATTGGGCTGAAAACCTCTGGGACGAGCCGGATTGAGGGGCTGGTTGTTGGTTCCGTCGAATTGTTCGAGGGGCAATGGTTTTATGCGCACTGCCGAATCTGGCGGTTTCCTGGGCATGCTGGTGTCGGCATGCTGGTGGCTGTTGGTTTTGGTATCCGCTACGGCAGTGCTCAACGGTTGCCTCTCTTCTGCCGATTATGGCGAAGAATTAGATGGTAAATCTACAGCGAAGCCGACTTTAAGCAGCCATGAAGTGACCTCTGAGGCAGGCGTTGGAGGTGATGTCGATCCAAGCCGTGTGATCGTTGAGCATGGGGAGACAGTGACCTTTACGGTAACGCCGGAGAGTGGTTATCGCATTGATTCGGTGACTGGGTGTGGCGGTAGTATTAGTGGCAACACCTATACGACGGGGTCAATTACAGAAGACTGCGTGGTGAGTGCTAGATTTACTACAGCTCAAGGAGTGGGCGGCCACTACGCATTAGGGACATTAAACGATACCGGCATCGACTGGTGTGCCGATGGCGACACAAACAACCTCACCTGCCCGGTGGCCGGCTATCCAGGACAGGATGGCGAATTCGGTCGTGACGCAGCCGCCCGTGCGGGTACACTTGAGAAAGTGGGGGCGGGAGCTGCCGGATTCGACTTCACTAAGATCTCGAACAGCGGGGCGGAATTACCAGCGTCGGCAACGCTCGGCGACGGCCCGAACAACTGGGCCTGCACCCGAGACAACGTGACCGGTCTGATTTGGGAGGTCAAGACCACCGATCGCGGCCTACGGGATCGCAACAACAACTACAGCTGGTATCAGCCCGACGGTCCGAACATGGGTAATCCGGGGCGCCAGGACGGTGGAAACTGCGTTGGCAGCGCCTGCGACACCCACGGCTTTGTGCAAGCGGTCAATGACGAAGGCCTGTGCGGTGCCAGCGACTGGCGTCTGCCCACGGTGGACGAACTTCACTCCATCACCCACTTGGGACGAATCCGTCCCGCCATTGACAGGGACTTTTTCCCGAATACGCCTTCGACGTCCCCTTTCTGGTCGGCCTCGCCCTATGTTGAACGTTCGGACTACGCCTGGCGCGTCAACTTCGGATTCAATGGCCACGAATACTGGAGCCCCATGAGCGATCACCGCAGGGTCCGGTTGGTGCGTATCGGCCAGTGATATTGTTAATGACATCGCCGCTCGTCGCGCCGGCCGTGAGATGCCGTGCCTGCCTCAGCCAGTGGGGGTGACCGCTTGCTAGGAAGTCGTTATAGAAATCATGCATCTTATCGATGAGTGCGCCGCCCGGATTAGTAGGCGGAACAGCCATCCCGGTGATGTTTATTGGGTCTGGTGACTCTAATGGCGCATGATCCGGTTCACCTGGCAACAGGCCCTTGAAGCGGCGAATCGGCATGCAGGCTAGCGTTTGCCGACCATCGAAGAACTGCGAACACTGCGCTATTGCTCTAGTGGGGCTCCGGTCGGTTTTCTCGAGGGCAGAGAGCGTACACGTTGTCGCGGCGACTACGAACAGCCTACGATTGTCGAGGAAGCCTTCCCGAATACCTCAGCTTGGCCCTTTTGGTCAGCTTCGTCCTATGCAGGACAGGCGAATCACGCGTGGCTCGTCTTCTTTTCCAATGGCAACGATCAAGGCTGGAATATGGGGCATGGTTATAGGGTTCGGTTGTTGCGCGATGGGCAGTGATAGAGGCCGAAGATGGAACTCAGTGAGTGCGCGCTAAGCTTCGCGTAAGCAGAGCCGGTATAAGAGTTCGCCATGAGCCCTTCGGCTGGCAATTTAGGCTGGCTTTCCCTTCGAGGGTTATTGTGAATGCTTTGAGATTGGTTGTCTTTTTCGAGTGGGTAGCTGGTTGTGCTTTATTTGGGGTTGGCTCGAGTAAAGGTCAGGAATTTTCCGGGTTTCAGGTTTCAAGCTCACAAAAAAGGTTGGGGCATGGTCGTCAAAAAAGATTGCAGTCTCAGGTCGCACTTGGCAAGCAGGAAGACTCTGGTTCTATTGGCCTCTTGCTGGCTTGCCGCCCAGGTAGGTCAGGTCGCCGCAGAGGCTGTTTGTACTCCTGAACACATCGCTCGCATGATCCAGAACGAGGTTCCTGACAATGTCATTAGGGAGGTCTGTGCCGACGCAGGAGTGGACGTCGATGCTGTAGCACCTGATGCAGTAGAAACTGCTGTTGAGCCTGCTGAGGTAGTTCGGGAAGAGCGGCAACACGAGCGGGAAAGGATACATAGCGGACGGGATGAGGGGCCGAGGCAGAATTTCTTCGGAGTGGGGCTATACAATCTTCGTTTGACCTTTGATTATGGGGGAGGCAGGGACTCAGAGAATTATACGGGCCTTAATTTGTTCTTCAGTCGAGCCTTTCATCAGAGATGGTCGGGTGATTTAGGTTTATACTGGGGTAGACACATAGATTACTCTGATGCGACTGTTTCCGGATTTGATAGTGCCTTGTGGTTGAGTACCAACGCGCTAAATCCAGGTTGGAACTTTGGGGTCGGCTTCGGTCTTTATACGGAGAGCTGGAGCAACTACAGTTTCCATGGGTATCAATTTGGTTTTTTGATAGGCTATCGTGGTGGCAGGGTTGGCTTTGATTTAAAGCTCAAAGGGCGAGACACCTCGGATCAAGAAGGAGATTTTAAGAATGTTGATATTCATCATGGGGCATCTTCTTTGAATTTCCTCTACCAGTTTTAGCTCCTGTGTTATTTTTATTGATGTGGCGAGCTGTCGCGTCACGAATGGTATTTTTCGAGGGGAGTAGGAGGGGGGCCGTATGCTAGACAGTAGCAGCACCCTTGCGGTGGTGCGTGCCGAGCCTGGTGACTCCTCAAATTTACTGACTCCAACAGTGCAGTGCATAGCCGGGCATGACAAATGATTATAAAAATTCCAGGTTATCGCATCGACAAAGAGCTAGGCCACGGCGGTATGGCGACCGTCTACCTGGCGGAGCAGGAATCGCTGGGGCGGCAGGTGGCGTTGAAGGTGATGGCGCCGGCACTGGCAGCGGATCGCACCTTCTCCGAGCGCTTTCTCAAGGAGGCGCGCACAGTTGCGCACCTGACGCACCCGCACATCCTGACGATCCACGATGTGGGGGTAGTGGACCACCACCACTATCTGGCCCTTGAGTACCTACCGGGTGGTGATCTGAAGTCGCTACTGCGCGACGGTCGGTTATCGCCGAGCGTGGCGGCGCAGTTAACCCGTGAGGTTGCCGCGGCCCTGAGCTACGCCCATGGCAAGGGGTTTGTACACCGCGACGTCAAGCCGGAGAACATCCTCTTTCGTGAAGACGGCTCGGCGGTGCTGAGCGACTTTGGCATTGCCAGGGCGGTCGCCTCGCACACCCGGATGACGGGGACGGGGATGAGTGTGGGCACCCCGCACTACATGAGCCCGGAGCAGGCACGCGGTCAGACGGTCGATCCGCGCTCGGATCTCTACGCCCTCGGGGTGGTCTTCTACGAGATGCTAACAGGGCAGGTGCCGTTTGATGCGGCCGACAGCATCGCCATCGGGATTCAGCACGTCACCGCTCCGCTCCCCCGCTTACCCAGTCCACTCGCTGCCTATCAGCCGTTGCTCGATCGACTGCTGGCGAAGACGCCTGAAGAGCGCTACGCCGGTGCCGATGAACTGATTGCGGCGCTTGATCGTACCGCGCGAGGAGAGGAGGCCGAATCGCCCTCGGTCACGAGAGTGTGGCGGGTGTCGTCCGGAGAGTTTGCGACCGCTCAGGGGGCGACGGCTGACCCGGTGGCTGCTGCTGGTCAACCGGACTCGAAGAAGGGCGTGCCCGGCTGGTTGTGGGGCGGGGTGGGCGCCCTAGCGGCGGCGGTTTTACTCGGCGGCGTGTGGTTATTCCAGGAGCAGACCAGTCCGCCACCGCGTGTACTGGGTGGTGGCGGAGGTGGGGTAGCGACGACTCCCTTGCCAACCCTCCCCCCGGAGTCAGCTGTTCCAAGTGAGTGGCCGGATCGATGGCTGGTGGGGCGATCCGACCCTGAAGAGGAGTTGCGTGAGGCGGAGCCCGAGCCCGAGCCGGAGCCGGTAGTTGACGACCAACAGCAGCCGGCGGCAGAGGCCGAACGTGAGCGCCAGGCAGCCATTGAGCGTTTGCTGAGAGCGGCGGAAGACGACTTGGCGAACAACCGGTTGATGGCCCCTGAAGGCCGCAACGCCTTCGAACGGTATCAGGCGATCCGGGAGTTGGAGCCGGATCACCCGAGTATCGTGCCCGGGTTGGAGCGGATTGTGGAGCGCTATGCAGCACTGATCGAGTCGACGGTAGCGAATCAACAGTTCGATCGAGCACAGGCCTTTGTTGCACGGGCTGCGGAGGTGCAGCCGCAGAGCGATCGGGTTGCCGAACTGCGGAGCGCGGTGGCTACGGCACAGGAGGCGCATGGGCGCGAGGAATCTCGGCGTGCTGAAGCGGCGAGAAGGGCAGAGGAAATGCGGCGTGCCGAAGCAGCGAGGCGAGCGGAGGAAGAGAGGCGCATGCACGCGGCACTGATTGCCGGCCGTTACCGCATCGTCGGTAACGGTGCTGTCGTAGAGGATACTCAGACGGGTCTGCAGTGGATGCGGTGCAGTCTGGGGCAGCGCTGGGATGGGCAGACTTGTGGAGGGCATGCGAACTATTTCACCTGGCACGAGGCTCGTCAGGTGACTGATCGGTATGCGGGTTGGCGCTTGCCGACCATTGAGGAACTGCGAACCTTGCGCTACTGCTCCGGTGGGGAGCCGGCACTTTTTCTGGGCGGGAGGGAGCGTACAAGTTGTGGCGGCCACTACCAACGACCCACTATTGTTCAGGAGGCTTTTCCGAATACTCCAGCGCGCACTTTCTGGTCGGCCTCGCCCTATGTTGGGACTTCGGGCCACTCGTGGAACGTCCACTTCCACAATGGCAACGACAACTGGCTCAGCAGGAGTAGCCCCAACAGGGTCCGTTTGGTGCGCGACGTCCAGTGATTTTGCTTTTTTGCGTCACCAGGCATTTGAATTTATCGCTGCGAGTCGAGGAGATATTCCTGGAACACTAAGTAGCCTCCGACCGTGGATGCCATCGGTACAGGCCTTGGTGGGGCCGGTGCCGTGATCGCCAACCCGGCGTTTTGGGCCTTGGCGATGAACTCGGCAGACTGCGCAAAGAAGCCGCGCACATTTCGTGTGCGGTCGTTGTAGGATTCGGCTTATTATGAGTCGGTCTTGGGCGCGAACCGTGGCCCGGGGCAGGGGGTTCTTTGTGATTGCGCTGCGCTGTCTGGATATTGCAGGCGCGATTGTTGGGAGCGGTGGGGGAAGAAGAAGGCTGCGGATCAGTAGACGGAATAGCCATCCCGGTGGTGTTTAGTGGGTCTGGTGGCTCTAACGGCGCATGATCCGGTCGTAAGGACTGTTCATGAGGATTCCAGGCTATCGCATCGACAAAGAGCTAGGCCACGGCGGTATGGCGACCGTCTACCTAGCGGAGCAGGAGTCGCTGGGTCGCAGAGTAGCGCTGAAGGTGATGGCTTCGGCACTGGCGGCGGATCGCAACTTCTCCGAGCGCTTCCTCAAGGAGGCGCGCACGGTTGCCCACCTGGCGCATCCGCATATCCTGACCATCTACGACGTGGGTGTGGTGGGCCACCACCACTATCTGGCCCTCGAGTACCTGCCGGGCGGTGATCTGAAGGCGCGTTTGCGCCACGGTCCGTTGTTGCCGAGCGTGGCGGTTCGGATGACCCGCGAGATCGCCTCGGCCCTGTGTTATGCCCACGATAAGGGATTTGTGCATCGGGACGTTAAGCCCGAGAACGTCCTCTTTCGTGAAGACGGCTCGGCGGTGCTGAGCGACTTTGGCATCGCCAAGGCGGTCGCCTCGCACACCCGGATGACGGGGACGGGGATGAGTGTGGGCACCCCGCACTACATGAGCCCGGAGCAGGCACGCGGTCAGACGGTCGATCCGCGTTCGGATCTCTACGCCCTCGGGGTGGTCTTTTACGAGATGTTGGTTGGCCGGGTGCCGTTTGATGCAGGGGACAGTATCGCCATCGGTATCCAGCACGTCACCGCTCCGCTCCCTCGCTTACCCAGTACACTCGCCGCTTATCAGCCGCTCCTCGATCGACTGCTGGCCAAGATGCCTGAAGAGCGATACGCCAGCGCCACCGAACTGATGGCGGCGCTGGATCGAGTCGCGCGGGGGGAAGTGCTCGAATCGCCTTCGGCAACAAGCGTGTGGCGGGCGGCGTCCGGAGAGTTTGCGACCGCTCAGGGGGCGGCGCCTGGCCCGTTGGCTGCTGGATCGGGTTGGGCAAAGGGCACCCCCGGTTGGCTTTGGGGTGGTATGGGCGCCTTAGCGGCGGCGGTATTGCTCGGCGGCGTGTGGCTCTATCAGGAGCAAACCGGTCCGCCACCGCGTGCAATGGGTGGCGGCGGCGGTGGGGGTGGGGTATCGACGACTCCCCTGCTAACCACACCGGAGTCAACTATTCCAAGTGAGTGGCCGGATCGATGGCTAGTGGAACGATCCGAAAGTGAGGAAGATGAGCGTGAGCCGGAACCTCAGCGGGAGCCCGAACCTGAGCCCGAAGAGAGGCCGGGGTCGGTTGTCGAAGACGAGCGGCGGGCGGCGGCACTGGCTGAACGTGAGCGTCAGGAGGCCGTCGACCGTTTGCTGGAGGCGGCGGAGGATGATCTGGCCAATGATCGGCTTGTGGCGCCTGAGGGGCGCAACGCCTTCGAAAGGTATCTGGCGATCCGGGAACTAGAGCCGGATCACCCGAGTGTCGCGCCTGGCTTGGAGCGGATTGTGGAGCGCTATGCAACACTGATCGAGTCGGCGGTGGCGAATCAACAGTTCGATCGGGCGCAGACCCTTGCTGCGCGGGTTGCGGAGGTGCAGCCGCAGAGTGATCGTGTTGCCGAACTGCGGAGCGCGGTGGCTGCGGCACTGGCGGCGCACGCGCGCGAGGAGGCTCGGCGGGCTGATGAGGCTAGAAGGGCGGAGCAGGCCCGACGCGCTGAAGAAGCGGCTAGACGGGCCGAAGAGGCTCGGCGTGCTGAAGAAGCGGCTCTGATCGCTGGCCGTTATCGTATTGGCGGTGATAACGACGATGTCGTGGAGGACACCAGGACGGGTTTGCAGTGGATGCGCTGCAGCCTGGGTCAGCGCTGGGATGGGCAGACTTGTCGAGGGGATGCGGATCGATTCACCTGGCAACAGGCCCTTGAAGCGGCGAATCGGCATGCAGGCTGGCGTTTGCCGACCATCGAAGAACTGCGAACACTGCGTTACTGCTCTAGTGGGGCCCCGGTCGGTTTTCTCGAGGGCAGAGAGCGTACACGTTGTCGCGGCGACTACGAACAGCCTACGATTGTCGAGGAAGCCTTCCCGAATACCTCAGCTTGGCCCTTTTGGTCAGCTTCGTCCTATGCAGGACAGGCGAATCACGCGTGGCTCGTCTTCTTTTCCAATGGCAACGATCAAGGCTGGAATATGGGGCATGGTTATAGGGTTCGGTTGTTGCGCGATGGGCAGTGATAGAGGCCGAAGATGGAACTCAGTGAGTGCGCGCTAAGATTCGCGTAAGCAGAGCCGGCATAAGAGTTCGCCATGAGCCCTTCGGCTGGCAATTGAGGCTGGCTTTCCCTTCGAGGGTTGTTGTGAATGCTTTGAGATTGGTTGTCTTTTTCGAATGGGTAGCTAGGTGTGCTTTATTTGTGGTTAGCTCGAGTAAAAACCAAGAATTTTTCCGGGTTTCAAGTTTCAAGCTCACAAAAAAGGTTGGGGCATGGTCGTCAAAACAGATTGCAGTCTCAGGGCGCACTTGGCAAGCAGGAAGATACTGGCTCTATTGGTCTCTTGCGGGCTTGCCGCCCAGGTAGGTCAGGTCGCCGCAGAGGCTGTTTGTACTCCTGAACACATCGCTCGCATGATCCAGAACGAGGTTCCTGACGATGTCATTAGGGAGGTCTGTGCCGACGCAGGAGTGGACGTCGATGCTGTAGCACCTGCTGCGGTAGTGCCGGCTGAAGAGGTTCGGGAAGAGCGGCAACACGATCGGGCAAGGGTACAAAGCGGACGGGACGGGGGGCCGAGGCGCACTTTCTTCGGGGTAGGCCTCTATAACCTTCGATCGACCGCGTACTACTACCGGGGAGGAGAGTATACGGATGATTATATAGGCCTTAATTTGTTCTTGCGTCAAGCGTTTCAGCGGAGATTGTCGGGAGACTTCGGTTACTACCTGAGTAGGCACACTGATTACTCTGATTCGCGTATTTCAGGGTTTGATAGTGTCTTGTGGTGGAGCACCAATGCACTGAATCCAGGTTGGAATTTTGGGGTCGGCATCGGGTTTTATACGGAGAGCGGGGGGTGGGGGCAGGGGAATATCTATGGGTATCAGTTTGGATTGCTGGTCGGTTATCGTGGCAATAAATCGGGGTTTGATTTACAGCTCAAAGGGCGAGGTACCTCCGACCAAGAAAGTGAAAGGTCGGTCGTTGATGTTTCTCATTCAACATATTCATTTAACTATGTATACCAGTTTTAGATCCTGTTGTTTGTTTGGTGTGGTGTGCTGCCGCTTCACAAATGTGGCGATCCGATTTGGTGAGCGCGCAAAGAATGTTTATCTTTTCGGTCGGGCAGCTGGGCGCCCCTTGTTGTGGTCCCAGTCCGCAGACAATAAATTGGGGATCTGAGCTTCAAATTTCAAGGTCATAAAAAAAGGGGGGGGCATGGCCGCCAAAGCAGATCGCAGCCGTGGAACGCACGGAGCAACTGGGAAGGCGCTGGTTCTAGCGGTCTTTTGCGGGGTTGCCACTCAGGTGGGCCAGGTCGCCGCAGAATCTGATTGTACACCCGAGCATATCGCGCGCATGATCCAGAACGAGCTTCCTGACGATGTCATTAGGGAGGTCTGTGCCGACGCAGGAGTAGACCTCGATGCTGTAGTCCCTGCTCTAGCGCCCGCTGAAGAGGTCAGGGAAGAGCGGCAGTACGATGGTGAAAGGGTACTGAGCGAACAGGACGAGGAGTCGAGGCGCACTTTCTTCGGGGTTGGTCTCTATGGCTTTCGTTCGCAAGTGCATTTTAGTGGCGAAAGAGAAAAGAGTGATTATATAGGTCTTCAATTGCTCTTGGGTCGAGCGTTTCATCGGAGGTGGTCTGGTGACTTTGGTTACTACTTTCTTAAAAACGAGAGCGATTCCGCAGGGGGGCGTGTGTCCGGGTTTGATAGTACCTTGTGGCTGAGTACCAATGCTTATCACCCAGGATGGAACTTTGGGCTTGGCGTGGGTTTTTATACAGAGAGCTGGGAAAAAAGCAGTTTTTCTGGGGTTCAGTACGGTTTTTTGATTGGCCATCGTGGAGAAAAGACCGGCTTTGAATTTAAAGCCAAGGCGCGATCAACAGGGGATCAAGAAAGCGAAATAAGCAATGCTTCTGATGTTAGGCACACAACAAGATCTTTGAATTTTGTTTACCAATTTTAGCTTCTGTCTTTTTTGTATCGGTGTGCGGTGAACGGTGTGCTTTCTCTCTCATGATGGTCAGAGGACCATCTAAAGGCGCGGGGGGGTGGGATGCAGCAGGGAGAAAATGTGTTGTATCGGCGGGCGTTCAGCGTTTTTTTTGCCTGCTGGACAGTCGTGGTGCTTCTGCTGGCTACGCCACTGGCGGCACAGGTGCGTATCCAAGGAGATATTACCGTTCATCCACCTCCCCAATCGGCACCAGCCGCTCAGCGCTTGGCCTATGCCCAGCGTCTTCATGAGGCGGATCGTCTCTCAGAGGCGGCCCGCGAGGCGGCGGACCTGGCCAAGGGGCATGATGCCGTGGTAGCGCCCGAGGCACTTTTGCTGTTGGCCCGGGTGCGCTATTCCCAGGGATGGTTCGCTCGGTCTTTGGAACATTTCGACGATCTGCTATTGCGCTTTCCCCTGAGTGCCCCGGTGAGCGACGGGCGCTTGCTGGATCGCCTGGAGCAGGGCACAGCCTGGCTCTTGGCTGATGATCGCTGGGAGGATGGAGGCGCCTGGCTGGCATTGCTGGAATCCGTCGACGGTGCCGCCGTCAATCATTTGCTGAAGGATATGCAGCAACGCCTGCATCAGGAAATCAGAGACTTTGAAGAAAGGCAATCGGTTTTGGTGAAGGATACTCCGTCTGCCTTCAACGAATGGTTGGCAGCCGAGGCCCGGCGTCGCCAGACATGTGGCATGATCGTGCGGTGTGATATCGAGCGTCGTGGCTGTGTGGAGCAGGTTGAACAGCGAATGCGGGAGGCCGAAACGGAGCGCCCGAGGATCGAGAATGCCCAGTGGCAGAGGGCCTTTACCGCATGGCATGCGTCTGAACGGGATGCCCTTACGAATGAGGCCCATGACGCGTTGCAGGCTTTTCCAATGCTCAAGCGCCTGATCAGTCGTGAGGATCTGGCGGGGTGGATAGAACCTCGACGGCCACCTCGGGTGGACGCTCCCTTTTTATATAGAGTGGAGCGCTATGAATTTGAGCGTCATGACAATGCCTGGCGATGGGGGGCCACTCCTTACCTAGCGGCCCGGTCATGTACAACCATTGATCGGGTGGCGGCTCAACGTGTGGCCACTGCATTGGAACCTTTGCAGCTCCGATCCCTACCTCGCCGCGATCTGCTAGAGCGGTTGAAGGTGGAACTTGGACGCGTCGATTCGCAGGGGGATGATCGGCGCCGATTGTGACGCTGGATGTGGTCATCGGTCATGGGGCGACAACAGAATCGACAGGGGGCACTTTGATACTCAAATCACGGGCAGTGGGGCAGTGGTATAAAAGTCAGCAGAAATAGCAGGGACGGCAACAACAGCAATCAAGAGAGGGGGGAGCATGCTGAAACTGAGAGAGGCGAAGCGCAGCAAGGAGTACGCCCTCGCTGGGGTGCGGGTGACCGTCGGGCGCGCCGCCAGCAACGATATCGTCCTTGATGACCCGAGTGTCTCGGGGTTTCACGCCGTCCTTCTGCAGGAGGCAGGAGAAGTCACAGTCACCGACCTCGGCAGTACCAACGGCACCCGGGTTAGCGGCGCCCCGGTCGAGGGCCGGACGACGTTGCCACTCTGGTGCACGCTCGAAGTGGGGGATGTGTGCCTGGAGCTGGTGGATCCCGAACAGCGTGCGCCGACCCGGGTGATGAAGGCGATACCGAGCGGCACCGGCACGGTGGTGAAGCCGGCGGTTCAGGGTGCGGCGGCCGAGCAGAGTGCCCCATCGAGCGCGGGCGAACTGGTGCGGCGCACGCCTGGACCCTACCCCGAGGTGGTGGCGGTGCCGGGCGAGATCACCGTAGGCAGAGCTGCAGGCGCCGACCTGCAGCTCGCGGTTGAGACGGTCTCGTCGCGTCATGCGCGCATCGTGCCGAGTGCCGATGGCTGCGAACTCATCGACGAGAACTCCAGCAACGGCACCTGGGTCAACGAGCAGCGGATCGAGCGCCACCGTCTGCGCCACGGCGACCGGATTCGCTTCGATCTCATTGAGTATGAGTGGCGAGAGCCGGGAGCGCCTGCTGTGGCCGCAACCCGGTTGCAGCCTGCTATCAGTGATACGGCAGCGCCGACGCGGGTGCAGCCTGCGGTTGGCAACGCTCCAGCGCCGACGCAGATCTCAGCGGCCACTCACAACATCTCCACTTCCCCACCGCACCAGCAACCATCCCACCCACCGCACCACCCATCACAACATCAACCGCCCCATCAAAGTTTCGGCGAGTCGTTCCATGAACCACCCTTCGGACGGTCGACTTCGGGTGGCAAGACGGCGGCTACGCATCCGCAGCTCTCCGCTACCGCAGTCATGGAAGGGCTTTCGTACAGTGGCGTAGCCGAGCGGCCTGGCCCGCTCTTCTCCCGAATGCTGGCCCACTATCGCGATTTTCTGCCGGGGCTCCTCCTGTTGCTCGCCAGTAGCGTAATGGGTTGGATCTACCTGGCCATCGCACTGTCGGCTCCTCACCCCTATACCTACCACGCTGCAGCCTCCTCTGCGCTGGGAATCCCTCCGGGGCGGGAGTGGGAGACCGTCCTGCTGTGGGGAGGCGGTTGGGCACTGCAGCTCGGCGGCTGGTTTGCGCTCCTGCGTGGCGCCGGTGCCGTACAGGGCGTGTGCGCAAGGACCGCGCCAGAGCTGCTGCCCCGTCTGCTGGCCTATATCGGGGCGTGGCTGGCGGTGACGCTGCTGCTGGCGCTGACAGCCGTGGGGGTGGCCACTGTCGCTGCAGCTCTTGGTGCCTCTGCAAGTGTAGTGACCTTGGTTGCGACTGCGCTGGCGGTGCTATGGCTCTATCTCACTCTGCGGCTGTGGCCGCTCTTTGTGCAGCTGCCGCTCGTGCAACAGGCAGCACCGGTGGCGACGGCGTGGCAGATGACGGCGCAACCGGGGGCGCTGACGCAGGCCTCCTGGCCGATTGTCGGGTGGTTCACCTTGGGCTATCTCCTCTTGGTCGGGGCGGGTTCTCCCTTGGCTTTGGAGATCGGGTGGCCGAGTTGGTTCTTCGCAGTGCTGTTGGGGGGGGTGTGGGTGGCCCTAGTGGCACCGTGGTTGGCACTGCTGGCTGTCAGTCGCTGGCAGCGCCTGGCTGCACTGAGGAGGTAAGAGTGGGTCGGCACTGCTTCGCTATTGTGGCACTGCTGTGGTGCTGTTGTGGAACAGCCTTGGCACTGCCGTGGTACCGCCTTGGCAGCGCTCGGGGCTCAGCGCTTGGGCGTCTGGTTGTTCGGGGGTGAGATGAGCACTGCGACTGCGCAACGTCCGTCGTTATCAGGGGTGAGGTCGTCCTCCATGAGCACTGCATTTGCCGCTGCTACCGATACAGGACGGGTCAGAACACACAACGAAGACGCCTGGATCGCGCGGCCGGAGCAGGGGTTGTGGGTGGTCGCCGATGGTATGGGTGGCCACAGTGCAGGTGAAGTGGCCAGCGCCCTGGCGGTGCAGGAGATCGCGGCGGGGGTAGCGCGGGGGCACGGCTTGGAGCAGGCCATTCGCCGTGCGCACGAGGCGATCCTTGAAGCCGTAGCCGTGGGGCAGGGCGCACCCGGCATGGGGACGACGGTGGTGGCGCTCGCCCTAGCCGGGAGTCGCTACCACATTGCCTGGGTGGGAGACAGTCGGGCCTACCTCTGGAATGGTCGCAGCCTGCGGCAGCTGACAACCGATCACTCCTACGTGCAGCGCCTCGTCGATGCCGGCGTCATTGCGGCCAGCGAAGCGGCCTACCACCCCGAACGTCACACGGTAACCCAGGCGCTCGGAGTGGCTGAGACGATCGTGGTCGATTCGGTGACTGGGACGCTGACCCGCGGCGAGCAGATTCTCCTGTGCAGCGATGGTCTATCGGGAGAGGTAGAGGCGGAGGAGATCGCTCAGCGGCTGGCGCGCGGAAATGTGCAGCGGCAGGTCGATGCCTTGGTTGCGGCGGCCCTGGAGCGGGGTGGAGCGGATAACGTCACGGTGGTGTTGATCTCGGCTCCGCCCGATGCGCCGGTCAGTTCTGCGGAATCTGCCGACTCAGCGGCATCTTCAGGGGCTGTCGGACAGAAAACCGTGCCGATCGATACGCGGCGGCTCAATCGAAGTCTGCGGCGGCGCCAGCGGTTGCGGCGGTGGGTGATGTTTGGCGCAGGTGTGCTAATTAGCGCACTGCTGATCAGTCTGCTCTGGTGGTTCGATCTGCGCGAGCCTCCAGCCGAGGCGGTCGCGGTACAAGGTATAGCGCAGGTTGTGGAAGGTCTTCAGGACAATCGATGTGGGCAGATGGGCGTCCGCAAACGGCAGTATTTCACCATATAAGAGCTGGGGGGGGGATATGAGGCTGGAATTTAAGGATAACGCGCACGCTCCGGTCGAGCTTGTGCCGGGGCGGTTTACCGTAGGGCGCGACGCCAGTAACGCCATCGTACTTAAGGAGTCCGGAGTCTCCGGCTTTCATGCCGAGTTGCACAGCGAAAACGGACGCTTTTTTGTGGTCGATTTGGGGAGCACGAACGGGACTGAAATCAACGGGGAAAAGATCTCAGGACGGCGTGAAATCAAAGCCTGGGATCGCCTGAAGTTCGATAGTGTGGAGTGTGAGTTGGTCGACCCGGACGGGCGGCGGCCGACCCAAGTGCGGGCCGCGATTAGCGATGCAATGCTGCAGGAGAAGAAGAAAGAGAAGGGGGCCGCCAGCGGCACGCGAGTGCGGCCCGCGGTCAGTGCGTGGTCGTTGGTCAGCGAGCCGGAAGGCAAGTCGGTGGCCCTGGAGGGGCGCACCGTTTTTGGTCGAGATTCGGGTTGTGATGTGGTGCTGCAATCTGCCGAGGTCTCGCGCCGCCATGCGGAGGTCGTGGTCGAAGGGATGGGGCTGAAAGTGCGCGACCTCGGCTCGGCGAACGGCACCTACGTCAATGGCAAACGCGTGACCGAGTCCCCCCTCCGCGGGGGGGATGAACTGCGCTTTGATCAGTCGCGATTTCGAGTGGTTGGGGGTCAGCAGAGCGGTGAGGCGGGCCAAACATCGGTTCGCCCAGCGCTCCAGCAGGCCGATCCCTCAGGTGCTGACACCGATTTTTCGCCCCAATCTAGTTTCGGAACCCAAGTGCAGTCGTCCATCCCGATTGCTCGTGCTCGTTTGGTCGGTATCTCTGGAGGTTTGACAGGGCGCCAATTCGATGTCGTGCCACCTGCTACGCTGGGTCGCAATAAAGACAATACCATCGTAATCGACGATCCGACCGTATCGGCTCGCCATGCGCGACTCGGCGAAGTTGCCGAAAGGTGGCAACTCGAGGATTTGGCCAGTACCAATGGAGTCTTCATTAACGGTAAGAAGATCGACACCGGAGCGCTCGAGAACGGCGATCGAGTCCTGATCGGGAAGGTAGAATTTCGGTTCGAAACTGAGCCTGCGACCACTGCGGATGCCGCCCCGGGGTCGGCTGCCCACGATACCTTCGCCCCACCGCGGCCGGCCGCGCAGCCTGCCTCGTCCCATGCTATACCGGCCTGGGTCTATGCGGTTGGCGGCTTCGTGGTTGTGACCTTGCTGGCGAGCCTGGTGCTCTTTCGCGATCACCTGCCGTTTCGCAACGAGGGGATGGTCGATGCGCCCTTGCAAGCCGGAGCGGTTTGGGCACAGACCCTGCCCGACGAGCGGCAGGCGCCGAGTACCCCGGTTATCGCCGATATCAACGGCGACGGCGTGCTGGATATCATAGTCGCCGATGCGAAGGGGTTCGTGTTGGCGCTGGATGGCGAAGAGGGTAAACGCATTTTTGATGTCGATGTAGCCGATCGCATCCTTGCGCCTCTAGTTGCCGGTGATCTGACGGGTGATCGAAAGCCCGATATCGTGGTGGGCACTCAGGGTGGGACCGTCTTGGCGCTCGATGGTCGGGGTCAGATCCTGTGGCGGGCCGGCGATCTGGAACTGGGGACAGTCGTAAATCGCCCGGTCCTGCACGATGTCAATGGCGACGGCGTGCCGGATGTCATCGTGCCGAGCACCGACCGGGGACTGGTAGCGTTGGACGGCGCACGGGGCTGGAAACTCTGGGATACCGCCGAGATGACGCGTGGCGAGGTGGTGACCAGTCCGTTGGCCGTCGATGTGAACCGCGACGGTATTGTGGATTTCGTCAGCGTTACCGATCGCGGCCACCTGATGGCAGTCTCTGCTCAAGGAAATCGCGTATGGCAGCTGTGGCAGGCCGAAGTGCCTGAGGTGCTGTATGCCTCCCCCGCTTTTGCTCGCCTTGAGGAGGGGGGGCTGGTTATTGCCGCAACCCGTTCCGGTCTGACCGCAGTCCGCGCCGATTCTGGGCGCTTGGCTTGGCAGACGTCGCTATCCGGTGGTTTCGTGGCGAGCCCCGTGGTTGCCGATCTGAGCGGTGACGGTCTTCCCGAGGTAGTGGCGATCACCCAGGGTGGGAAGATGTACGTGCTCAATGCCAGCAACGGTGATGAGATCTGGTCCGCTTCGCTAGGAACGAGGGTGCTCGCTTCGCCGGCACTCTTCGATTTTTCCGGTAATCGCCTGCCTGACATCCTGGTGCTGGGCCGTGACGGCACCTTGCGCGTGATCGACGGGGTGCGCGGCCGCGAAAAACTCCAGGTGCGCGTCGCCCACTCCGACGAGTTTATCGCCTCACCACTGCTCGCCGACATTACCGGAGACGGGCTGCTAGATGTTGTTGGGGCCAGCCATAACGGGCGGATCTCCGTGTATGGGTTCAATCGAACTGTTCATACGGCAGCGGCACCCTGGCCCGTCTTCCTGGGTCACGACGGACGACGCACCCCTGGACGGTAGGAGAGCGCACATGAAGGGCTGGGCAACGATTTTTATCCTGCTGTTGCTGACTGGCTGTGCTACCTCGACCACAGTCTCGCTCCATACCGATCCCCCGGGAGGGCAAGTCCGTATTTCAGAGACCGGGGAGGTTGTCGCTCATGGCGGCTCGGTCGATCTGGAACCGGGGTGGTATCGGTTCTCATCGGAGGCTGAAGGGTACCGTGGCGACACCCTAAGAAGGGAGATCCCGCGCAGCAGTGACCATCGCATTACCGTGCCCCTGGGGATGGGGTTTGCTGCCGTGGAGATCCGGGCACTGCCTGAAGAGGCGACTATCGAGATCGGCGACGAAGGGCCGGCACAGGGTCGCATCCGCACCGAGCTGAGCGCCGGTCGCCACACGCTTGAGGTTTCACTGGAGGGGTATCGCACGCATCGCGAGCTTTTGCATATCGAGCCTGGCCGTGAGGTCAGCCGATCGATTGAACTGGAGGCCGTTCCTGTGGCCGAGGAGCCTAGCCACGGTCGAGCGACCGTGACACCAGAGCCTGAGTCGGCCCGGGTCTTTTTTCAGGGGCGTGATCTGGGGGTTGGTTCTCAGGAGTTGGAGCCACTCACTCCGGGTACCTACTCCGTCGCTGGAGTGCGTTTAATCAATAACCGGCAGCGACTGACCGGTGCGGTCGATTTCACCATTGAGGCTGGTGACGAGCGCGTTGTGGCGTTGAGAGTCAATCGTCGGGAACGGCGCTTTGAGGGGGAGTGGTTGAGCGAGGTCGAAGCGTTGCGGCGTGAACAGCGCCGCTATCGACAACAACGGAGCGAACGCCCCTTTGCAGTTCAGATGGAAGATGCTGAAGCGGCCGTAGAGTTGCTGAGAGAGCGCGACGATTTGGGCGAAGCGCTTATGGCTATGCTGCGGGTAGGGGATCGGGTGACCCTTAAGACGGCAGATGAGACGTGGCAGATCTGGAAGCGGCATCGTGAACAGACGGCCGACTTCGCAGCGGCGGTCGCCGCGCTCCAGCGGGGCGGCACATACGCGTCGCCGTGGGCCGATGACTCGGTGGAGATTGTTCAGGTGGAGGATTCCGGCGCCGATCCCCTGGCGACCCTGGTGCTGGCGCTTCATCGTGCACGTGCCCCGAACCCACTGCTCGATTTGCATGCCGACCAATTCGCCGAAAGTGCAAAAGCTGCGCAAGATAGACTTAGAGTAGCGCGTAACCGCGCCGATGGTCAGCTCACAGTGCTTGTACACGGTGGGGAGGCGCCGGCTCTGAGCGAAGGGACGCTGCGCACCTTCGGCGACCTGCACTTTGCCACCCTCGCTCCGGGGCGGGGTGCGATTGAGCTGAACTGGGAGCAGAGACCGGAGCGGGTTTTGGTCATCAGTGATCGGCCTGGGTTGCTGCGCCCAATCGGTGAGGTTGAGCCGTTGCTGCTGGAGCAGAGGCGCTGGTTGTCTTTTTTGAATCCGCGTGCTGCCGCGACCGTGACAACGCTGCAGCGGTTCGCGTACGGCCCTGAAGTTGAAGGCGGTTGGTCGCACCGGGTGCTGCGAAAGGGTGAAAACCCGCTCGATTTTCAGCTCGATCTGACAGGCGATGCGATCGGTCCCCATAAGAAGCCGGGTCTATACCAGCGTGCTTGGATACTGGAGTACAAAGAGGAAGGGGAGGTGACGCCCACTCAGCGCCAAGTGCAGATCCAATACCGTGTTCACTCGGACGCCGAGGATGGCGTTCTCGATGACTTCCTCCGCAGGATAGAGTGACCATGGGAGGGTTATCTGCTGTGAAGAGGGTGCTGAAACCAGCTTCGGTCCGATCTGCGAAGCTCTCTCTTGGGGCCGTGCTGATCGTTCTAGCGCTCTTTCCATGGATAGGTTCGGTAGCTGCTGCGGCCGATGCCTGGCATGGTCCTTGGCCCTTGGGGGAGACGGGCATCGAGGTACTGCAGGCCTCTCCATCGAGCCACACTCTCGGTATTCCCGAACGTGAGGTGCGATCAGGCCTGCTGCCGCTGTTTCAGTTCAGCCGTGATCGGGCACAGCTGCGTCCCGGCTTAACGGGTATACAATTGCGCGACCGCGCTACAGGGGCGGAACTGAGCTGGGAGGAGGCACGGCCGCTGATCAGTCAAGCCCTGGTGGCTAGCACCTGGTTGCAAGAGGGGTATCCGACCGACGAAATGGAGTATGTGCGGGCCCCCGATGGGGCGCAGTTCGCCTTGCCCGGGGTCTTTGACATGCCGTGGAGCGGGCGCAGCCGGGAATGGATTGATGTTCCGCAGTTACGGCGGCAGCTCTATCGGAATGCTTTCTTACTCTCGTTTGCCAACGATCGCCTTCAAGAACGGTTGGAAGGGGAGAATTGGGCCCGCGGCACGGTAAGGAACGCTGAGAGTTTTTTCTCGCACGTGTCAACGGGCAAGAGGACTGGCGAGGCAATCGGATCCGGCGCGAGAATCCTTAGCGGTGTTGAAGATATTCGTGATAACGCCGAACTATTGAGCACAGGGGCCAGCACTGCGCTGCAGTCTACCGACCAAGTTGCAGGAAGTGTTGATACGAGAGTAATGAAGCGATTTGGCAATAGTGGTCACGCCCTTACCGTGTTAAACGTAGGACTCAGCGTTGTCTCTAGTGGTATGGCGGAACACGAACGTACCGTGCTGCTGGCCGCGGCCTTCGAGGATGCGCAGAACCTCCTCGTGATTGAGGATTTGCTGCGTATCCTCCGTGATGATCCTTCGACGGATCCGGTCATGATCGCTGGCTTAGAAGATGCCCGCGATCAAATGGCTAAATACTCTGAGAACCGTTTGAGGCGTATGGGGGCTGTGTTAGGCGCATCTTTAAGTACAGGCGTTGAAGCAGCCAGCGTAGCGATGGTGGCAGCTCGCCTCGGCAAGGTCTCAAGCCCCGCTGCTTTGGCCTTTGCTGAGGCTATTAGTTTGGCTAGAGCTGTGGAAGACTTTCAGGAAGATTTATTGGCGGCTTTGGTCACCATAGATCGCTATCTTCTCGGCCGTGTAGGCTCTCTTGTTTCAAATGGTGAGGTTGGTTCCATTCGTGCTGAAGAGGTGGATCTTCCCGGGCTGATCGCCTTTCAACAGCAGATGGGTTACCAGGTGGTCGATACCCTCTATCAACCACTGTGGGAAGATCGCTTTGATTTTTCTTTAATTGGTATTCAAAGGTGGGCGATCTACACGATCAAGGATTGGTTGCATCCTTCGCTTCAAGGAGAGATCGAGCGTCTCCGTGAGGAGCATTTTATCAGGGTCGCTCAAAACCATTTTTTGCGCAGTAACAGAGAAGAACTTCTCGAGAAAGTCCGACAGATCTACAGGAGGCCACACCCTTCGCCTTCGTTTGAGGAGGGGTCAGCGATTATTGCGGTTGTGGACAGCTCGGGCAGCATGCGCTGGAACGATCCTCAAGATTTGCGGCTGGTTGCGCTGCAAATGTTGGTGGACAGCCTACATGAGCAGGCTACCTTTGGTTTGGTAGAGTTCGCCTCCTCACCTCGGGTGGTTGCACCGCTGCAGGCAATGGGTAACTACGATGGGCCGCAGCGCGATAGGATGCGTCAATCGTTAGCCGGTCTCTCCATCGGTGGTCGAACGGATATCCGCGGAGGATTGGAGAGCGCCTTGGAAATGGCTTCTGCTGCCGGGGTTCATCCGATCATTATACTCATGAGCGATGGTGAGGATAACGTGACGCAATGGCAGGGCGAGGCCGACTTCATCCCGGAGGGTATCAATGTCCACTCCATTGCGTTCTCTGAAGAAGCCGATCCGGATGCGCTGATGCGCGTCAGTGCATCGACTGGAGGTATCGCCGAAATTGCGCAAACGCCCCAAGATTTGCAAAGAATCCTGAGCCATTTGGTAGGCGAAGCTGCCGGTGACCAGGTCATACTCGTCGCCGAGGGCCATCTCAGAGAGGGGGAAATCGATTCGCATCAGGTTGTGCTGGAGCCTGGTCAAAGCGTGACGGAGTTTCGAACGACCTGGCCCGGAAGCGATATCGATTTGCGGCTGACCGCGCCCGATGGCTCGGTCCACACTTCCGCCTCCGCCGTCCGAGGCGGCTATGGGGTGGAACGGCAGACCTACGATCTGATCCGCCTACGCAGTCCGCAAGCTGGCAGATGGCAGGTCGAGGTCATCGGTGTCGATCTGGCCCCTGAAGGGCAGGCCTACACCCTGCGCGTTGCTGGCCAGCAGGCTGAATTGAAGACGCAGTGGCAGACCAACAGGCTGGTACCGGCGGTGGGCGACGACTACGCCTTCGATCTGATCGGCGGCGAGGTGCAGTGGGATCGTGCTGAGGTTCGGACTTGGTATCCGAATGGGGAGCAGAAGAGCGAGACAGTCAGCCTCGGAGGCATTGAGGCAGTGCTCGGCGGTGCCAGTGGGCAGACTATTTTCCGGATGGTGCCGAGCCATGAGGGTACCTATCGAGTCCAGATTCATGTTCACGGCCAGGATAGACAAGGCCGCCCCGTTATGCGGGCTTTAGATCGAAGCTTTCGGGTTGAAGCACCGGGGCGTGGGGTTTCGAGAGGAAGTGATCTGGATCCGTTTATCCGCCGAGGGGCGCAATGATGTTACCGACGAGGCCGCCTGGTCACACCGCCTAAGTTGCGGTGTGCCAGGCGGGATAAGTCCCCACTGCCGCGCTCAAACCTGCCGCGCCTGCTCCGCCGCACTGCCGATGTAGGCGCTCGGCGTGAGTGCGCGCAGCTTGTCCTTGGCCTCCTCAGGCAGGTCAAGCGACTCGATAAAGGCGCGCATCTTCTCACCGTCGATTGCGCGCCCGCGGGTCAACCCCTTGAGCTGTTCATACGGCTCCTCAGCGCCGTAGCGGCGCATCACTGTCTGGATCGCCTCGGCGAGAACCTCCCACGCCGGGTCAAGATCGGCGGCGAGGCGCGCAGGGTTGGCCTCTAGCTTGCCCAGCCCCTTTTCAGCAGCGTGGAGGGCGATGAGGGTATGGGCCAGCCCGAGACTGATCGTGCGCAGCGCCGTCGAGTCGCTCAGATCGCGTTGCCAGCGCGAGATCGGCAGTTTGCGCGCTAGGTGATCGAGCAGGGCGTTGGCCACCCCGAGGTTGCCCTCGGCATTTTCAAAGTCGATCGGGTTGACCTTGTGCGGCATGGTCGAGGAGCCGACCTCACCCTCGATCAGACGCTGCTTGAAGTAGCCGAGCGAGATGTAACCCCAGATATCGCGTGCCAGATCGAGCAGGATCGTATTGAGGCGGGCGTAGGCGTCGAAGAGCTCAGCGATCCAGTCGTGTGGCTCGATCTGCGTGGTATAGGCGCTCCACTCCAAGCCAAGACGCTCGACGCAGCGCTGCCCCAAAGCGGGCCAGTCGACCTCGGGGTAGGTGACGACGTGGGCGTTGAAGTTGCCGACCGCGCCGTTGATCTTGCCCAGCGGACGGACTTCGGCCAAGCAGTCACGCTGCACGCGCAGTCGGTGGACGAAGTTCGCCAGTTCCTTACCGAGGGTGGTCGGCGAGGCGCTTTGGCCGTGGGTGCGCGCCAGCATCGGCAACTCGGCGTGGGTGTGGGCGAGGGTGCGCAGCGTATCGATGATCGCATCGTAGGCCGGCAGCAGCACCTCGTCACGGGCGCCGCGCAGCATGCAGGCCCAAGCCAGATTGTTGATGTCCTCCGAGGTGCAGGCGAAGTGGACGAATTCGCGGTAGTCCGCCAACTCGGCGTGCTCGCCGAGCCGCTCCTTTAGGTAGTATTCGACGGCCTTGACATCGTGGTTGGTCGTCGCCTCAATCGCCTTGATCCGTCGCGCCTCATTGTGATCGAAGTCGTTCAACAGGCGCTCGAGAAAGGCCTCGGCATCGCTCGAGAGCGCCGGCACCTCGGCGATCGCCGGCTCGCTGGCCAGTGCCTGCAGCCAGCGCACCTCGACGATCACGCGGTGGCTGATCAGCCCATACTCGCTGAGCCACGGGCGCAAGGCGGCGGTCTTGGAGGCGTAGCGCCCATCGCTCGGGGCGAGTGCGGTTAACGGGTCAAGCTCCACAGTGGATCCGCTCCATGTCAAAGTCGGGCGGATATTCTACAATAGCTGCCGGCTATTTTGAGCAGCGTGGCACTGAAACGATGGGCTGTGCGATCGCTTCGATGCTCTAGGATCGGGCGGTAAGCCACAGTGCTCAAGTTTTTGAATCTCTTAGACCGCTATATTGGCCAGGATGGAGAGCGAGCGATGAACAGCGACGGCTATCGGATTGAGCGTGACAGCATGGGGACGCTGCAGGTGCCACAGGATGCCCTGTACGGCGCACAGACGCAGCGGGCGGTGGAGAACTTTCCGGTCAGCGGACGGCCGATGCCGCCCCCCTTTATTCGTGCGCTCGGTCTGATCAAGGCGGCGTGCGCGCGGGTCAATTGCGAACTCACCGACCTGGCTCCAAACGTCGCCGATGCCATCACGGCCGCCGCTGAGGAGGTCGCGCGCAACCAGCACGATCGGCACTTCCCGGTCGATATCTTTCAGACCGGTTCAGGCACCTCAAGCAACATGAATGCGAACGAGGTGATTGCCCATCTGGCCAACCAGCGCACTGCTGAGACGATCCACCCGAACGACCACGTCAACATGGGGCAGAGCTCGAACGACGTCATCCCGACTGCGATCCACGTCAGTGCGGCGCTCGAGGTGCACGATCAGCTGCTACCGGCGCTGCGGCGCTTAGCCGATTCGATCGATGCCCGCAGCGAGGAGCTGGCCGAGGTGACCACAACCGGGCGCACCCACCTGATGGATGCCATGCCCGTAACCCTGGGGCAAGAGCTGTCGGGCTGGTCGCGGCAGATCCGCGCCGGTGTTGCACGTGTCGAGAGCGCCCTACCGCGGCTCCACGCCTTGGCGATCGGCGGCACTGCCGTCGGTACTGGCATCAACGCCCATCCACAGTTCGGCGAACGCGTCTGCGCGCTGCTGAGCGAGGCGACGGGAGTGCCGTTTGTCCCGGCGGCGAATCGTTTCGAAGCGCTCTCTTCGCAGGATACGGCAGTGGAGCTCTCAGGGCAGCTGCGGACGGTCGCCGTCTCCATGATGAAGATCGCCAACGATCTGCGCTGGATGAACAGCGGGCCGCTGGCCGGTCTCGGTGAGATCGCCCTGCCGGCGCTGCAGCCCGGCTCGAGCATCATGCCAGGCAAGGTCAACCCGGTCATTCCAGAGTCAGTGGCTATGGTCAGTGCTCAGGTCATGGGCAACGATACGACCATCAGCATCGGTGGACAGTCGGGAAATTTCCAGCTCAACGTCATGCTGCCGGTCATCGCGGCCAACTTGCTCGATAGCATCCAGCTGCTCACCAACGCCGCGACGATCCTCGGGCGGGATGCCATCGACGGGTTTACCGTCAATGAGCAGAATCTGCGTGCCGCTCTCGATCGCAATCCGATCTTGGTCACCGCCCTGAACTCGGTAATTGGCTATGAGAAGGGCGCAGAGATCGCCAAGCGGGCCTATCAGGAGGGGCGGCCTGTGATTGAGGTCGCGCGCGAGATGACTGAGCTCTCCGAGGAGCAGTTGCAGCGGCTGCTCGATCCGCGGCTGTTGGCGCGCGGTGGGGTGGCCTCCGCGTAGCACGCGCCGACCGGTTCTCCGCCCGCTGCCCAACCCGCTGCCCAGCCCGCTGCCGATCCTGCACCCTAGTCTGCAGGATTGTGCGCCGCGGATTGGGCAGCGTCATGAATCGTCATCTCTTCGCCCGCTCTCCTTTCGGTCGTAGCGGGCGAAGTGCTGTCCGGCACCCTCTTCGGCTGCCGCTGCGCCGTTGTTGCTGACATCGAGATAGAGCCAGGTGAGCGGCCAGCTCTGCGTTGGTCTCAGCGCCTCGCCCTCGAGCAGGGTCTCGAAGGTGCCGCTGTTGCCGCCGAGCAACTGATGCCGAGTGGTAACAAAGAGCGTATCGAGTGCGGCATCGGCGATGAGGGTGTGGGCGATGCGCGGTCCGGCGACGCTATAGATACAGCGGTAGCCGAGCGCGCTGAGCGTTTCGCGGAGCAGCCGTCCGCGCAATCTTGTGCCCGAGTAGTGAGCGCCGATTCCTACACCGCTGTTTGTTGTGCCATTGTCGGTGCCGCCAGTATGTGCTGTATTTGCTGTGGGGCCCGAGCGGTCGGCTGGAGAGGGGCAGACAGGGCGGTTGCCCACGCGGACTTCGCACGCACGCCCCGCGGGCAGGAAGAGCCAGATGCGTCGCCCCTGTTCGATCCACTCTTGTGGAATGGGGCAGGCCTTGCCTGTCGAGACGACCGCCACATCAGGTTGGGGGGGCAATCCGGCTTGTTGGCGCCACTGCGCTAGATCCGGGTAGCGGTCAGAGTCGAGGGGCAGGGGGGCTTGCGCGCAGCCGCTCGCCCACTCGCGCAGGTAACGCCCGGTGGTGATCAGACAGTCGGCTTGAGCGGCCAGCTCTTGAAAGAGCCGCCAGTCGCGCGGATTGGTGATCGAGGCCGGTACGCGGCAACCTCCACTCACCGGTTCCAAGCTGATGCGCCCGTCAAGGCTGGCAATAAAGTTGGTATAGAGGGTGGTGACTACGGGCGCGTGCACTGCGCTGCGGATGGCGCCGAGGTAGAGGCCGCAGAGTGGCCCCGGAGAGGCGGGAAGCGTAGGGCTCTGCGGGTAAAGGCGCAGAGCCAGGCCATAGGAGTCATCAAGTCGCATCTTAACCCTCTTATCTAAAAGCTTGTGATATTTTAGAACCCGCGAGTAATGTAGTGGATTGGGGGTCCTCTGCGTGACTATTGAGATTATGTTGGTGAATGCTCAGCGGATGAACTGTCAAGCGGTCGCCCAGTGTCTCGATCGTGTCGACGATCTGAAAGTCGTCGCGACCGTGACGTGTTGTAAAGAGGCGATCGAAATCGCTGGTGAACGCCGCCCCGATGTTATCGTTATCGATCTGGATATGCCGGGCATGGGGGGCTTTGAAGCGATTCGTAGACTGTGCGCGCGCAATGACGGCCCACGTGTTTTGGCGATTAGTGCCCACGAATGCACCGCGCATCCCCGTCATGCGTTGCGTCTCGGCGCGCGCGGCTGTATGACCAAGCACTGTGCAACCGAAGAGCTATGCACGGCCATTCGGCAGATTCACGGTGGACGGCCGTATGTCAGTCCGCTGATCGGTCAGTGGCTGGCGTTGGGCAGTTTGGCCGGTGAGCGAAGCAATCCATTTGACGGTTTGACAGCGCGCGAGATGCAGGTCCTGATGGGCATCTTTAAGGGCTATAAAAACCAGCGGATCGCTGCCGACCTTTGCCTGAGTCCGAAGACGATCAGCAATCACCGCTCGAGCCTCTATCGTCGTCTGGCGGTACAGAACGAGGCGGAACTGGTACGCTTAGCGATTGAGCACGGCTTGGCCGGAGCTGTCACCGTCCTTAAACAGCCGGAGCCGGAACTTCCCTCTTCCGATCCGAGTGGCGAGGGCGGTGTTGGTTCAGGCGACCTAGGCAGCCCAGTCAACCGTTATATCGATTTGGTCGATGAGATAGACAATATCGACTCATTTCTCGATCCAACCGGGTCGACGCACTGAGCGTTGGCGGAGGTTGTGGGTGAAGGATGCAGAGCAGGTCACGGTCGTTGCCGAGCACTCTTTGGCGGCCGCGCTGGTTGCGGGTGCTAGCGACGTTGCCGAAGGGGCGGCAAAGCGGCGCGACGAGCTGCGCGAGCAGGCGCGCAACCTGCCCGAGCGCCCTGGGGTCTATCGTATGCTTGATGCCCATGGCCGTATCCTCTACGTCGGCAAGGCGCGCAGCTTGCGACGACGGGTGGCTGGCTACTTCAGCGCCGCACGCAAGTCGACGAAGACTGAGCGGCTGTTGGCGCAGGTGAGGGAGTTGCAGATTACGGTGACCCACACCGAGGCAGAGGCCCTGATCCTGGAGAACCACCTGATCAAGGCGCACCGCCCGCGTTACAATGTGCTGCTGCGCGACGATAAAACGTACCCCTACATCTATCTCTCAACGCAACAGCGCTTTCCGCGTCTCGCCTTCTATCGCGGCGCGCGTAGCGGCCCGGGGCGTTACTTTGGCCCCTATCCAAGTGCCACTGCGGTGCGTGAGACCTTGAACCATCTCCAGAAGCTCTTTCCGCTGCGACCGTGCCGCGATAGCTTCTTTCGTCACCGTTCACGCCCCTGTCTCCAGTATCAGATTCGGCGTTGCAGCGCCCCTTGTGTCGGTTATATTGATGAGCAAGCCTACGCAGACGAGGTTCGTCACGTCGTTGCCTTTCTGGAGGGGCGTTCGGCGCAGGTCGTCGATGAACTCGGCCAGCGGATGGAGACGGCAGCGGCACGTTTGGAGTTCGAGGAGGCGGCACGTCTGCGCGATCGTATCGCCCTGTTGCAACAGATTCAGCAACAGCAGTACGTTGTTGCTCAGGAGCAGGATGGTGATCGGGATGTCATCGCCTGCATTCGTCAGGAGGCCGAGTTCTGCATCCAGATCTTCTTTATTCGCGGTGGGGTTAGTTTGGGCAATCAGTGCTTCTTTCCCAAGGCCCCGGAAGGGGTGCGGGAGTCCGAGGCCCTTGCCGGATTCATAGCGCAGCACTATCTGGGCCGGGCGGCGCCGCCTGAGCTGCTGCTCAATCGTCCGGTACCGCAGCGCGATCTGCTCGCTGGGGCGCTGCGTACCGTTGCGGGCAGGGCGGTTACGATTCGCTACCGGGTCCGCGGGGAGCAGCGGCGCTGGATCGAGATGGCCGAGGAGAATGCCCGCTATGCGCTCGCTGCACGCGGCGTATCGGCGCTCGGGCAGCAGCGACGCTACCGCGGGTTGGCCAAGTTGCTGGATGTCGATCAGCCGCCGCAGCGCATCGAGTGTTTCGATGTCAGCCATACCGGGGGGGAGGCGACGGTCGCCTCCTGTGTGGTTTTTAATGCGCAGGGGCCATTGAAAAGCGACTACCGGCGCTTCAACATTCAGGGGGTGGGCCTGGGCGACGACTATGCCGCGCTTGAGCAAGCGCTGCAGCGGCGCTATCGAAGAGTCGCCGAAGGCGAGGCGATCGCCCCTGACTTGCTTCTCATCGATGGTGGGCGGGGACAGGTTGCCCGGGCACAAGCGGTGCTCACGGCGCTCGGTATTGAGGGCGTGGCGCTGATGGGGATTGCTAAAGGACCGGACCGGCGCCCTGGCGAAGAGACCTTGTGGTTGGCCGACGGATGCCGCGAACTGGAGGTTCCGGCCGATTCCCCAGCGCTCCATCTGCTGCAACAGATCCGGGACGAGGCGCACCGTTTTGCCCTCGGCGGACATCGGCAGCGGCGTGCTCGGGGGCGGCGCGAGTCGGTCTTGGAGCAGATCCCCGGGCTCGGGCCTAAGCGTCGTCAACTCTTACTCCGGCGCTTTGGTGGCCTCCAGGGGATTCGTCAAGCTGGTACCGAGGATTTGGCCGCGGTACCGGGTGTTGGGCCTGCACTGGCGCGACGGATCTACGACTCTTTTCACGGCTAGGGAACGATCATAGGGAACAAACATGCAGCTGAC
Source organism: Halorhodospira abdelmalekii (assembly GCF_016583625.1). Taxonomy (GTDB): domain Bacteria; phylum Pseudomonadota; class Gammaproteobacteria; order Nitrococcales; family Halorhodospiraceae; genus Halorhodospira; species Halorhodospira abdelmalekii. The sequence goes on along the minus strand of NZ_NRRN01000017.1, from coordinate 20,664 downwards.
AGTGCCTACTGCCCTCACGCTGATGCGAATCGCGCTGATCCCGGTTTTTGGGCTGTGTTTCTTGCTCCCGCCGCCGTGGACGAATCTGCTGACTGTGGCCGTCTTTGCGCTGGCGGCGATCACCGACTGGCTCGACGGCTACTTGGCCCGGCGGCTCGGGCAATCCTCTGACTTTGGTGCCTTTCTCGATCCGGTTGCCGATAAACTGATGGTGGCGGTGGCGCTGGTGGCGTTGGTTACAGTCTATCCCCATCTGTGGATGGCCGTTCCGGCTGCGGTTATCATCGGGCGCGAGATTGCTGTTTCGGCCCTGCGTGAGTGGATGGCAGAGATCGGCAAGCGAGCAACCGTTGCGGTCAGTCAATTGGGTAAGTTCAAGACTGCAGCGCAGATGGCTGCCATTTTGATGCTGCTTTATCGCGAACCGATCGGACCGATTCCGCTGCCGGAGATGGGAATGCTGCTGTTGTGGTTGGCGGCCTTGCTGACGCTCTACTCGGCTTACGTCTATATGCGGGCGGCGCTGCGCGTGCTGGATGTTTGAGGGCATCGTTCGTTCTATCTCGGCATCGGAATACCTGCTCGTGTACGGTTCGCGCATGGTTCGCGCATGGTTCGCGCATGGTTCGTGTGCGGTTCGTGTACGACCAGCTATAAAGGGCCGAGGCGACGCTGGTAGCTCCAGCTGCTGCATCAGGGGAGGAATTTGTGGATAAGGCGTCGATAACAGGCCTGCTGGTGGGGATCACCATCATCTTTACGGCCGTTGCCGCGAGCGGTGACAGTGCGCAGTTTTATTACCTCCCAGCGGTGTTGATCGTCTTTGGCGGAACGCTGTCGGCGACTTTGATCAAGTTCTCTCTCTGGCAGGTGATTAATTCGCTGAAGGTTGCTGCGGTGGCTTTCACAACGCATAAGGAGGAGCCGCAGGAGCTGATCGAACAGACGAAGGAGTTGGCAGCGGTTGCGCGCAAGCAAGGCATTCTTGCCCTTGAAGATGTCGAGGTTCGCAACCCTTTCTTTCGTAAGGCTCTCGATTTGCTTGTTGATGGCATCGATCAGCAGCTGGTGCAAAAGATCTTGCGCGAGGAGTTGGAGCGCGAAATGGAGCGCCATGAGACCGGGCAGCGGATCTTTCGCAGCATCGGTGATCAGGCGCCGGCCTTCGGTATGATCGGTACACTGGTCGGTTTGGTGCAGATGCTGGGGAATCTTGAAGATCCATCGACAGTGGGTCCGGGGATGGCAGTCGCTTTGTTGACGACGCTCTACGGTGCGGTCTTTGCGCAGTTGGTGGCGCTACCGATTGCCGATAACCTTGAGATGCGTTCACTAAATGAGTACCGCAATCAGTCGCTGATTATTGATGCGGTGGTCTGCATTCACAATCGCTATAATTCACGTTTGGTTGATGAATTGCTCTCGGTCTATTTGCCACGTAATCGACGGGCTGCGGAGATGGCTAAGGCGAGCGGTTCACAGGCCGGTGTGAGCGATTCAGCGCCGCTTGATCGGTAGGGTGTTGGGGGGAGCCTTTATTTGGGAACTTCGAAAAATCTCAGCCGTAGCTTCTGCTACCAAAATGTTAGCGTGCCAGGCGTGCCAGGCGTGCCAGGCGTGCCAAGCGTGCCAGGCGTGCCAAGCGTGCCAGGCGTGCCAGGCGTGCCAGGCGTGCCAAGCGTGCCAGGCGTGCCAAGCGTGCCAGGCGTGCCAGGCGTGCCAGGCGTGCCAAGCGTGCCAAGCGTGCCAGGCGTGCCAAGCGTGCTAAGTAGGTGGTCATGAGGCGGGGCGGTGGTGATAAAAGGGGCGGTTCGCCGCGCTGGATGACGACCTTTGCCGATCTGATGGCGGTGTTGGTCGTCTTTTTTGTAATGCTTTACTCGATGTCGGTGATTGAGGAGTACCGTTTTCAGCAGATGGCTGAGGCGCTGCGTGAAGTGCTCGGGCCTGCGGTGATTGGCGATACGCAGCGGCAGCCGTCACCGACGTTGGTCGATCTCGATGGGGAGCCTTTTGATCCTCTTGAACGCCCGCGGGTTATTGACCGTGATGTTGATGAGTTCCGTCAGTTGGATGAGATCCGGGAGACTCTGCGTGAGGCGCTTGCTGAGGAGATTGAGCAGGGGGTGATTGAGCTCGGGGAGCAGGATGATGGGGTGCTGTTGCGCTTTGAGGAGCGGGCGGCCTTTGAGTTGGCTCGTAAGGAGATTGATGAGGGCTTTATTCCGGTTTTGAGGCGTATTGGTGTAGTGTTGCAGGAGACGCCGGGTTTGGTTCGGGTCGCTGGACATAGTGATGATTTGCCGATTCGGACGGAGCGTTTTCGGTCGAATTTCGATTTGTCGACGGCGCGTGCGGTTTCTGTGGTGCATGTTTTGGAGGAGGCGGGGGTTCCGTCGAGTCGTTTGATCGCGCAGGGGCATGCGGATACGCGTCCGTTGGTTCCGAATACGAGTGCTGAGAATCGGGCGCGTAATCGGCGGGTGGAGATTATTTTGACAGAGGGTGGTGCTCCGGGGGAAACGGGGGAGACTGGGGAGACTGACTAACTTGCGGCTCCGAGCGAAGGGGGTTGCCGGCCCCGCTCGCGAGGACGCCGTGAATCCATCCCTGGAGGCTTCACGGCCGCATCCCTGCGGCCGAGACCTCGCTCGGGGGCGCGACCAACCCCCTTCGCTGTCGCCGCTGCCCCGTACCGGTTTGCGGGTCTGGCAAGTTGGATGCCGAGGGGCTCCAGGGCGTCCCATTCTTATTAGAAGTACCAGTTTGCCGAGGCGGAGAAGATCTGGACGTTGGAGTTGTATTCACCCTCGATCGTCTCGAATCCTCCAGCCTCTGCAATCTCGCGGGCAAGGGTGATGTTGGCGTCGTCGAGCCAGATGTAGGTGTAGCCGAAGTGGACGGTTAATTGGTCGGTCGTCGGCGAGGTCCAGGTGCCGCCGATGGCAAGCCACGTCCGATCTTCGTCGGGGATGCGTGGGGTGCGGTACTCGTCGCTCGTTGGGGTCTGGTCGTAGGCCAGGCCGAGGCGGAAGTCCCAGGCGTCGTTGAAGTCGAAGAGGGTGCCGACGGAGAGGAACCAAGCGTCGTCCCAGTCGTAGGTGTCGGATACACGGGTGGTCGGATCGGCTGGATCGATGGGAACTGCATCGTCGAACTCGATGGTGAGGTCTTCGAAGTCGCTCCACTGGGTCCAGGTGGCGTCGGCGAGCAGTGTCCATTGGGTGGCGAGTTGGTGGGTGAGGCCGAGGCTCAGGGTGGCTGGGATGTTGAGCTTGGCTTCGCCGCCGGTTTCCTGAGCATCAAGCGAGATAAAGGGGGGGGTATCATCATCGTCATCGAAGAGTGTTCTTGCGGTGATTTCGGCATCGCCGCTCAGGGTGTGGCTCAGTCCGTGGCGGTAGGCGATGCCGAGTTGGGTGCGGTCGTTTAGGGCGAAGTGGGCGCCGAGGTTGAAGCTGTACGCCCAGCTGTCGCCGGAGACGGTGAGTTTGCCATCGCCCTCGGGTTGCAGTGTGGTGGTTGGGTCGTTGTCGGCGAGGCTTGGAAGCATGGTGGAGAGTTCGGCATCGGCGTACTGGGCGGAGAGGCCGGCGCCGAGGGAGAGGCGGTCGTCGACTCGCCAGCCGATGGCCGGGTTGATGTCGATGGTCATAAGATCGGTGTTGACGGCGTCATAGCGTCCGACCCAATCTTCGGGGTAGTCGGTCTCCATGCCGTAGGGGACGTTGATGCCGATGCCGGCGCGTAGGTCGGGGGTTAGGTCGAAGCCGGCGTAGAGGACGGGGACGAGGGCGCCTTCGCCGCCGCCGGCGCGTTCGCGGCCGTCGAAGTGGACCGGGGCCTCTGAGGGTATGGTGTCAGAATCGGCTCTGAAGTCGAAGGTCGGGTCGATGTAGCTGGGGATGAGTTCGGCTTCGACGCCGTGGCCGATGTGGCGGCCGAGGGTTGCGGGGTTGAAGAAGATGTGGCTGATGTCGCGGGCGTCGGCGGTGCGGCCGGCGAAGGCGCTGCCGAGCAACGAGGCGCTTTGTTCTTGGAGTTGGAAGGCGGCGGCGTGTGCTGCGCCGCCGGGGGCCGCGCTGAGTGCGAGTAGGCAGGGCGCGGCTGCTAGGATGCGGTACGGTTGTTTCATTGGCTCCCTCCGGGGTTTGTTGTTGGTAGCGCCCTCATCAGTGGGCTAGGTAAGCCCCAAGATACTGGTAAAAAAGGATGCTTGTGGGTGTCATCCTGCAGATGGGGGCACAAACCTGTTTTTTGTAGTCGGGCACTTTGGAAAAACTGCTTGCGGCTGGCTCGGTGTTTGACACTGGGAGCAGGCGCTATGGTTTTTCGTGGTTCTCTCTTTTGTGACGTGCCCCCGCTAAACTAGCCGGCTTGGGAGTATGGGTGCAACCACTGCGGTTGACCGCCGCGCTGGAAGGCGAGAGACTGCGATGCGCTAGGCTGGAGTGAAGGCGAAGAGTAATGGGGAAAGGTGAGGAGGCAGGGCAGCTGCCGGAGTTTGAGGTCGCTCGGCGGCTCTTCGACGGGTCGCCGCACGGTGCGCTGATCGGTTTGAAGTTGATCGATCTCGGGGCTGATTTTGTTGTGGCCGGTATCGACTATCGTCCGGAGTTGGTCGGCAATCCGCAGACGGGTTATCTCCACGGTGGGGTGATTACGACGCTGATCGATCAAAGCAGTGGGGCGGCGGTCATGGTGGCGACGGGGGCGTGCGAGCCGATTGTGACGCTCGATTTGCGGATCGATCATCTGCGGCCTGCGCTCCCGGAGCAGCCGATCTATGCGCGGGCGGAGTGTTACCGCACTGCGCGTGAGGTGGCCTTTGCTCGTTGTGTTGCGTATCAGGACGATCCACAGCACCCCTTTGCGACCAGTATGAGCGCTTTTATGCGGCTGCGTGCAGAGAAGGGTTCGGGGAGGGGCCGTGGCTGAGTGGTTGGAGGAGATTCGCAGTGCCCGGGCGGCGGGGGATTACGCAGCGGTTTCGGCGCTGATTCCCTATGCTCGGTTGATGGGGATCGTCATCGGTCCCGATCCGGAGGAGCGGGACGATCCGAGCGGGGTGTTGTTGGTGCGGCTGCCTTATCGTGACGATCTGATTGGTCGTCCGGGCAGTGGTTCGTTGCACGGCGGGTTGCTCGGGGCCTTTTTGGAGCACGCGGCGATTATGCAGCTGCTCTGGCGGGGTGAGAGCGAGCACTTGCCACGGATCATTAACTTCCATATCGACTATCTGCGTCCGGGGGGCGAGGCGGAGACCTTCGCGCGGGTCGATATCCTGCGCCAGGGGCGGCGGGTGGCTAACGTCCATGCCCGCGCTTGGCAGGGCGAGCGGCAGCGTCCGATCGCTGCGGCGCGCGGCCACTTTTTGCTGACCCCACCGGAGGATTGAGCTGTCCTATGGCCCAGCTACCGACCCCGCCGCAGGCGCCGCGTCGCCCGCACGGCGTAGAGCATTTTGGTTGCCGTCACGAAGATCCCTACGCTTGGTTGCGTGATCCGCAGTGGCGTGAGGCGATGCTCGATCCGAGTCGCTTGCAGGCGCCGATTCGCGACTATCTCACGGCCGAGAACGCCTATACCGAGGCGGTGCTGGCCGATCTGCAGCCACTGCGTGAGCAGTTGTTCGGTGAGCTGCGCGGGCGCATTAAGGAGAACGACGCCTCGGTGCCGGAGCCGGACGGCCCCTACGCCTACTATGTGCGCTACCGCGAGGGTGGGGAGCACCCGATCGTCTGCCGGTGTGCGCGGGAGGAGGCCGCTGCGGCTGCGGCGGGGGAGGCGGTGGGCAGCGAGCAGGTGCTGCTCGATGGCGATGCTGAGGCCGAGGATTGCGCCTACTTCGAGCTCGGCGTTTGGGCGCATAGCGACGATCACCGCTATCTGGCCTTTGCGGTCGATACCACGGGGGCCGAGGCGTATACGGTCTCTATCCTCGATCTGGAGAGCGGCGAGCGGCTAGGTGAGCAGCTTGAGCCGGTCTGTGGCGATTTGGTCTGGAGTACGCAGTCGGATGCCTTTCTCTATACCGTGCTTGATGAGGCGCACCGGCCTCGCTGGGTCTATCTGCACCGCTTGGGCACGGCGCCGCAGGACGATCCGTTGCTCTACGAGGAGCAGGATCCGGGCTTTTTTGTGGCGCTGGGGCGCACCGAGAGTCGCCGCTTCGTGCTGATCGAGACGCACGATCATACGACTTCTGAGGTCTACGCGGCGCCGGCTGATGCGCCGCAGAGCGGTTTTCGTTCGCTGCTGCCGCGCGAGCGCGATCATGAGTACAGCGTGACCGATCACGGCGAGCGGTGGCTGATCTTGACGAATCGCGCGGCCGAGGATTTCCGTATCGTCAGCGCCTCGCTTGCCGATCCAGCACCGGCGCAGTGGCGCGATGTGGTCGCCCACCGCCCCGGAGTGCTGATTGAGCAGATGGTCGTCTTTGCTGACTATCTGGTGTGGCTGGAGATGGCCGATGCCTTGCCGCGGATCGTCGTGCATCGGTTTGCTGATGGCTGTGAGCACACCTTAGCCTTCGATGAACCGGTCTATGCATTGGCGCTCGATGCCGGGCTTGAGTACGCCACACAGCAGCTGCGTTTCGCCTACTCGTCGCTGACGACGCCGGAGCGGATCTACGACTACGATATGACGAGCGGGGAGCGCCGGCTGCTCAAGGAGGAGGTGATTCCGAGCGGTCACGATCCAGCGGCCTACGTCAGTCGGCGCTTGATGGCGACGGCGCCGGATGGTGAGGCGGTGCCGATCTCGTTGCTCCATCACCGCGATACGCCGCCGGGGCCGACGACGCCGCTGCTGCTCTATGCCTACGGCGCCTACGGGATGAGTCAGCCGGCGGCCTTTTCGCCCCATCGCCTTAGCCTCGTCGCGCGCGGGTTCGCCTTTGCGATTGCCCACGTGCGGGGTGGCAAGGAGCGTGGCGATCGTTGGTATCGTCAGGGCAAGGGGGCGGCGAAGCCGAACACCTTCAGCGACTACATCGCCTGCGCCGAGCACTTGATTGAGGCCGGTTACAGCAGTGCGGGAAGGTTGATCGTGCACGGCGGCTCGGCTGGCGGGATGCTCGTCGGTGCAGTGCTCAATCAGCGCCCCGAGCTCTTCGGTGCTGCCGTCGCCGATGTCCCCTTCGTCGATGTGCTCAATACGATGAGCGATTCGAGTCTGCCGCTTACCCCGCCGGAGTGGCCGGAGTGGGGCAACCCGCTTGAGGATGAGCAGGCGTATCGGACGATTGCTGGTTATGCTCCGTATGAGAACGTGCGCGCCCAGGACTACCCGCCGCTGCTGGTCACCGCCGGCGTCTCCGATCCGCGCGTGACGTACTGGGAGCCGGCAAAGTGGGTCGCTCGCCTGCGTGAACTCAAGACCGACCGCCAGCCGCTGCTGCTTTGGACCCACATGAGCGCCGGCCACGCTGGTCCCGGCGGTCGCTTCGATTACCTAAAGGAGGTCGCTCTGCGCTTTGCCTTTCTGCTGTGGGTCTTTGGGTTCGCTGGGGGCTCGCCGGGCTCCCCCTCTTCCCGACTGGCGAACCGCTGAGCGGCGTCGACCGAGCAGGGCCGGGCAATGCCCGGCCCTGGCTGCTCTCTCTGCTCTCGGCTACTCCCCGCGTTGGCTGGCGAGGTGCTCGATGTTGGCCTGGATCTCGCGGGCGACTTGCGAATCGGCGGGGACGACTCCGAGCAGTCGTTGCCAGTACTCCTCGGCCGTGTCGTAGTCCTCGCGGTTGTAAGCGGCGGTACCGGCGAGCCATAAGCCGCGCACGTTTTCCGGGTCGATCTCCAAGACCTCGGCGATGAGCGCCTCGGGGCGGCCTTCTAGGCTGCCCTTGGTGCCAGCGAGGACATCGGCGTACTCAGAGAGCAGGTTGGCGTCTTGACGGCCGTCGAGCTCGACGGCCCGCTCGTAGGCGTCACGCGCCTCCTCAAGCTCCTGTAAAAAGACCATGGTGCGCGCATAGAGGGCCCACCCCTCGGTATCCTCCGGGTCGGCCTCAAGCCGCTGGCGCAGCTGCTGGGCGGCCGCCAGCAATTGTTGATCGTCGTCGGCGTGCGGCTGCTGCGGCTGTTGCTGCTGCTGCGCCATCTGTTGTTGACTTCGCTTGGCGTTGTCGATGGCACCGTCCGGGTCGCCGACGACCGCGTAGACGCTCAGAGCGAGCGCCGGTACGGCGATGCAGCTGCCGACGGCAGCGGCGATCACGGCACCGCGATGGCCGCGTGCTACGCCGTCGCCGCTGCGTGCCTCATCGGGGTCGATCGCACCGCTTTGGATCAGGTCGCGCTCGAGATCCTGCATCGCCTGATCGAACTGTTCACGGCTTAGGGTGCCGTTTTCCAGGTCTTGCTCCAATTCGCTGACCCGGTCGTAGTGGATCGCTGCGTTCACCTCGCGCCGCGACTGCTGTTTAGCCCGCGCCGCTACATCGCGGATTAACGGGAAGAGCACGAACCCCAGCGCCATCAAGCAGAGCACCAAGACCATGGCGATCAAACTGCCAACCATAAGACCTCCGCCTCTCGTCCCCAGACCCGCAGGGTGGGGAGCCGATCATTCATCCATCGATCTAACGCGCTGCCTCGTATCCGGTGCAGTCGCGTGTTAGTCGCCTTTCGTGAGTCGCCCTCAGTCGCCACGTCGAAAGCGCTCAAGCGCCCGGCGTTCCGATTCGGTCAGGTCGCTGTGCGCCGCCATCTGCTGGCGTCGGCGCACCACCTGCAACCAAGCAACGCCGCCGACCACTAATAGTAGAAAGGGGCTGACCCAAAGCAGGGCCGTGTTGAACTGCAGGGGCGGGCGGTAGCGCACGAAATCGCCATAACGGTGCGTCATGAACTCGATGACCTCGTTCTTGCTATACCCCTCGATGGTCATCTGATAGACGCGCCGTCGCATATCGGCCGCCAGGGGTGCCGGCGACTCGTAGATCGTCTCCGTCTGACAGACGGTGCACCGCAGTTCGCGGACCAGAGTGTAGTACTGCTCGCGCTGCGCCTCTGTTTCAAACTCCAGGGGCTGGCCGATCGAAATGGCCGTCGCTGGGGCAGCTACGAGCACGCCCGCTAACAACAGCAGCACCGCCCCAAGCGCACGCAGCCCCGCTAAGGCCCCGGGCGCACGGTGGTGCTGTGCAGGCCGCAGAAGCGCTCTCCCTATCATGACTGCCCCGCCTCCAACTCTTCAATCAATGGCAGAATCTTCTCTTGAATAACCCGGGCGTCGACCGGGCCGATGTGTTTGTAGCGGATGATGCCTTCGGCATCAAGTACGTAAGTCTCCGGGGTGGCGTAGACCCCCCACTCCAGGCCGGCATCGGCCTGAGGGTCGAAGGCGATCTTCTCGAACGGATCGCCGAAGACCTCAAGGTAGCGCAGCGCTTGCTCCCGCCGGTCGCGGTAGTTGAATGAGTAGATCGGCGTGCCGCGTTGTGCCAAGGCCCGCCAGTGCTGGTGCTCTAGTCGACAGCTATCGCACCAGGAGGCCCAAACGTTGACGATCGCCACTTGACCGATAAAGTCGGCCTCGGTCAGCCGCTCTTCTGGATCGTGGAGCGATTCGAGTTCAAACGGCGGCGCCGGTTTGCCCACCAGCGGGGAGGGCAGGCCGCCGTCTTCCATCTGCAGGCCGACGTAGAGCAGACCCAAGACGCCGAGTGCCAGCGCAAGTGGTATGACAATCCGCTTGCTCATCAGTTCCTCCGCAAGCCATCCCGCCCACCGGGCCGGGTAGCGTTAGCGGCTGCGCGGCAGCCGCTGTTGTTGAACAGGTGCGAACGCTCCGCCTGCGCGGGGCGGTACCGGTCGCTCCCCCGTCCCTTAGGACGGGGAGGAGCTTGAGACCGTTCCCGCCGCCGGGCGCGGCTCATCCTCAATAACGCCTCCGTCGCTGCGGTCGATCTCTTTCTCGGAGAGGCGCCGCCGATCTTTGCTCATGCGGTAGCGCCGGTCGGCTGCAGCGAGGAAGCCGCCAAAGGCCATCAAGAGACAGCCGAGCCACATCCAGAACATGTACGGCTTGTAGTAGAGGCGCATGGTCCACGCCTCACCGCCGAGGTGATCGCCCAGAGCGACGTAGACATCCCGGCTGAAGCCGCGATCCAGAGAGGCCTGGTGCATCGGCATCTGTGGCTTGGCGTGGTAGTAACGCAACTGTGGGTGCAGGGTGTTGATCAACTGGCCATCACGCCGCACCTCGATGGTGACCTGCTGGGCGTCGAAGTTCGGCCCACGGACGTTCGAGGCGCTGAGCATGGTGAAGTCGTAGCCACGCACTGTCGCCGTCTCGCCGGTCTCCAGGCGGACGTCGCGTTCGACCTCGTAGGTGTTGACCATGGCGATGGCAATTACAATCAGTGCCAAGCCGGCGTGTGCGGTGTGCATGCCGAAGAAGTTCGGTCGCAGAGCACCTCGTAGGGCTACGCTCCAGCCCTGGTTCTGCCGCCGTTGTATGCGTTTGCCCAGATCCATGGCAGCGGTCGCTAAGATCCAGACCGCCAGTCCCAGCCCGAGGGCCGTCAGCGGATTCCACGCCCCCATGGTCAGCGGCCAGACACCACCGATGAGTACGCAGACTAAGAAGACCCAGCGCAGCTGGCGATAGGTGTCATCCGGCGAGCCCTGCTTCCACGAGACCACCGGACCGATGCCGATCAAAAAGAGCAGCGGCAGCATCAGCGGCATGAAGACCGCATCGAAGTAGGGCGGGCCGACCGAGATCTTACCCATGCCCAGCGCCTCGATCGCCACCGGATAGAGCGTACCGACGAGGACGGCGGCGCATGCCACGGTCAGCAGCACGTTGTTGGCTAATAGCAGTGATTCGCGCGAGTACCAGCCGAAGGCGCCACCTAAGCCGACCTTAGGCGCTCGCCACGCGTAGAGGGCGAGGGAGCCGAGCAGTGTGATCGCCAGCAAGGCGAGTAGTACCGTGCCGCGATCCGGATCGGTCGCAAAGGCGTGCACCGAGGTGATTACGCCGGAGCGCACCAGGAAGCCGCCGAAGATGGTCAGGGCGAAGCTGACGATGGCGAGCATCACGGTCCAGACCTTAAAGCCGCCCCGCTTTTCGGTCACTGCCAAGGAGTGAATCAGCGCCGTTGCCGTAAGCCAGGGCAGCAGTGAGGCGTTCTCAACCGGATCCCAGAACCACCAGCCGCCCCAGCCGAGCTCGTAGTAGGCCCACCATGAACCCAGCCCGATGCCGAGGGTCAAGAAGGCCCACGCGGCGGTCGTCCACGGCCGTGACCAACGGGCCCAAGCGGCATCGAGCCGCCCGCCGATCAGCGCGGCGATGGCGAAGGCGAAGGCGACGGCCAAGCCGGTGTAGCCGATAAAGAGCAGCGGCGGGTGGATGATCATGCCCGGATCTTGGAGCAGCGGGTTGAGATCCATGCCATCCATCGGCCCGGGGAAGACCCGCTCGAAGGGATTCGAGGTCATCACGGTGAAGCCGATAAAGCCGACCCCGACCATACCCATGACCGCCAGCACCCGCGCCAGCATCTCGCGCGGTAAGGCGCGGCTAAAGAGAACAACCGCCAACCCCCAGAGGCCGAGCGAGAGCAGCCAAAAGAGCATCGAGCCCTCGTGTCCGCCCCAGACGCCGGTGATCTTGTAGATCAGCGGAGTCGATTGACTGGTGTTCTCAATGACGTAGCGGATCGTGAAGTCGTTGCTGATAAAGGCCCAGGTCAGGATCAGATAAGAGATCAGCAGAAAGACGAACTGCCCGACCGCCAGCGAGCGGCCCGAGTTCATCAAACGCTCATCGCCTAAGGCGGTACCGATCAGCGGCAGTACGGCCTGAACTGCGGCCAGGCAGAGTGCCAAGATGAGTGCAAAATTGCCCAGTTCTCCCAACATATCAATAGTGATCCACAAATTGACTAAGATCGCCACCGGCGCGCTTGACGGCCTCGGCGGCCTCGGCCGGCATGTAGTTTTCGTCGTGGCGGGCCATGACGCGATCGGCTTGGAAGGTGCCGTCTTCGCCGATGCGCCCCTCGATCACGACCCCCTGACCCTCGCGGAAGAGATCGGGCAGGATGCCGTGATAGACCACCGGCAGGCTCTTGACGGTGTCGGTCACGCCGAAGCGCACCTCGGTACTTTGGGTATCGCGCGTCACGCTGCCCTCCTCAACGATGCCGCCGACGCGGAAGCGGCGCTCGGGGATCTCGGTCTTTGCCATGACCTCCGAAGGAGTGATGAAGAAGGTCAGATTATCGCGAAAGGCGTTGAGGACCAGGGCCGTCGCCACACTCACCCCGGCGAGGATGCCGAGCACCAGGACTAACCGTTTGTGTCGCTGTTTCATTACGCTTCTCCCCCTTAGGAAGAGGTGTTGCTGGTGCGGGCGCGTCGGCTGAGCCGCGCATGGGTGCGCTGACGCCGCCGACGCAGCAGCAGCCACTCACACAGAATGATCGCAGCCACCATCCCGAACGAGCCCCAGACGTAAGGGGCGTGTCCGCCCATCGCTAAAAAATCGCCGATTCCATCCCACATCAGTTGCGTCCCTCCTGCTTCGTGGCGGTGTTTCCGGTAAGCGTGTCACCTTCGTCGTGATCGCCGACATCACCGATGGTGGCCGTCGCCGCGGCGCGCTCACGCTGCTCGCGGGTCAGTGCCCCGGCGGCGGCCGCCTGCGCCCACTCAGCGCCGGGTTCACGCTCAAGCGCTTCGAGCTGGGCGCGCCGCAAGACGATGGCGGCGCAGTAGAGCCAGAAGGCAGCGGTCATGATCAGCAGGGCGGCGAGCATCTCCGGGGCCATGCTCGGGCCGTCACGGCGAATGACCGAGGCCCCCTGGTGCAGCGTGTACCACCAGTTCACGGAGAAGTAGATGATCGGTACGTTCACCGCCCCGATGATCGCCAGCAGGGATGCCGCCCGTCCGCCCTTATCGCGATCGTCGGCGGCAGCGTGCAAGGCCATGTAGCCGAGGAAGAGAAAGAGCAGAATCAAGGTCGAGGTCAGGCGAGCGTCCCACACCCAGTAGGCGCCCCAGGTCGGCGCCCCCCAGAGGGCCCCGGTCCACAGCGCGAGAAAGGTCATCAGGGCACCGGTCGGGGCGATGGCGCGCGCCATGGCATCGGCCATACGGATGCGCCAGACGAGGAAGATCATACCGTAGAGGGCCATGAGCAGGTAAAGAAACATCCCCATCCAGGCGGTCGGCACGTGGATGAACATGATCCGATAGCTGTTGCCTTGCTGATAGTCGACGGGGGCGACAAAGAAGCCGACGTAGAGGCCAACCAGGAAGAGCAGTCCAGCGCCTGCCCATAGCCACGGGGTGAGGCGGTCGGCAAGGCCGTAGAAGTTCGGCGGGGCCGCGTACTTTAACCAGGGGATCGATCGAGCGCTCATGTATTCATCCCGTTCATCGTGTATGGGCCGCGGTCGTTCTCGCTAGGCTTCGATCGCTCAGAGCTGCAAGAGGTTCCCCGCAGCGCGACATGACCCAGCAGTGCGACATGACAATGCCTTCAGTCGAGGGCAATACGCAAGGCCCCGGCGATCGCCAGTGGGGCCAGCGGCAGGGCGACGGCTAGGCCGGCGCCGAGCAGCGAAAGGTGCGCCTGAAAGGCGCTGTCGTACATCGCTTCGGTGACCGCTCCAGCACCGAGGACGAGCACCGGCACATAGAGCGGTAAGATCAGCAGCGCCATCAGGGCGCCACCGGCCCGTACCCCTAGGGTCAAGGCCGCACCGATCGCGCCGAGCAGGCTCAAGACTGGGGTCCCGATCAGTAGCGAGAGGGCGAGAACGGCCAGTTCGCTACCGGTGAGCCCCAGCGAGTAGCCGAGCGCTGGTGAGAGTGCCACCAGCGGCAGGCTTAGAGCACACCAGTGCGCAGCGACCTTAGCCAGTGCCACCAGGGCGAGCGGCTGCGGCGAGAGGGCGAGCTGCTCCAGGGTGCCGTCGCGCCAATCGTCGGCGAAGAGCCGATCGAGCGAGATCAAGCTCGCCAGGGCTGCCGCGACCCAGACCGCCCCCGGGGCGATGGTCCGTAGCCGTTCTGGTTCAGGGCCGATGGCCAGCGGAAAGAGTGTGATGACGATGACGAAAAAGGCCACGACCGTCAGCACGTCCTGCCGGCGCATCACGATCAGCGCCAGGTCGCGTTGGAGTAGGGTCCACAGTGACCGTCCCATAGTCGATAGTCGCTCTCAGTCCAGGTCGAGGATTTGCGGCTCAGGCAGGCCGTCGATCGATTGATGGCTCGTCGTCACGACCAAGCCACCGCTGCCCAGATGGTCGCCGATGCGTTCGAAGAGCCACGCCACGGCTCGGCGATCTAGGGCAGTCAGGGGCTCGTCGAGGATCCACAGCCGCGTTGGGGAGACCAGGAGTCGGGCGAGGGCGGTGCGGCGGCGCTGTCCCTGCGATAGGTAGCGCACCGGGATGTCTTCACGTCCGGCGAGGCCGGCCTCTTCAAGGGCGCTCAGCTGTGCCTCGTCGCTGGCCTGTTCGCCGCGCAGCCCGAGGTGGATCTCCAGGTTTTCGAGCGGGGTCAATTCGTCCTTCACCGCATCACGATGGCCGAGGTAGAGCATCTTGCGGCGCAGCCCCTCGTCGAGGCGGCGAATCGGTTGACCGAGCCAGCGCACCTGCCCGCGGACCGGCTCCGTCAGGCCGCAGAGCGCACGCAGTAGAGTGGTTTTGCCGCTGCCGTTGCGCCCGCGCACAAAGAGCAATTCGCCCGATTTGAGGGTAAAGCTAAGATCGCTGAAGAGCTGTTGTTCACCGCGGCGACACGCCAGCGCTTCGACCTCAAGGCAGGTGGAGGGCGCCCCGGTTGCAGCAGCCGCGGCAGTTGTCGTGGCAGTGGCAGTGGCAGTGGCAGAGGCGGCAGACCCTGCGGGGCCTGTGGGTCCGGCTGGAGGCCTAGGTGAGGTGAGCCCGGATGAGGATCGGGTCACACCCTCTGCAGCACGCCCGGCGGTGGGGTCGGTCGGGGGGCTCATGAGGGGTCGCTGGCTCCTTCAGTAGGACAAGATGCCTCGGGTATACATAAAAATGCAATCCCTGACAAGGGCGGTTCGCTTCCTCTTTCTCTCTCTCCCTTCGGGACACCTTGTGGCGCGCTTACTCGGCGACCCGATTGCGTCCGGCCTTCTTGGCTCGATAGAGCGCCTGATCGGCCGCTTGAATGACATCATTCGGGTCGTCTTGGACGCTGCTCGGTTCAGCAACACCGATGCTGATCGTGATCTGCACCGCTTTGCCCTTGTCGCTCGGCTCTTTGCGTCGGTTTACGCCCTTTTCGTGGTCCTCGGGGCGATCGGGATCACGTACCCGGAAAGGGGTGTCGGCGATCTCCTGGCGCAGCTCATCGAGTACCTCCAAGACACTTTTGGCGTCGCGCCCCGGGAAGATCACGGAGAACTCTTCGCCGCCGTAACGGAAGGGGCGACCACCGGCCCGAACCTGGCCGATCGTTTGAGCGACCCGGCGCAGCACCTGGTCACCGACCTCATGGCCGTAAGTGTCATTGAATTTTTTGAAGTGATCGACATCCATCATGGCGATGGCATAACGGTTGCCGAGGCGTTGTAGCAAGGCGTCAAGGGCGCGGCGGTTGGGCAGGCCGGTTAAGGCATCGCGGAAGGCGAGCCGGTGCACCTCCTGCAGTGTCGCGATAAGCAATCCGATCAAGGCGAGCAGGAGCAGGGCGGTGCCGGCGGCAGCGTGCGGCTCGTTGGCCATGACATGGAGAGCGAAGGTGCTGCAGAGTAAGGCGCTCAGTGCGCCGAAGAGCATCGGTAGGCGTTCGACGAGGCACAGGGCCGCCAGGATGAGAGTGGCCAGAATAAGCATGACCAGCCCTTGATCGGGGATGGCCGTCCAGGCGCTGAGCGTCTTAGGCAGGAAGCTCTGGCCACTCAGCGCCTCAAGCAGCTGTGGCCGTTGCCCCTCAATGGCGGCGATCACCAGCCCCTGCAGCAGCAATACTCCGAGCCGTACCAAACCGGGTGGGCCGAGCAGTCCGCGCTCTTCGAGCAAGCTGAGGATGAGCAGGTTGATTGGCAGGAGGATGGCGGCAGTAGCGAGTGCGGCCTCAGGTTCGGCGCTGCCGAGGATCCACAGATAGAAGGCGACTAGCACACCGGCCTGAAGCGCGGTGTTGGCGCTTTGGTAGAGCAGCGCTAAGACGGCCGCCAAGAGACCGACGGTCAGTGCCAAGCCGCGGTTGTGCGCTGCCAGGGTCTCGGCGAAGCCCTCGGGGAAGGGGGCGTCGAGCAACAGCCAGATGATCGCCAACCCGATCAACCCCGCATGGAGTAGCCATGTGGAGCCGAACAGGCGTGTGAGCCAAACCATGAAGCCTCTCGCCAGAGTCAGTCGGTGGATAGGGTTAACGCGTCTGCGTCTCGTACCCCCATAATGAGGCAAGAGGGTAGCGTCGTGCCACCTCGGGTGTCGGCTCAAGGGAGGCGATCGACGGCATCCCCTTAAGGCTGGTGTCGCGAAAGAGGGGGCGGGCTACCGGTTGACCATTGCGTTTGATCAGCACTGCGATCATCGGGCTGCTGCCTCGGCTGCCGCGGTGGATGACAACCCCGCGCTCGCCGCTGTCGAGGGCGACAAAGCTGCCCGCTGGATAGATGCCGATCGTATGGATGAAGTCGGCGAGAAGATCGCGATCGTATTTGCTGCCGCTTTGATTGAGCAGTTCAAGGAGGGTTTCACGGACCGCGGTTGCAGGGCGGTAGCCGCGGTCGGTGACCATCGCCATGTAGGTGTCGGCGATAGCCAGGAGACGAGCGCCACGGCAGATATCCTGAGCCTTGAGTCCTTCCGGATAGCCACTGCCGTCGAGTCGTTCGTGATGCTCGGCGACAATCCGCAGACAGAGCCGATCGGTGAGCCCCGCATCGAGTAGGCGCTCGACGGAGCGGTGTGGGTGGTTCTGTATCAGCTCCCACTGCTCATCGCTCAGGGGAGTGGATTGCCGATCCAGTTGTTTTTGCTCTTCGAGCATGCCGAGATTGGCCGTTAGCGCTGCACAGACAATGGAGCGCCGCTCGCTGTCTGGAATGCCGATGCGGGCAGCAACAGTATCGCAGAGCATCGCTTTACGAATCGGATGGCGGATCGCGTAGGGAAACTCTTCATCGAGGTGGGCAGCGCCGATGGAGGCCTCGGCGTCGTGTTCGAGCACGTTGCCGATGCGGCTGATCAGCAAGTCCAAGCGGCGTAGAAAACGGTCGTGGCCGAGCCAGCGGAAGCTCTCCTGAAGCGTTAGTGAGATGCGGTAGATCTCATCAAATGGATTGAGAAAGGGGGCGTTCGGATCGTTGCGGCGCTTGGAGACGCTGCCGCTGCCGTGGCGTTTGACGGCGACGTGGTAGGGGGTTCGGCCGATCTGCAGCAGGCGCTCGCGTTGCGCCTCCGATTCGATCAGCCCACCGCGGCGCAGCAGCAAGTGCCCGTAGGCATCTTCGATATCGAATGGTGCCGGCGAGCCGACCTGGACATCCTCGGGCAGGACGGTGGCGCGCTTGGTTGGGATGGGACGGCTGGGTGAGGTCGGCGTCGACTCCATCGGGCTTGATCCGCTCGCTCTGTCTATTCGCAAACTAGTCGCAGGTGTGCCGCTTTTGGATCTCAACGATCGCATCGGTACGCCTCAGGAAGGCCTCGACACACACGGGGCAGAGTTTGCCGGCGGCCGCCTCGCGCTGCAGGAGTGCGGCGGCCTCGGCAAGCGACCAGACCGGTTTGTAGACCCGCTCGGAGGTCAATGCATCGAAGACATCGGCGACAGCCACGATGCGCCCCTCCAGCGGAATGCTATCACCCGTACAGCCGGTTGGATAGCCGCTGCCATCGGGCCGTTCGTGGTGGTAGGCCACGATATTGCGCAGCACTGCAGTGCGCTGATCCTCGCTTAGGTCGAGCTCTTCGGCGATCTGCAGCACCATCGCAACCCCGCGCGTGACGTGCTCGCGCATCTGTGCGAACTCTGCGTCAGTGAGCGGTCCCGGTTTGAGGAGGATGGAGTCGGGGACGGCGACCTTGCCGACATCGTGTGCCGGGGCGAACTGGTAGACCATCTCGATATACTCATCATCGAGTTGGTATGGCGTGGCCAGCTCGCGCGCGATGAGCCGGCTATAATCGGCCATCCGCCGCAGATGACCACCCGTCTCGTCGTCGCGGGCGCGGCCAAAGACGAGAGCGGTTTGGGCCGCGCCGCGCATGACTCGGGTCTTGCGAATGGAGGTGACGGCGAGCAGGCGAGCAACATCGGCGAATGGCGCCAGCTGCTCAATGGTGCTGCTCGTGAAGAAGTGCGCTCGGCGCGAGTTGAAGAAAATAAAGCCGTAGAATTGATGCTCGAAAGTAAGCGGCAGGATCAGGGCTGAGAGCAGCCCTGCGGCACGCACTTTACGGCTATGCTCTTGCGAGCAGGAGTGCTCCTGGTACTCCTGGACGATATGGCCGCGGCTCTTCGTAGCTAGATCGAGCAGGGTCGGGATCTCAGCGAGCGTTGCTTCGTAGTGAAGCAGTTCGCTAGGGCGGTTCCCAGCGGCGCTGTACGTCTTGAGCATGCCGCTCTTGGACTCGTAAATGGCAACGGCAATGCGGTCAATCTCGCCACCACTCGAACCTTTGTTCAAGCGCTGATTGATGTGCGTTCGCAGCCGTTCAAGACGCTCATGCAGGCGCATATCCGGGGTTTGAGCACACAGTGGCAGGCTGTCGTACAAGCACTGCAGGGCAGCATCCCCATCGTGGCTCGGATCGAAAACCGGCGCATTTCCCGATAGGCCGCCGTAGTCAGACTCTTTGGTCATGTCGCACTCCACCGTCTGCTCCTGCCCGCGTCCGGACGCGGCGGTCGGTCACGGCGCGGCTGCGCCCGACTGCTCTGCCCGCTCAGGATGCGCCTCAGCACGCCCTGGGGCGGCTCGGGCGAAGGTTCTCTGTAGCCGCTCTAGATTGCCATAAGCCAAGCCAAAAATCGACCTGCCAGTAGGGGAATAGCGAGTGCTGTGGTGCACTCACTCAGCACTGTGCTTGGGTTTGCGTCGTCGCTGAGTTGTAGAGCGTTTTGTGGGCTCTGTGCGCTGAAGTCTACGTTGTCGCGCGGTTGCCGCCCGCTCGCTGATGCTGTAGATCAGGATCTTCAGGTCCTTAAACAGGCCCTGGGTCTGTTTGGCTTCGCTCCGATCGGCCTGCCCGGCGCGTACGGCAAAGAGACCGGCGACGACTAAGACTAGGCTGACTAAGAGCCCGATCAGCGAGACAACGACCGTTGCGGCCCCGGCAGCGTAGGCGACCCAGTGCAGATGGCCCTCAATGCCATCCTCGCGGTGTGCTAGCGCCGGTTCACTTGCCGAGCAGGCAATGCGCACCGGTGTGCCGATCTGCGGGGGGCGCAGGGTGCGGATCGTCGCTGGCAGGCGGTAAGACTTGCCCTTGACCTTGTAGCTGTAAATCGGGCGAAAACGCGGGGCGGTACGCAGGCGTTGCAGCTCCGTAACCTCGGCAATCTCGCCCTCGACGCTGCACTCATCAGCATACTCTGGAGGTTCGAGCTGACTGCCCAGGTAGAGCAGCAGGGCGCCGATCAGGGCGCCGACGGCCACTCCAGAGAGTTCACCGAGCGCGCTGAGGACGCCGGCGACGATCAGCACGGCGCCGATCAGGGCCTTAACGGCACCGCGCCCAGCGGCATCTTCGGCCCAATCGATGCGCGCTGCCTCGATAAAATTGCGAACCCGCTTCATCGAACTCCCCGTGCTCGGTAGAATGGCCGCAGTTTAACAGCGGGAGCCGACAATGAGGCGGGTTATTTTCAACCAAAAGGGCGGGGTCGGTAAATCGACGATCGCCTGCAATCTCGCAGCGATCAGCGCCGTTGAGGGGCGACGGACGCTACTGGTCGACCTCGACCCGCAGGGCAACGCCAGTCGCTACGTGCTCGGTGACGCCGCGGAGGGTCTCGAGCAGACGATGGCCGACTTCTTCGCCTCGACGCTCGGTTTCCGTATCGGCTCGCGTAAGCCGCCGCAACTCGAGCTCTACATCACCGAAACGCCCTTTGCCGGTCTCGATCTGCTGCCGGCGAACCGCGAACTCGAGACCCTGCAAGGTAAGCTGGAGGCGCGCTACAAGATCTATAAACTGCGCGATGCCCTCGATACCCTCGGTGCGAACTACGAGGCGATCTATATCGATACACCGCCGGCGCTGAACTTCTTCAGTCGTTCGGCGCTGATCGCGGCGCAGCGTTGCCTGATTCCCTTCGATTGCGACGACTTCTCGCGTCGGGCGCTCTACGAGCTGCTTGAGCATATCCACGAGATCCAGGAGGATCACAACGAGGCGCTGGCAGTCGAAGGGGTGGTGGTGAACCACTTTCAGGTGGGAGCGCGGCACCCGCGTACGCTCGTCGAAGAGTTGATTGAGGAGCGTCTGCCGGTGCTTGAGCCCTACCTATCGGCCTCCGTAAGGGTGCGGGAGTCGCATCAGTACGCCCGTCCGCTGATCCACTACGCACCGCGGCATAAGTTGACGGCCGAGTATTGCGCCCTTTACCAGGGGCTGAATGGCAGGGGCTGAATGGCAGGGGCTGAATGGCTGGGGCTGAATAGCCGGGAGTGGCTTTCGGGGGCTGAGTGCGGGCG
>NZ_NRRN01000016.1 GCF_016583625.1 Halorhodospira abdelmalekii | reverse complement strand
TCCCCTTGGGCTTTCCCTCCTGCTTCGAACGATCAGTCACCATCACGCACGAGGAGAGTGGCGATAGGATTAAGCACTATCCTACGTTCATAGAACGACTCCTTTGAGCGACTTCGTGTCGCAAAGCTTCTTCCGCTTTGTGCTCAATCCATCTGGTGACATGATTCCAAGCGTAACAGAATGGTGGCCACTTGCAAGATGCGCCGCTTCACCACCCCCTAAGCCGCTGCGCGGCTATAGGCGGAGCACTGCGGCGCGTTTTGGTAGCGGAGGACGATCCAGGCACTGCTGTGGAGCGCTGTAGTGCGCAACCAACCCTCGTGGAGCACGGTCAAGCAGCACTGAAGGCTGGGCAGCAGAGGCGTTAGGCGTTCGACCTGATCCTACTCGACATGCAGATGCCGGTTCTCGGTGGTTCCCAAACCGCCCAGGCTATCCACACCGCAGAGGCCGTTCAGGGTCGCCCGCAAACCCCGATCGCCTAGCCGGCATACATATGCCTTGCATATGCCTAGTCCGGCTGCTACATTGATACTAGCGCAGCATCGGCTGGGAGGTGCTAAAGATGCGTACCGTGTCAATTTTCAAGAACGGCAAGAATCAGGCAGTCCGCCTGCCCGCCGACATGGCCTATGACGGCGTTGGCGAGTTGGAAATCACAAAGGAGGGTGACGTGATCACGCTTCGTCCCGCTCGACCTTCTTGGTCGTCTTTGTACCATCTGCCGAAGGCCGAAGACGACTTCCTGAGAGATCGGCCTACTGTCGTTGGTGATGAGGGCAGGTTCCAGCTGTGACCACCTACATGCTCGACACCTGTATCTGCTCATTCATCATGCGAGAGCACCCGGCCTCGGTGATTCGGCGCTTGGCCGCTGAAGTAGAGGTGGGCAACCGGATCGTTGTATCTGCCGTTACTTACGCAGAGATGCGTTACGGGCAGATCGGCAAGAAGGCATCCGCTAGGCACAGGATGCTGGTGGATGAGTTCGTGAAGCGGCTCAATGCGGTGCTGGCTTGGGATCAGCGGGCAGTGGATGCCACAGTAGAAGTGATGCGCGAATTGAGCCATTCAGGGACGCCCATCGGGCCAAACGATACGGCGATAGCCGGTCACGCGATTTCGTCTGCTTGCACGCTGGTCACTAATAACGTGCGTGAATTTGGTCGTGTTCCGAGTCTGGCTTACGAAGACTGGTGCGATTGAGGCAAATGCGCAGATTGAAACGATGAGCGCAAATAGCAAGGCCCGGGTGCTGATGATCCAGGGCACCCACTCCGATGTCGGCAAGAGCCTGCTGGTCACCGGTCTTTGTCGGGCCTATACCCGTCGCGGTTTGCGGGTGCGCCCGTTTAAGGCGCAGAACATGAGCAACAACGCCGCCGTGACGGCAGATAGCGACCGGCCACCAGGGTCCAGTGGCCAGCAGCTTCGGCATGGCGAGATCGGTCGGGCCCAGGCGTTCCAGGCCCTGGCCTGTGGAGTACCTCGCTCAGTCCACATGAATCCGATTCTGCTCAAACCGGAGAGCGATGTCGATTGCCAGGTGGTGGTGCGGGGCCGCGTGCTTGGGACCTACTCGGCGGCGGCCTATCAATCCACCAAACGCGAACTGCTACCCGCCGTGCTCGAAAGCCTGCACCACTTAGCCGGCGACGCCGATCTGCTCCTTGTCGAGGGCGCCGGTTGCGGCGCTGAGCACTATTTGCGCAGCAACGACATCAGCAACATGGGCTTGGCCGAGGCGGCCGATCTGCCGGTGGTCTTGCTCGGTGAGGAGGCCCGAGGAGGTATTACGGCCTCGGCGCTGGGGGCCTATCAGTTGTGGAGCCGCAGCGAACGGGCCCGTGTTGTCGGTTACCTGGTCAACCGTTTTCGCGGCGACTCGGAGATCTTTGCTCCCGCCGCTGCGCAGATCACGCGCGCAACCGGCTGGCCCAACCTTGGCTTGATCCGCTGGTTCGACGGCGCCGCCCGTTTAGCGCAGGAGGATTCCCTAGCACTGGATCGGCAGCGGCAGAACGGCGAGGGCGAGGGCGGTGGCAGTGCCGGTACGAACAGACGGCTGCGCATCGTCGTGCCACGTCTGCCCCGCGTCGCCAACTTCGACGATCTCGACCCGCTGGCAGCGGAGCCGGGCATCGAGGTGCGTTGGGTGCCCCCCGGTGAACCTTTACCACGAGACGCCGATGTGGTGCTGCTGCTCGGCTCCAAGGCCACCCGCAGCGACCTGGATGCGCTCTATCGGCAAGGCTGGCACCACGACATCCATACCCACGTCCGCCATGGTGGCTACGTCGTCGGCCTCTGCGGCGGTTTTCAGATGCTCGGTCGAGTGGTCCGTGATCCGCACGGCGTCGAAGGGGCGGCGGGCGAGACCCCGGGGCTTGGTCTGCTCGATCTGGAAAGCACGCTCACCGACGAAAAGTCTCTGCTGGAGCTCAGCGCCGGTCACATCCGCGACGGCCTCAGCGGCCAGCCGCTGACCGGTTACGAGATGCACATGGGGCGTACCAGTGGCGCGGCCTTGGCCCGCCCGTGGTTACGGCTGGAGGACGGCCACAGCGCACGACCGGAGGGCGCGCAGTCGAGCGATGGGCGAGTCATGGGTGGCTACATTCACGGTCTTTTCGCCGCCGACGGTTTTCGCCGCCACTGGCTGCAGCGCCTAGGAGCGAGGGCTGCCGAAGTGCACTACGGCGAGCAGGTCGAGCGCACCCTAGATGCGTGGGCCGATCAGCTGGAGACCGATCTCGATCTGGATCGGCTCTGGACGCTGGCGCGCTCGCCGGCACGACCTTCGGCCTAGCAGCGCCGGATGTTGAATTTTTTCACCGCTTCTTTTAGGCTCCGCGCCACCCCTACCAAAACGCGCCGCAGTGCTCCGCCTATAGCCGCGCAGCGGCTTAGGGGGTGGTGAAGCGGCGCATCTTGCAAGTGGCCACCATTCTGTTACGCTTGGAATCATCACTTTGCGCGAGAAACCCCGTCCTTCAGGGCGGGGAGGGATAGCGCATCGTGCGCAGCACGATTACGCGGCCCGGCTCGCGTCCTCCTCTCTAGGTTTGGGTTGAAGGGTATAGCCGTAGCCATCGGCCCGTTGCAGCAAGCGGCAGTAGCGGTGTGAAATGCCTTGGACTACGCCCTGTCGAGTCTGGATATTGAAACTACCGGTGGCGCGGACGGCCACCCGGCCTTGATAGGTACCGGCCTTCTTGCCGGTTGGTACATCAGCCTGAACCAGATCCCCGGTCTGAAAGCCCTCCACCTGCTTGGTTTGCATCAGATAGCCACGCGGAAAGCCAAACCGGTTGAGCCGTGTGCGCTGGTAGCTGCCTCGACCCGTGGCCCGTACCGTTAGGGTGGGCACATTCCAGTCGGTGACGGCGGTGACCGGCCCGACACAGGCTGCATCCAAGGCGTGGGTCTTGGGAATGCCTAAGCGCTGGCGGTTGTATTTGGTACGCCCGCCGCTACTGGTGACCACGGGCAGGCCGGTGGCCTGAAGCTGCCGGAAGAGCGCCCAACGGGTGCTGTTGACGGCGGCGGCATCCTTGAGTGGCGCCTTGGCTTGGGCCTGAATGCGTTGCAGGCGCTTGGGGTCATCGGCCAGAAAGGCCTCTACGGGCTGATGCCCCTTGGCCTGATTGCACTCACGGCAGGCCAGCGTCAGATTGCTGACCCGATCCGAACCGCCCCGGCTCTTCGGGTGGATGTGATCGATCTCCAAGGGCACCTGTGTCGCACCGCAGTAGGCGCAGCAGCGTTGCCACTTCTCCAGCAGGTACTCCCGCACCTCATAGCCCTGCAAGGTGCCCTGCTGGTACGCCACGCCGCTGATCTCGGGGTTTTCCACGGCCTGGGTATCGAACCGAACCAACTCCATGCTGATCCCCGTCACCGGGACCAATCGACACAGTCGCTCCACCCAAGCTGTTGTGGTCTCTACCCGATGGTGCAGGCTCGGCGGCAACCAACCTTGGGGTCGGGTCCGGTTGTCGAAGCGGGGCGCTCGATAGTGCAATTGGCTCCGGCGCCGCCGCCGGAAGGCACGGCGTTGGGTCAATTTTTCACTGATCTGTTGCCCGCGATGCTCAATCTCCATCAGCATCACTACCTGCTGCCGCTCCGGATCGGTTTCGTCCTTGCGGACTACCGTGACCCCGGTGGTCTTGCTGCCGGGATCGATTTTGATCTCGATCGGCTGCAGCTCCGACTCCTCCACCGTGCGATCTTTGAGCCGGATCGTGAATGGACGCATCCGGTGGACCACGGCCCGGCCCCGCTCCAGCAGCAGCCGTGCCCGCTTCTCCGAGCAGGGCATCAGCGGCTTTTTCCTCTTGTCTAGTACTAAAACTGCCATCTCAATGCTCCATTCTGCCCGCTGGGGACAGATTTCAAATCTGTCCCCAATAGCAGAGAACCCTTACGGGTCCAGTGACGTGGGGCTTGCGCCCCGTCTCCCCTCGGGAAAGTCTGCAACCGGCTCCCGCTTGCGCGGCGACTGGAACCTTCGGCGCTTTACCTTTCGCCAGCATGATCCCAGCCTTCCAGAGCGGCGGACTGAGGAAGCATCCGCCGGTGGGTCTTGACGACCTGTTGCAAACGTAGCGGCACATTGGCCACTCTCCCTGGTCAACCCAGCCTGCTTTCACAAGCTCCCGCCTTTAGGCGGGGGTAGTTGACCGCCGCTCTTTCCAAGTAGCTTCTTAGGGCTTGGCGGGTCAGATCGTTTAGGGAAATCCCATGCTGTGAGGCGGCAACAGCGGCGGCCAGATGCAGTTCGTGGCCGATGCGAACATTAAAAGAGCCTTTGCACGGCTTTTCGGGGAGGGCGCCAAGCTGCTCGCAGGTAGCAATGTAGTCATCGACGGCAGCGCGGAACGCAGTCTCCAGTTCGGCCACCGTTTCGCCTTCATAACTGACCAGAGCGCGCACGAACTGCAGCCTGCCAAATAGGCAATTGTCAGCGGTGCTGGCTTCGATGGAGCCATAGTAGCCACGATATTTCAGTAGTTTATCCATCAAGTCAGCCCTCCCGAACGTAAGTGCTCAATGACTTGGCGCCGAGCATAGGCTTTGAGTTCGTTGCCCAGATGCGGCTTGTGCATATTGATCATCGCTTGAACGTTGCCATTGTGAAACTTAACACGCGAGCCCTGACCTTCAAGTTGCCGATAGCCGAGCCTGTATAGCAAGGTTTCCAACTCTCGCCAAGTGAAGACGGCGTGTTCGTTGAGTAGCTTGGCAATGAGTTTTTCCGTTTTCGACATGCCGCCCCTTTCCTGCAACTAAATTTAGTCGCCTTGATGCGCTATGGCAAGTCACCCCCGGATGCGCTGCTCACTCGGCAGGGCAGGGCAGGGCGGCTATCGGCATCAGGCTTTCGCCACGGCGGCGGCGAGCCGCTGCCACTCATCCTCTTCACTCGGTAGCCCGAAGCGCAGGCCGGCCGGCTCATCAAAGGCCCGGACCCAGATGCCGGCCCTGGCAAGGGCGTGCTGGTAAGCGCGCGGTGCAGCGATCGGCACCCAGCAGTAGAGGGCGGTTCGACCGGCAACCGGCAGCCCGGCGTTATCGAGGAGTGTGGCGAGGCGCTCAGCCGCCGCCTCAAGGTGAGTGCGTTGGGCCAGCTGCCAAGCGCCGTCGGCCAGCGCGAGACAAGCCGCTTGCCTAGAGGGCCCGGTCAGTGGCCACGGCCCAAGCAGGGTGCTCAGTCGCTCGCGGATCGTTGTACTCCCGAGCAGAAAGCCGATACGGGCGCCGGCTAAGCCGAAAAACTTCCCCAGCGAGCGCAGTACGATCAGGTTGGGCGAGTCCGGGTGACCGGCGCAGCGGGCTAGACTGGCAGCGGGGTCGGCGTCGGCGAAGGCCTCATCGACAATCAGCCAGCCGGCCTGGCGCAGTAACGCCTGCTGCCAGCGCTGCAACAACTCAACGGGGTAGCGTCTACCGGTTGGGTTGTTCGGATTGCTCAGCACCACTACATCGAAATCGGGCCGCTGGGGCGGGCCCTCCTCAATCAATGCGGGGTTGATACGCTGTACGGCGTGACCCCAGCGTTGCCATGCAGCGGAGTGCTCGCCGTACTCCGCCTCCGGGATCGCCACCCGCGACGGCGGGCGGAGCGCCGGCAGCAAAGAGATCGCCGCTTGGCTGCCAGGGAGCGGCAGCGGCGCGGTGATTGCTTGGTAGTACGCCGCCGCAGTGGCCGTCAGTGAACCTTCTGGCGCACCTTCCAGCGACTCCTCTTCCGGTAGACGGTGCCAGAGTGCGGCTGCGCTGATCGACTCCGACGGCAGCGGGTATGGCGTGGGGTTGATACCGGTCGATAGATCGAGCCAGCCGTCAGGGTGCTCGCCAAAGCGGGCCACTGCTTGCTGCAGGTTGCCACCGTGCTCCATCCGTTCCCTCGTATTGTGTTCATGCCGGTTCTAGACCACTGTCGCGCGATGATCCGGTTGACTGCTTGACTTAGCATGAGTCCCCCCTCTATGCTGAAATCCCGCTCTTGTCATGGGCTTTATTTTGGGGCCGATTAGAGCGCCTATCAGACGTCTTGCAGGTGTTGGCCGCCATGTTGACGCACAGCCCACTGACGAGTCGCCAGTTTACACAGCAGCAACTGGTTCAGCACATGCCCTTTGTGCACAGAACCGAGCAGGAACTGGAGCAGCTTGGAGAGTGGTGGCAACGCGTAACGTTAATCGGCAAGATTAGCAGCCTGCAGATCGCCAAGACCCTACTCGATGAAATGGACGTCACGCAGCGGCGCTTTCAAGAGTTGCAGCGGCGCCTGGTAGAGAGTTTGACACAAGAGAAGCTGCGCAAGCTCAATCTCGATCTCAGCAGTCGCGCTCAAGTGGCAATCGACATATTGATTCGGAATCTCTTTGAGCGGACTGCCGATGTCGGATTTCTCGCAACAGATCGCTACATTCGTGCCTTTCTGCACAACGACACCCCTACCGAAGCCGACCGCGCGGCCATCGTCGAGCGCTTGCGAGCCTATATCGCAAAGTATAGTGTCTACGACGAGGTCATCCTGCTCAATCCATCCGGGCAGTTGAGCGCCCATCTCGACGTGGATAATCCCGTGGCCGCGATTCGAGATCCCTTGCCTGCACAATTGCTCTCCGCCACCGACACCCCCTATCTTGAGATCTTTCGTCCCTCCGACCTGCAGCCCCTAAAGCGCAGCGCCCATATTTTTGCCGCCCGTATCACCGAATCGGATGATCCAGATTCACGTTTGCTAGGCATCTTGTGCTTGTGTTTCCGGTTTGATGATGAGTTACAAGGTATCTTTGCCCAGCTGGCACAAGAGGGCCTGTTGCTCGCCATCCTTGACAGCAACAATCAGGTCATTGCCAGCAGCGATGAAGCCCGAGTACCGTTTGCGGATCGTTTGCAACCGGCTCCGCAGGGGGCGCTCGGCCGAGCGTCATATAGAGGCACGGAGTACTTGGTGCGGACTGCATCGACGAATGGGTATCAGGAGTATATGGGCTTGCCGTGGCGGGGGCACGCGATGCTTCCCTTGGACGCAGCTTTTAAGCATGAGGTCGATCTAACAGCGCCGAGCGGCCGCTCCGCTGCGCCGCTGGTACAGGTTCAACAAGGGGCGTTGACGGAGATCAGTCAAGCAGCGGCGAAGGTGACGGCGGATCTGACGTTGACCGTAATCAATGGGCAAATCCTGTCGGTTAAACAGGATGCCCAGCAGTTCATGCCGGTGCTCAATGAGATTCGCACCATCGCTCAAAAGACGCGTGAAGTCTTTGACCACTCGATTGAAGTTCTCCAGCAGACCATCAGTGATACCTTGCTCGCCGACGCTGTATTCCAGGCCTCGTTGGCTGTCGACATTATGGACCGTAACCTCTACGAGCGTGCCAACGATGTGCGGTGGTGGGCGCTGACGCACGATTTTCGCAAGTACTTGGCCGATCCAGAAGAGGCGCTGGCGAAACGTGCTCAACTAGCCGCTATTCTCGCCTACATCAACGACCTCTACACGGTCTATACCAATCTGCTGCTGTTCGATCTCCATGGTCGTGTAGTCGCGGTCTCTCGTCCCGAGCAGGAGAGGCTCATTGGTACGGTTTTGCCGCCCGAACTGCCGGTCTCTAGGGCGTTGCAAAATGAAGACCCGCAACGCTACGTGGTCTCCGATTTCGTTGCTACTCCCCTCTATGCGGGCCAATACACCTACGTCTATATGACGGCGGTGCATGCACTGGAGTCGCGGCGGACGGTAGGCGGTATGGCGATCGTGTTCGATGCGGCACCGCAATTTCACGCCATGCTACAAGACGCATTGCCCCATGACGAAAGCGGGGCGGTGAGCCCCGGTGCTTTTGGCCTGTTTGTCGAGCCTGGTGGTCGTATTGTTGCGAGTACGCACGTCGACCTCTGCGTTGGTGAGACGCTGAGCATCGACATCGATCTTGCCGGGTTGAAAAGCGCAAAACGCACCGGCCGCCTGGTTCGCTTCAACGGGGAAAGTTACGCGGTAGGTGCGGTGATGTCGCAAGGGTATCGTGAGTACAAAACGACGAACGACTACCGGAACGATATTATCGCCTTGATCTTCATGCCGGCTTGACGACCCACCGCAGGTACTTCTCGCGGCAGCGCTGTGCGCGCAAGTCGCCACAGCAGCGGGTAATGGGTGTTTGGCAGCCGAGTCTCCTGCCTCTAGCGAGCGTATTCAGCGTGTAGCATCTGCTCCAGCGTCGCCGGCGGGACATCGCTCGTAACGATGGCCTTGCCGATGCCGTGCAGCAGCACCAGGCGCAGCGCCCCGCCGCGGTTCTTTTTATCGACGCTCATTAGCTCCAGAAAGCGCTCGGGTGCGATCGCCGGCGGGTGCAGTGGCAGCCCGCAGCGATCCAGTAGTGCCTCGAGACGCTCCAGATCGCTTGCCTCCAGCCAGCCGAGGTCGACGGAGAGGCGCGCGGCTAGGCGCAGACCGACGGCGACCGCCTCGCCGTGTAGCCAGCTGCTGTAGCCGGTCTCGGTCTCAATCGCGTGTCCGAAGGTATGACCGAGGTTGAGCAGGGCGCGCTCGCCCGCTTCGCGTTCATCGGCGGCGACGACCTCGGCCTTGTTGCGGCACGACTCGGCGACCGCATGGGCGAGGGCCTCGGTATCGCGCGCGATGAGTGCCTCGATGTGCTGCTCAAGCCAAGCGAAGAAGGCCGGATCACGGATCAATCCGTACTTGATGACTTCGGCCAAGCCGGCGGCGAGTTCGCGCGCAGGTAAATCGGTGAGCAGGCCCATATCGGCAATGACGGCCCGCGGTTGGTGAAAAGCACCGATCATGTTTTTGCCGCGCGGGTGGTTGACCCCGGTTTTGCCGCCAACCGACGAGTCAACCTGAGCGAGCAGGGTGGTCGGAATCTGAATGAAGTCGATGCCACGCTGATAGGTTGCGGCGCAGAAGCCGGTCAGATCGCCGATGACCCCGCCACCGAGTGCGATCAGGGTGCTGGAGCGATCGAATCGTTCGCTGATTAGCCGATCGTAGACCTCCTCGCACGTAGCTAGCGTCTTATAGCGCTCGCCATCGGGCAGGATTAGATCGCTGATCGCAGTCTCGGGCGGTGTAGCGATGCGCCCGCGGAAGAGTGGGGCGACGGTCTCATTGCTGATGAGCAGAGCCCGGGCGCCGGGGTTGAGATGGCGAGCGAGCAGTTCCGTGCCGAGTAGATCGGTGCCGATGTAGATCGGATAGCTACGGTCGCCGAGTTCGACGTGCAGCGTGCGCATGTCTCGGTCCTCACGGGTCGGTAGAGCGGCGATGGGGGTCGGGTGGTGGCGCTGGGAGTGCGCTGTGCTCTGCCAGCGCCTGCTCAATGCGTTGGGCCACGGAACGCGCTCGGCCGCTGGTGCTCTCGACGACCACATCGGCGAGTTCACGGTAGAGCGGTTCGCGCTCGGCCATCAGCGCTTCGAGTTTGGCCTGTGGGTTGCTGCCTTGTAGCAGTGGACGATTGGTGTCGTTACGGGTCCGGCGCAGCTGCACCTTGACTGGGGTATGTAGGTAGACGACCAGGCCACGGGCACCGAGCAGATCGCGGTTGGCCGCGACGGTGACGGCGCCGCCACCAGTCGCCAAGACGATCTCATCGTGCCGAGTCAGCTCATCGAGCATCGCGGTCTCGCGCCGCCGAAAGCCGGCTTCGCCCTCGATATCGAAGATCCACGGGATGCTGACGCCGGTACGCTGCTCAATCTCGGTGTCGCTATCGAGGAAGGTGTAGCCTAAGCGTTCGGCCAGCTCACGGCCCACGGTCGACTTGCCGGCACCCATGGGGCCGATCAAAAAGATGCGTCGGGGCGTGTGCCATTGAGCCATACGCCCACTGTAACAGAGCGCCGGGAGCGGCGCACTGGGCAGTGTCTTGTCAGCGCCTTGTCGACTCTGTAGGCGTGTCGAAGCCACCAGAGTATGGCAAAGTAAAGCAGTTATGGAACCGCGCCAGCTTCGCCTCAATGGGCAGTACATCCTCTACGACGCCGAGCGGCTACCGCAGCCGACGGCGGCGCTGTTCGATGCCGATGCGCTGCAGCGGCAGGGGCTTTGGCAGGGGCGGCCGACGGGTGGCCGCGGCAGTGCCTGCTTCGTGACGATTGAAGGGATCCCGGCGGTGCTGCGGCGCTATCGTCGCGGAGGCATTTTCGCGGGGTTGCTCAAGGATCGGTATCTACGCGGACCGCTGACCGCATCGCGACCGTGGCGGGAGTGGTGGGTGCTGGCCCGTCTGCACAGCGAGGGGCTGCCCGTGCCGGCCCCGCTGGCAGCCCGCATGCTGCCGACGGGGCCGTGCTATCGTGCCGATATCGTGATGGAGCGGCTGCCAGCGCAGACGCTGGCAGAGGCGTTGATTGAGGGGAGGCGTGTGTTGAGTAGGGAGTGGTGGTGGGCGATCGGTAGCACCGTGGGGCGGCTGCATCGGCGCGGTCTCGATCACGCCGACCTTAACGCTCATAACGTCTTGCTGAGTGCGGCGCAGGATATCGGCCAAGGTGCGGACCGAAGTGCAGAGCGAGGTACAGAGCAAAGCGAAGGGCACGCGGTCTACGTTATTGATCTTGATCGGGCGCGCTTGCGGCGTCCACAGCTGCATTGGCAACGGCGCAATTTAGCTCGCCTGGAGCGCAGTCTGCGCAAGTTGGCGCGGACTGCTCCCGGTATGGCAGCGCTAAGCGCCGAGTCGTTGCGGTGCTTGACCGATGGCTGGAGTGCCGGCCGCAGCGCGAGTCAGGGGCGTGCCCGGAGCGGGGCGGTGTGAGCGTGGCGGTGGGTAGAAACACCCGAACGCGGCTGCGGAGGGCTGTGCGGTGAGTGCGCCGCGTTCGCTCTGCCTGCTGCGCCTCTCGGCGATTGGTGATGTCAGTCACGTCGTGCCGCTCGTGCGTACTCTGCAGCGGCACTGGCCGCAATGCCGGTTGACGTGGGTGGTTGGGCGCACCGAGTACGGCCTAGTCGGTGGGCTGGAGGGGGTCGAGTTTATCGTCGTCGATAAGGGCGAGGGGCTGATCGGCGCGGCGCGGCGGCTGCGCCGAACCCTAGCCGGGCGGCGCTTCGAGGTGCTGCTGCATCTGCAGGCGTCGTGGCGGGCGAATCTCCTTGCGAGTGTCATCTCTGCGGAGCGGCGGGTCGGTTTCGATCGAGCGCGGGCGTGCAACGGGCAGGGCTGGTTTATCGATACACCGCTGGTCGGGCCGTCACGCGTGCACGTATTGGATGGCTTCTTCCAGTTTCTCGAAGTGCTCGGGCTCAACGCCCGCGAGTTGCGCTGGCAGATCCCGGTGCCCGAGGCGGCGAAGCTCCGAGTCGAGGCGCAGGTGGCAGCGGCGGAGCCCTTTTTGGCGATCAGCCCGTGTAGCTCAATACGAGCGCGTAACTTCCGCAACTGGTCGCCGCAGCGCTATGCGGCGGTGGCCGATCACGCCTACCGACAGCGTGGCCTGAGCTTGGTGCTGACCGGCGGGCCGACGGAGCAGGAGCGTGCTTATGCGCAGGCGATCACTGCGGCGTGCCGGGCCGCACCGGTGATCGATTTGATCGGCCAGACGACGCTGCCCGAACTGCTCGCAGTGCTGACTCGGGCTTGCGCCTTTGTCGGCCCCGACTCCGGGCCGCTGCATCTAGCGAATGCCGTTGCCACCCCGGTCGTCGGTCTCTACGCAACGTCGAACCCGCAGCGCACCGGGCCGTACTGCTTTCTCGATAGTGTCGCTGACCGCTATCCCGAGGCGATTTACGCCGCCTACGGGCGGCCGGTCAGCGAGCTGCGCTGGGGCCAGCGGGTGCGTCAGGCCGATGCCATGGAGCGGATCACGGTCCACGATGTGACCGCACGGCTCGATGCCCTGCTCAGTAACAGCGTTTAGTCACACTGCGTAATACTGCTCAGTCTGCTCAGTGACAGCGTCCAGTCGAATGGCCCCGTAACCGTTAGCGCCCGCAGCCGATCCAGCCGCTGGCGACCGACTGCTCGGGGCGAAAGAGGCGAAGGTGCTCTTCGATGGCGAAGCGATCGGTCATGCCGGCGATATAGTCGGCGACGGCGCGTGCCCGTCCCGGTCGGCCGTGGCGCTGCTCGCCGTGTTCGGCGGCGATCCGCGGCTGCTCCGGCAGCAGACCGGGGTCGTCGAGAAAGAGAGCGAAGAGATCGTAGACGACCTGCTGACTCTTGCGCACCATGCGCGCGACCCGGTAGTGGCGGTAGAGGCGGCGAAAGAGAAAGTCCTTAAGGTCTTGGTGGTGCCGGGCCATGGTGGCGCTAAAACCGATCAGGGGCGTAGGCAAGGCCCGCACCGCATCGACCGTTTGCGGGTTAGCAGCGGCGATGCGGGCGCGCGATTCCTGAATCAGATCCTCGACCTGGATATTGATCATCCGCCGGACCACCTCGTAGATGGTGCGCCGCTCATCGAGTTGCGGGTAGGCGCCTTCGACCTCAGCGAAGAGGGGGGCGAGCAGATCGGTCTCGCGACACTCACAGACGCGAATCAGCCCCGAGCGCAGCCCGTCATCGACATCGTGGCTGTTGTAGGCGATGCCGTCGCAGACGTTGACCAGCTGCGCCTCAAGCGTTGGCTGGCCGCCGTGGATGAAGCGCTCGGCGACCTCGCCGAGTTGCTCGGCGCGCTCGGCCGGGCAGCGTTTGAGTAGGCCTTCACGGGTCTCGAAAGTCAGGTTGAGGCCGTCGAACTCAGCATAGCGGGCCTCCAGGGTATCGACCACGCGCAGCGACTGGATGTTGTGTTCGAAGCCGCCGAGCTCGGCCATGCAGTCGGCGAGGGCGTCTTGGCCAGCGTGGCCGAAGGGGGTGTGGCCGAGATCGTGGGCGAGGGCAATGGCTTCGACCAGGTCGACATTCAGCCCCAAGGCCTGGGCCGCGGTGCGCGCAATCTGCCCGACCTCCAGGGTGTGGGTCAGGCGGGTGCGGTAGAGATCGCCCTCGTGGTTGACGAAGACCTGTGTCTTGTACTCGAGGCGGCGAAAGGCGCCGCTGTGGATGATGCGATCGCGGTCGCGCTGGAACTGATTGCGGTGCCCCGGATGGGGTTCACTGATGCGCCGGCCGCGGCTGTTGGCCTCGGTGACAGCGCACGGGAGTGGCGCGGGAAAGGGCGGTGTTGTGGTCACGATCGACAGCAGCCTAGTTGTGGCGGAGAGGGTGGCGGGCGGATTGAGCAGGCTTCTGCCCCGTCGCTCAGCGGGGAGGAGAGGAGCGAGTCTGCCCAGCAGCCCTTAGGCCAATCCCTAGAATGGTTCACTGCGCGCCGCTCTTCAAGGCGGAGTCGATGAGCAGCGGTGTCACGAAGATCAACAGCTCCTGCTCGCGGCTGCGCTCGTGGCGCTGCCGGAACCAGTGCCCGAGCAGCGGCAGGCGGGCCAACCACGGCACCTGCTGTCGGCTCTCGTAGTGCTCGCGCTCCCGCACCCCGCCGAGGACGACCGTCTCACCGTGATCGACGCGTAGGTGGGTGGTGACGGTCTGGGTATCGATGCTCGGGACACCGGAGAAGATCTGGCCGACCGAGTCCTTGGTGATGTGCAGCGAGAGGGCGATCGAACCGTCGTCGCTGACCGTCGGTGTGGCCGTCAGCGAGAGCGCGGCATCGCGAAAGGCGATGGCGGTGGCGCCCGATTCGGTGGTCTCCTGGTAGGGGATCTGTACCCCCTGCTCAATGCGCGCCTCGCGGCGCTCAGTGGTGAGCACCCGCGGGCTTGAGACGATCTGTCCGTGGCCCTCGGCCTCCATCGCCGAAAGCTCCAACTGCAGCAGCCGCTCGCCGATCTTGCCGACCGCCACCCCGAGTTGACCGCCCCCGATCTGCGGCAATTCGGCGAGCAGGCCGTCACCGCTGCCCGGTCCGAGGTTCGCAAGCAGCGGTCCGCTCGCCGCCCACAACTGACCGTCGCCGCCGATGCGCTCAAAGCCCAAGCGTGAGCCTAGCTCCAGGCTGTAATCGCCGGAGACGAGGACGATGCGCGCCTCGATCATCACTTGGCGGGTCGCCCGATCGAGCTCGGCAATAAGTGCCGCGGCGGCCTCTAAGTCGGTCGGTAGGGCGCGCAGAATGAGGGTGTTGGTGCGCGCATCGACGCTGCTGCGTCCCGCCTCGGCGAGCAGCCCTGTCTCATCGAGCAGCTGCGCGAGGCTCTCAGCATCGCTGTGCTGCAGCGCGATGGTTCGCAGGTGCAGTGTGGGCGTTGGCGTTGCGATTGGCGGAGCTGCTTTCTCATCTTTGCCAAAAAAGGGGTCGCTGAGCGGGGTCTGCGGGTCGGTTTCGCCCTCGATCCAGGCCAAGGGGGATGTTGCGCAAGCCTCTTTGCCTAGTAGCGTGGCGCTAAGCGCTGTCGCACAGAGGAGTGCGCCGGACAAGTGGAGGGTGCGTGCGGTTAAGGTGAAGGGGGATGCCGTCGGCTGGGTCAGGTGCGCCATTACGCTTCCTCTCGGGTCTGGATCAGTAGCTGCCCGTCGAGGTGCAGCACCGGGCGTTGTGCATCGCGCCGCAGGCGCAGTGCCTCGATAACGACAGGGCGGGGGTTCGACGTTACGGCTTCGAGCCACGCGGCAATCGCTGCGTAGCGGCCGCTTGCGCTCAGATCAAGGTGGGGGTGCTCACCGTCGCGACGATCAAGGCGTTGCAACTCAATCCCGTGGGCCTCAAGCTCGGCGGCCAGCCGACTCGCTTCGGTGCTGAGTGTGGTCAGTGTCGATGAAGTGGTGGTGGACGCGCCGCTGTGGGTCGCATTGTGGTGTTGCTGAGTGGGGCGCGGGGTTGGGTTCGGCAGCTTGGCGCTGAGAATGAAGAGAGTCAGTGGCGGCGCATCGCTGTTGCTGACCTTGTTGTTGCCACCATGATCGATGCTGCTGCTGCTGCTGCTGCTGCTGCTGCTGGTGTTGGTGTTGGTGTTTGTGGCTGCGACTGAAGCTGCGGCGGAGCGACGAGTCAGCCGCTCAATCTGAACCGACTCGAAACCGGCCTGCTCCAGCGCTGCAACAAAGTCTTTGAGCTGTGACGGCACTTCAGCCTCCGCCTGGATCAGCAGCTGCCCGTCCCCAAAGCGCAGCTCGTGGAGCCAGACGCCGGCGGGTCGGGCGGCGTCGATCTGTGCTAGCCGTGTGGTCAGGTTACGGTGGAGGTCTCCGGCAGCCGCCCACGCCCTCTGGTGAGGGGTGGCCGTGGACGAGAAGTCGCCGGGTGTGGCGTCTGCCGACGCAAGTAGTTCGAGCCCGGATGCAGCGTCTGCTGAGGAGGTAGGTGACGAGGCCGCTGCTACGCCCGGTGGCAGAGTGGTGTGGCCACTCACGGCGCCGGGCAGCGTTGTGCCGTGAGTATAGATAAAGAGGGCGAGTGCGCCGACGAGGACGAGCGCGCCAAGCAGCGTGCTGCGGTTCAATTCGGAGCGGGGCGGTGGCGGTATGGTGGGTTGGGCAGTGAGTAGGTTGGTGGCTGCTTGTTCGTGGGCGCTCCAGGCGACGGCGACGCAGAGCGCCGCGGCCGCGGTCTTCGGTAAGCCGTGGCGGCGGGCCGCCCGCAGCCGGGTAGCGCCAAAGGCTCGCAAGGCGTCGCGGGTAGAGATCAGCTGTACCGTGCGCAGCCCGGTGCCCTGAGGCAGGCGCTGTGCGGCTAGCAGGTGGCGCTGTCGCACCGCCTTTAGGCGGCTCTGTGGTACGAGTTGTTGTTCGGGCTGTTCGAGCTTTTCGGGCTGTTCCGCAGTAGCTACCTGGACTGTTTTCGACGCCGCTTGGCGCTGCGAAGAGGGCGAAGGCGCTGCCGACTCCAGGCAGTAACGCCACGTCGAGACGGGTTTGGGGAGGTGGCGGCGGATCAGCAGCCGCAGTCGGGCGGCGTGTTCGCGGTGCTGATTGCGCGGAGCGGGTGGGGTCTTGAGACGGCGGCGTAAGAGGTGTGCCTCGGGGAGGGCCACAGCAATCCGGCCGCGGCGGACGCCCAGCCGGTGGCACGCCGCTTGGAGGGCGCGTCTTCGGGCAGCGAGGGTCGGTTCGTCGATGCGTTCGGCGGTGTAGACCGGGCGGTCACCGCGGTAGCAGGCGGCGTGTAGCCGACCGTCAGCGATCAAGACCGCAATGCGCGCAGTGCACGCGCTTTTAATTAAAGCAGTGATCATGGCAGCTCCTCCCTGAGCCCGTGCTGCCCGCTCCGTGGGCAGCTTTCGACGTCCATATAGGCGCCGCCGCGTAGTGTAGTCGAAGTGTTGCGGCTTGGCGAGCCCTAGCCAGCGTGCGGCAGCAGACCTATACTGGGCGGCGAATCAGCCCCTGGGCGCGTGAGCCCCAAAGATCCGATCTCATGAGACGTCTACTCAAAATAATCCTCTACAGTGTCGTAGCTCTGCTCGGCGCCGGTACCGCTGTCGCTCTAGCGGCCCTTGCCTACGCCGTCTTTGTCCTCGCTCCACAGTTGCCCTCGGCCGAATCGCTGCGCGATATTCGCCTCCAAGAGCCGCTGCGGATCGTGACCGTGGAGGGCGATCTGATTGCCGAGTACGGCGAGCAGCGGCGGCAGCCTAAACCGTTCGAAGAGCTGCCGAGACCACTGATCGAGGCTTTTATTGCGGCAGAAGATCGGCGGTTTTTTGAGCATCCCGGGGTCGATTACCAGGGCATGCTGCGGGCAGTTTGGCACGTGGTGCGCGAGCGTGATTTCGGTCCAGGCGGGTCGACCATCACCATGCAGGTGGCGCGCAACTTCTTCCTTTCGCCCGAGCAGACGATCCTGCGCAAGGCGAACGAGATCTTGCTCGCACTGCAGATCGAACAGGTGCTCGAAAAAGAGGAGATCTTGGCGCTTTACCTGAATAAGATCTATCTTGGCAACCGAGCCTACGGGGTTGCGGCGGCCGCCCAAGCCTACTATGGGAAGTCGCTGGATGAATTGACTTTGGCTGAGACGGCAATGATCGCCGGGCTGCCCAAGGCACCTTCGGCGGCCAATCCCTTGCGCAATCCGCAGCGGGCGCTGCAACGGCGTGGTTATGTGCTTGCCCGTATGCGGGCAGAAGGCTTTATCAGTGAGGCGCAGTTTCGCGAGGCCCTTCACGCCCCGATTACCGCACGACAGTGGGCGCCGCGCACCGTCGTCGAGGCGCGCTACGTCAGCGAGATGGTGCGTCGGACGATGGTCGAGCGCTACGGTGAGCACGAGGCCTATACCGGCGGCTATACCGTCTATACGACTATTGAGGGGCATCGGCAACGAGCGGCGAATGAAGCGCTGCGCACCACCCTCCACGACTATATGCGACGGCACGGCTATCGCGGTCCAGAGGGGCGGGTGGATCCGACACTGCTCGACGATGAGCGGACGCTGGCCGAGGCGCTGCGTGAGCACCCACCGCTGGGCAATAGCGAGGCCGGTGTGGTGCTAGAGATTGTCGACGACCTCGCACGGGTGCGTCTGCGCGATGGGGACGAGGTCGAGGTGCCCTTTTCGACCATGACGTGGGCGCGTGAATATCGTGGCCCGAACCGGCGCGGTCCCGCGCCGCAAGAGGTCGCCGATGTCGTTGCCCCGGGCGATATCATCCGGGTGGAGCGCGCTGATGACGAGGAGGACGGTAGAGAGGCGGCCCTCTCTGCAGTGCCACAGGTCGAAGGTGCGCTGGTCGCCCTCTCCCCGGTTGATGGACGGATTCGCGCCCTGAGCGGTGGTTACGACTATCGGCGCAGCGCCTACAACCGAGCGGTTCAAGCGCAGCGCCAGACCGGTTCGGCGCTTAAACCCTTTATCTACTCGCTAGCGCTGGAGCGAGGGTATACTGCCGCGACCCTGATCAATGACGCCCCGGTGGTCTTTCACGACGATGCTTTAGGCAGTCATTGGCGGCCGGGAAACTACTCGGGTCGGTTTTACGGGCCGACTCGGTTGCGCGAGGCTTTGGTCTTTTCGCGCAATTTGGTCTCCATCCGCGTGTTGCGCGATCTCGGGGTGCGGCCGACGATCGAGTTTTTGGAGCACTTCGGCTTCGACCCCGGGACGTTGTCGGCTGATCTGTCGCTGGCACTCGGCAGCAACAGTGCCAGTCCTCTGGTGATGGCGCGCGCCTTTGCCGTCTTTGCCAACGGTGGCTACCGTATCGAGCCGAATGTGATCGAGCGGGTTGAGGATGTCGAAGGGGCCGTGGTCTTTGCCCCGAGCTTTCCTGAGCCGTGCGAGTTGTGCGACGACGCCGGTAGGCCGCCGGCGCCCGCGCTTGGTGAGCCGCGGTCCAGCGCAATGGGTGAGGTGTCGATTCGTACCGCGGCCCCCGCGGCCCCGCGCGTGATTCCGGCCGATAACGCCTGGTTAATGAGCGATATGCTCGCGGATGTCGTTAAGCGTGGTACGGCGCGCGGGGCGGCACGCCATATTCAGCGCGGTGATCTCGCCGGGAAGACCGGGACGACCAACGATCTGCGTGATGCCTGGTTTGTCGGCTACAGCCCCGATTTGGTCGCGGCGGCTTGGGTCGGTTTTGATGACCAGAGCTCGCTCGGGCGCGGCGAGACGGGCGCCAGTGCGGCGCTGCCGATCTGGTCCCGCTTCATGGCGCAGGCGCTTGAAGGACTCGATGAGCGTCCCTTGCCGCGCCCAGATGGCCTGGTTACGGTGCGGATCGACCCGAGCAGCGGCAAGGTGACCGGTGCTGATCACCCGAACGCGGTCTTCGAGACGTTTCGGCGCGATACGGTGCCGGCGCGCATCGAAGAGGGGCGGGATGCAGGGCGCAGCCGCAGCGCTGAACGCGAACTCTTTTAGCGCTCACCAAGTGCTCGATGGGGTGCTTCAGGAGGGAGGAGCGACTATGGGGCGGCGTAGTGGTGGTGGCAGCCCGCGCGATCAGCGGATGCGGGTGAGCTTGATTCGTGAGGCGGCGCGGCTGATGGCCGAGGAGGGGGTGCGCGACTACTACACCGCTAAGCGCAAGGCAGCGCAGCGCCTCGGGGCTGCCGATACCCACAACCTACCGAAGAATCAAGAGGTGCAGTTGGCACTGCAGGAGTATCAAGCGGTCTTCGGCGGCGCCGAGCATCGCCTCCAGCTGACCGCGCTGCGCCGCCACGCCGTGCAAGCGATGGAACTCTTCGCCCCTTTCCGGCCGCGGCTCGTCGGCCCGGTTTTGCTCGGCACCGCCGATGAGCGTTCGGTAATCCAGCTCCACGTCTTCGCCGACACCCCCGAGTCCGTGCTCTTCTTTCTGATCGATCGTGGGATTCCCTACGAACCCGACGAGCGGCGCGTGCGCTACGGTAAGGATCAGCTGTCACTGCAGCCGGTCTTTCGCTTTATTGCCGGCGAGACCGAAGTCGAGTTGATCGTCTTTAGCGAGGCGGGGCTGCGCGAGGCGCCGCGCAGTGAGATCCATGGCCGCCCAATGGAGCGGGCGACCATCGCCGAGGTTCGGGAGTTGGTCGAGCACGGCTGAGACGCGTCTGCGTTAGCCGTCCTGTCGCTTCTCCAATGGGATATAGTCGCGCTGCGGGGCGCCGGTGTAGAGCTGGCGCGGACGCCCGATGCGTTGCTCCGGGTCAGCGACCATCTCGTTCCACTGCGCTAGCCAGCCCGGGGTGCGCCCGAGGGCGAACATCACGGTGAAGAAGTCGGTAGGGATGCCGAGCGCCCGGTAGATGATCCCGGAGTAGAAGTCGACGTTCGGGTAGAGCTTGCGCTCAATGAAGTAATCGTCCTTCAGGGCGCGCTCTTCCAGCTCCATGGCCAGCTCAAGCTGTGGGTCTTGCGTGATACCGAGATCGTTCAGGACCTCGTGGCACGTCTTGCGGATGATATTGGCGCGCGGGTCGAAGTTCTTATAGACCCGGTGGCCGAATCCCATCAGACGGAACTCGTCGTTTTTATCCTTGGCCTTGTCGATATACTTCGGGACCTGGCTGATATCGCCGATCTCATGCAGCATGTTGAGCACCGCCTCGTTGGCACCGCCGTGGGCCGGTCCCCAGAGCGCGGCACAGCCGCTGGCGATTGCCGCAAAGGGGTTGGTGCCGGTCGAGCTGGCCAATCGCACGGTCGAGGTCGAGGCGTTTTGCTCGTGATCGGCGTGCAGGATCAGGAGCTGATCGAGCGCCCGTTCGTGGATGGGGTTGATCTCGTAGGGCTCAATGGGCCGCGAGAAGAGCATGTTGAGCAGGTTGCTGGTGTAGTAGAGGCGGTTCAGTGGGTAGACGAACGGCTCGCCGGCCATGTGCTTATAGGCCGCTGCAGCGATCGTCGGCATCTTCGCCAGCACCCGGTGGCACGTCAACATGCGGTTTTGCGGATCGTTGATGCGGATCGCGTCGTGGTAGAAGGCCGATAGTGAGGCGACGACGCCGGTCAGCATTGCCATCGGGTGGGCGTTGTAGTGGAAGCCGTCGAAGAAATTCTTCAACGACTCGTTGATCATCGTATGCTCGGTGATTGCGCGGTTGAAGCCCTCAAGCTCGGCTTGCGTCGGCAGCTCGCCGTGCAGCAGGAGGTAGGAGACCTCCAGGAAGGTGCTGCGTTCGGCAAGCTGCTCAATCGGATAGCCGCGATAGAGCAAGATGCCTTGGTCGCCGTCGATGAAGGTGATGTCGCTACGGCAACTTGCCGTCGAGGTAAAGCCGGCGTCGTACGTGAAGTAGCCGAACTCCTTATACAGGTCCTGGATGTCCAGGACCTCCGGGCCGTGGGTGCCGCCCCGGACAGGCATCTCAACGCTCTTGCCCGTGGCGTTGTCGGTAACGGTGACCGTCTTCGCCGTCATCAGTTGCCTCCGCGAGAAACCCCGCCCTTTAGGGAGGGGAGGATAGCGGCCTTGCGGCAGCCGCCGTTAAAGCCGTTAAACAGATGCGGCCCCCCGCCCGCCCGGCCTGTTTCGCCCCTATTTCAGGACTCCGAGCGAGTGATGTGGCTAAGCGCTCGTGCTGCCTCGGGTCATGCCGAAGCGCTTGCGGAAGCGGTCGACCTGGCCGCCCGACTGGACAACGCGCTGCTTGCCGGTAAAGAAGGGGTGGCTGCGGCTCGAGACTTCAATTTTGACCAGCGGGTACTCGTTGCCATCCTCCCAGGTGATGGTCTCCTGCGTCTTGACTGATGAGCGGGTCAGGAAGGAGAAGTCGCTCGAAATGTCCTGGAAGACCACTTCTCGGTACTCGGGATGGATCTCTTTTTTCATGGTTTAGACTCTGGCTCTATGTGTCGATGTGTTGAGTAAATTTTCCAGGGATCGCCTGGGTTTGCCCTTTTTGCGCGCTGCGGCAATGGTGAACCGCGTAACATAGCCGTTGTCCTCGCCGCGGTCAAGATGGCGCGCGCGCGGCGCGCGCGTGTCACCCGCGCTGCGCATCTTGACAGTGCCGCAGCTGCGACATAGATTACGCGGCACGTGTTTGGCTACACGAGGCTTACGTCATGCCGGACGACTATTGCAGTCCGCACTCTGAAGACCGCATACCGCGAATGAGCGCCCGTTCCGACGGGCACCGGCTGACGATGGAGCTGTAACGCTCAAGGCTCCTCCGCTTTGTCCGGTGCCCCGTGCGGGGTGGGCGCCGGCAAAGGGAGAGAAAGAGCCATGAACGTATTCAACACCGAGCATCACGAGCGCGATTTCACCCCGCCGGCCCGTGCCCAGTTTGCCGACCGGCTACCCGCCGCTGCTGCGCGGCGCATCCTGAAGATGGCCCCTAGCGACCGTCCTGCTGCCTTGGAGGCGATGCCGGACGGCGAGAGTTTGGCGACGTTCCTGGAGATGCGGCCTGAGGCGCAGGCGAGCGTCTTGGAGC
Organism: Halorhodospira abdelmalekii; assembly: GCF_016583625.1. GTDB lineage: Bacteria > Pseudomonadota > Gammaproteobacteria > Nitrococcales > Halorhodospiraceae > Halorhodospira > Halorhodospira abdelmalekii. The sequence goes on along the minus strand of NZ_NRRN01000016.1, from coordinate 37,068 downwards.
ACATGGACCGTGGGCGTGCCGCCCGCCTGGCCAATCGCTTGCCCTTCAACACCCTGGCGCGCGTGCTCGATCACATGGGTGCGCTGCGGCGTAATGAGGTCGTGCGCGATCTGCGCCCGCTCAAGCGCAGTCGGGTCGAGACCGTGCTAGCGGGTCGGTTGCAGTAGCGCCCGCTGCGGACTTAGCTAATCGGGGCCAATCGGGGCCAATCGGGTGCTGTCCCGGAGCGCTGGCGGCGATCCGGAGCGCTGCAGGGGCAGAGGCCGAGCGAAGGCCCAGGCGAGGGCCGAGGCAGGTCTAGCGCAGGCACCGAAATAGAATCGGGCGGTGGCCGCTGGGCCCCGCCCGATCTTTTTTGGGTTACTATCAGCGGCTGTCGATTGCTAGATCGCTCCGGCTTAACGAGCAGCGATCGTCGCAGCGATCACCAAAGATCACCAGATCACAGCAAGGGAGGTAGTCATGAGCGAACGGATCGAAGCCAGCGGCTTACAGGTCGCGCGTGAGCTCTACGACCTGGTCGCCAACGAGATTGCCCCGGGCACCGGGGTCGATCCAGCGCGCGTCTGGAGCGAGCTGCGCCGCATCGTCGACGATCTCGGGCCGCGCAATCGTGAGTTGCTGGCGCGTCGCGCCGAGCTGCAGCAGCAGATCAACGAGTGGTACCGGCAGCGCCGCGGCGGGGCCTACGACCTGCAAGAGTACCGCGCCTTTCTCGAACAGATCGGCTATCTACAGCCCGAGGGCGAAGATTTTCAAGTCACCACGGCCCACGTCGACCCGGAGATCGCCGAAGTGGCTGGACCGCAGCTGGTGGTGCCGGTCGACAATGCGCGCTTTTCGCTCAATGCCGCCAACGCCCGCTGGGGCAGCCTCTACGATGCGCTCTACGGCACCGACATGATCGCCGATGAGGGGGAGCTGGCGCGGGGTGCTGGCTACAACGCCGCGCGTGGGCGCAAGGTGATGGAGATCGCCGGAGAGGTGCTCGACCAGATTGCGCCGCTCGCTCAGGGCCGCCACGCTCAGGTGACAGCCTACCGGCTCAGCGGCGGGCAGCCGCAGCAGCTGATCGTTGAACTCGCCGATGGCAGCACGACCCATCTGGCCGATGCGCAGTGCTGGGTCGGTTACGCCGGTGAACCGGCGGCGCCGAGTTCAATTCTCTTGCGCCACAACGGCCTGCACGCCGAGATCCAGATCGATCGCAGCGATGCCATCGGCAAAGACCACCCGGCGGGGGTCAAGGACGTGGTGATGGAGGCGGCCGTAACCGCCATCCAGGACTGCGAAGACTCGGTCGCTGCGGTCGATGCCGAAGATAAGGTACGGGTCTATCGCAACTGGCTCGGGCTGATGAAGGGCACGCTCGAGACGCCGGTCGCTAAGGGCAGCGAGTCGTTCATCCGTCGCCTGAATCCCGATCGCACCTTCACCACCCCGCAGGGGCAGTCGCTGACGCTGCCGGGGCGCTCGCTGATGCTGGTGCGCAACGTCGGCCACCTGATGACGACCCCGGCGGTCCTCGATGCCGACGGCAACGAGATCCCCGAGGGGATCCTCGATGGCATGATCACGGTCCTCTGTGCCATCCACGATCTCAAGGGCAACAGCAGTGTACGCAACTCCAAGACCGGCAGCGTCTACATCGTTAAGCCGAAGATGCACGGCCCGGATGAGGTCGCCTTCGCGGTCGAGCTCTTTAAGCGCATTGAGGACGCCTACCAGCTGCCGCGAGCGACGCTGAAGATCGGCATCATGGATGAGGAGCGGCGCACCACGGTCAACCTGAAGGAGTGCATCCGCCAGGCCCAAGACCGGGTCATCTTCATCAACACCGGCTTCCTCGATCGCACCGGCGATGAGATGCACACCGCCATGGAGGCCGGCGCGATGATCCGCAAGGCCGACATGAAGGGGGCGCGCTTCATGACGACCTACGAGGATTGGAACGTCGATGTCGGCCTGGCGTGCGGGCTCAACGGTCACGCCCAGATCGGGAAGGGGATGTGGCCGAAGCCCGATCGCATGCGTGAGATGTTCGATACCAAGGCGGGTCACCCGCAGGCAGGCGCAACCTGTGCCTGGGTGCCGTCGCCGACGGCCGCAGCCCTGCACGCAGTGCACTACCACCAGATTGCGGTCCAGGGGGTGCAGGCCGAGATCGCCGCACAGGGGCGGCGGGCTAAGCTCGACGATATCCTGACGGTGCCGCTGGCACCGAGCACCGACTGGGGCGCCGAGGCGATCCAGCAGGAGCTCGATAACAACTGCCAAGGTATCCTTGGCTATGTGGTGCGCTGGATCGATCAGGGCATCGGCTGCTCGAAGGTCCCTGACATCAACAACATCGGCTTGATGGAAGACCGTGCGACGCTGCGCATCTCCAGTCAACACATCGCCAACTGGCTCTACCACGAGGTCGTTTCGGCGGAGCAAGTGATGGAGACGATGAAGCGCATGGCGGCGGTGGTCGACGAGCAGAACGCCGGCGATCCGAACTACCAGCCGATGGCGCGCGACTTCGATGCCAGTGTGGCCTTCCAGGCGGCGTGTGAGCTGATCTTCGAGGGCCGTAATCAGCCCTCGGGCTACACCGAGCCGATACTCCACCGCCGTCGCCAAGAGGCCAAGCAGGCCCATAGGGCCCAATAGGCCCAGAAGGCCAGGCAAGCTGAGTAAGGCAAGCTAAGTAGGCCAAGACGGCGGCCCGTTGGCCGTCGTCGGCCGCCGCCTCGGCGGTGGTCGCAGAGGGGCCGATGTCCGCATTAGAACCGATCCGCATCCGTGGCGCGCGGCAGCACAACCTGCAGGGGGTCGATCTCGACCTGCCAGCCGGTGAGCTGATCGTCGTCACGGGTGTCTCGGGCTCGGGCAAGTCATCGCTGGTCTTCGATACGGTCTATGCCGAGGGCCAACGCCGCTACGTCGAGACCTTCTCGGCCTACGCCCGACAGTTTCTTGAGCGGATGGATCGGCCGCAGGTCGATCAGCTGACCGGGGTGCCGCCGGCGATCGCTATCGATCAGGTCAATCCGGTGCGGACCTCACGCTCGACGGTCGGCACCATGACCGAGCTGACCGACCATCTCAAACTGCTCTTTGCGCGAGCCGCCCGGCTGCACTGCCACCGCTGTGGGGCGGTGGTCGAGCCGGCGACCCCGGAGCGGATTGCCGACGCCTTGTTTGCGGCCGGTGTTGGCGATGGGCGCGGCGTAGCGATCACCTTCCCAGTCCACGTGCCCGCCGAACTGGCGCCTGAGGCGGTGCGCGAGCTGCTCTCCACCCAGGGCTATACCCGCATCTTCGAGCCGCCGAGCGGCGGTGTCGAAGTGGTGCAGGATCGTCTGCGGCTGGAGCCGCAGCGCCGCCCCCGCTTGCTTGAGGCGCTCGAGACCGCCTTGGTGCAGGGCGGTGGTGAGGTGCGGATCTGGCCGCTCGATGAGCAGCGCGAGCCGTCGGGCTCAGCGCTGCGCTACACCCGTGATCGGCGCTGCGGAGCGTGTGACATCGCCTACTCGCAGCCGCGCCCCGATCTCTTCTCCTCCAACTCACCAGTTGGTGCCTGTCCTCACTGCCGTGGCTTCGGGCGGACGATGGAGATCGATCCCGATCTGGTCGTCCCCGATCCGGCCCGGAGCCTGGAGGATGGGGCGATCCGCCCCTTTCGCAGTGGCCTCTCGGCGGCGTGTCAGGACGACCTGCTGCAGGCGGCCGCAGCGCGCGGCGTCCCGACCGATCGGCCGTGGCACGAGCTCAGTGAGGCGGAGCGCGCTTGGGTCTGGGAGGGCGAGCCGCGGCGGCGCGGCAGCGGGCGCTGGTACGGCGTGCAGGGCTACTTCGCGCAGTTAGAGCGCAAGAGCTATAAGACGCACGTCCGCATGCAGCTGTCGCGCTATCGCGCCTACCGTCCGTGTAAGGTTTGCCGCGGTGCCCGTCTGGTGCCGGCAGCGCTCGATTTTCGCATCGGCACTCGGGCGCTGGCCGATGCCGTCTTGCCCCCGGAGCAGCGCTTTCGCCCCGGGCACGTCGAGCTGGCCGAGGCGGCGTGGCAGCAGCTGCCGGGCTTAACACTGCACGACTTGGCCTGCCTGCCGCTGCACCGCCTGCAGCGCTTCTTCGAGCAGCTGCAGCTGCCGGCGCCCTTCGCTGAGGCGGCGGCCACGCTGCTTGAGGAGATCCGCGCCCGGCTTGGCTATTTGAACGAAGTCGGGCTCGGTTATCTAACGCTCGATCGGCAGTCACGCACCCTCTCCGGCGGTGAAGTGCAGCGCATCAACCTGACCACCGCGCTCGGAACCTCCCTGGTGCAGACCCTCTTCGTCCTCGATGAGCCCTCGGTCGGGCTGCATCCGCGCGATGTCGAGCGGCTGATCGGTATTCTCAGACGGCTGCGCGATGCCGGTAATTCGCTACTGCTCGTTGAGCACGATGCGCAGGTGATGCTGGCGGCCGATCGACTGATCGACATGGGGCTGGGACCGGGCGAGCGTGGCGGCACGGTCCTCTTTAATGGTCCGCCCCAGGCGTTGTCGCAGGCGCGATCGCAGGGTGATGGCGCCTCGGTGACCGCGGCGTACCTGGGTGGCGAGCGTCGCGTTGCCCGCCCGGTGCCGGCGCAGCCTCCCGGCGAGCGCGCGCTGCGACTGAGCGGTGCCCACGCACACAATCTCCAGGCGGTCGATGTCGAGATCCCGCTCAATCGCTTGGTCTGTCTGACTGGCGTCTCCGGCTCCGGGAAGTCGACCTTGGCAGTGACGGTGCTCTACCGGGCGTTGCTGCGCCACTTCGGGCGTGCCACTGAACCCCCGGGGGTGCACGCTGCCCTCGAGGGAATCGCGCAGCTGCGCGATGTCGTGCTGGTCGATCAGGCGCCGATCGGTAAGAGTGCGCGCTCCTGCCCGGTCAGTTACAGCGGCGCCCTGGAGCCCATCCGCAAACGCTTCGCCGCCACGCCGCTGGCCCGTGAGCGCGGCTATGGTCCCGGGACCTTCAGCTTCAACGCCGGCACCGGGCGCTGCCCGACCTGCCAGGGTTCGGGCTTTGAGCACGTCGAGATGCAGTTTCTCGCCGACGTCTACCTGCCGTGTCCGGATTGCGACGGGCGCCGCTTCCGCGCCGAGGTGCTGGAGGTTGTGTTGGAGGGCGGTGATGGGCAGCTGGCCTCGATCCACGATGTGCTGCAGATGACCGTCGATGCGGCGGTCGCCTTCTTCGCCGATCTGCCCGCTGTCGCCGCTCGGCTCGAGCCGCTGCAGGCGGTGGGGCTGGGCTATCTGCGGCTGGGGCAGCCGGTGCCGACCCTCTCCGGCGGTGAGGCGCAGCGGCTGAAGCTCGCCGGCCATTTGGCCGAGTCGTATGGCGCAACGCAAGCCGCCGCCCGCAAGGCAGCGGCGGGGTCGGTGAGATCGGCGGCACCGGTAGGATCGGCAGAGGAGGAAGGCACGCCGATTGCGGCGAATGGTGGAGACGAGCAGGCCAGCGGTGGCACGCTCTTTATCCTTGATGAGCCGACGACCGGGCTGCACTTTGCCGATGTCCAGGTGCTGCTCAATGCCCTGCAGCGGCTGCTCGATGCCGGCAACAGCCTGCTGGTGGTTGAGCACAACCTCGACGTCATCGCCAATGCTGATTGGCTCATTGACCTAGGGCCGGAGGGCGGTGAGCAGGGCGGCAAGGTAGTGGCCACCGGTTCACCGCAGCAGCTCGCCGCCGCAGCGGCGACGGCGACCGGGTGGGCCTTGGCGGCGGCTGAGCGTGGTTTCCAGGGGGCACCGGCGCCTACCACCGTGCCCGATTCGGCGGTGGCCGAGGCGAGGGGGCCATACAGTGCCGTTGCCAGCGATAGTGCCGCCAACAACGCTGCCGCTGCAACTAACGGTGCAGGCACCGCTGCCCCCGTTCCGGCAGCAGCGGATCGACTTGCCGTTGAGGCCGGTGTTGAGTCCGATGCACCCCGCAGTGCTCCTGCCAGTTCTGCCCCCGGCACCGCCCCCGACCGTCCGACCACACCCCCAGTCATCGATATTCGCCAGGCGCGTGAGCACAACCTGCAGGCGATCGATGTCGCCATTCCGCGTCATGCCTTCAGCGTGATCAGCGGAGTCTCAGGCTCCGGGAAGTCGACACTGGCCTTCGACATCGTCTTTGGCGAAGGGCAGCGGCGCTATCTCGAATCGCTCAACGCCTACGCCCGCCAACTGGTGCAGCCGGCCGCTCGCCCCGACGTCGGTGCCATCAGCGGCATTCCGCCGAGTGTGGCGATCGAGCAGCGCGTCAGCCGCGGCGGCTACCTCTCGACGGTGGCGACCGTCACCGAGATCTACCACTACGTACGCCTGCTCTATCTGCGCCTCGGCGTGCAGTACTGCCCGTGCTGTGACGTGCCGATCACCGCTCGCAGCGAGGAGACGATCGCCGCCGAGCTGCTGAGTCAGTGGCGCGGCGAGCGGGTCGAGCTGCTCGCCCCTCTCGTGATCGCTCGTAAGGGCAGCTACAAGGAGCTGGCGAAGTGGGTCGCTACGCGCGGCTATCGCTGGCTGCGGGTCGATGGTCAGCGGCTGCCGAGTGCGCCGTGGACGCCGCTCGATCGTTACCGCGAGCACCACATCGATTTGCCGATCGCCGAGTTGGAGGTGGCGCCGGAGCACGAAGCGGCGCTGCGCTCCGCCATTGAGCGCGCCGTGGCCTACGGCGAAGGGACCGTGCGGGTTGCTGTCGTTGCCGGTGGCAAACAGGCTGGGAGTTCTACTGGCGACCCCGAGGGCAGTGAGGGCGGGGGCACCGAAGGCAGCAAGCCAAGCGACGGCGCAGAGCCGATCAGCCGTGTCGAGCCCGCCGCCCCCCCTGACCCCGCCGAGCCGACCGGGCGTGCCGAGCAGGTCTTCTCGACGCGGCGCGCTTGCCCCGAGTGTGGGCGCGGATTCGCCGAGCCCGACCCGCGCCTCTTCTCGTTTAACTCTTCTCGCGGCTGCTGTCCGCAGTGTCGCGGTTTCGGCGTCCTCCGGACCGATACGACGGAGAGCGCAGAGGCGGCAGAGACCGCAGCAGCGGCGGCGGGGGGAGAAGCGCCGACCTGTCCTGCCTGCAACGGCACCCGGCTAAACGAGCAGGCCAGAGCGGTGCGCCTACACGGGCAGAGTATTACCGAGATCAGCGCCCTATCGGTGCAGGCGGCGCGGGAGTGGGCCGCGACCGCCACTGAACGGCTCAATGCGCGCGAGCAGGCGATCGCTTCCGATCTCTTCGTCGAGATCGAAAGGCGCTTGGCCTTTCTTGAGCAGGTCGGTCTCGGCTATCTGACCCTCGATCGGGCCGCCCCGACCCTCTCCGGAGGTGAGGCGCAGCGCATTCGCTTGGCTGCAAGCTTAGGCACCGGACTCCAGGGGGTCTGCTACGTCCTCGATGAGCCGACGATCGGCCTGCACGCCCGCGATAACGCCAAGCTGCTTGAAACATTGCGCGCCTTGGCTGCGGCGGGCAACACGGTAGTCGTCGTCGAGCACGATGAAGAGACGATTCGGGCCGCCGAGCATGTGATCGATCTTGGCCCCGGGGCTGGGCGCAACGGCGGCCGCGTCGTGGTCGAGGGGTCGGTAGCCACGCTGATGGCGTGCAGCGAGTCGCTGACCGGGCAGCTCTTGCGCGACCCGCCCCGTCCGCCGAGCTCGCCGCGGCGCCCGGTCGCCAGTAAGATGGCCAGCGAAGTCACTAGTGAAACTGCCAATCAATCTGCCGGTAAGACTACAGGGGGGCAGCAGTGGCTGCGGGTGATCGGCGCCGATCGCCACAACCTGCAGGGGATTGATGTCGAGCTGCCGCTGGGACGCCTGATCTGCATCTCCGGGGTCTCCGGCTCGGGCAAATCGACCCTGGTTCGCGAGGTGCTGGAGCCGAGCGTGCGCCAGCGCTTAACGCAACGCCGGGGCTCGGAGCGGGTGTCGGCGGTCGGTTGTCGGCGGATTGCCGGCCTCGACCCGATTGAGCGTCTGCTCGAAGTGGACCAGACCCCCATCGGGCGCACACCCCGCTCCTGTCCGGCGACCTACGTCGGGATCTGGGATGAGATTCGCAAACTCTTTGCTGCGACCGAGCAGGCACGCATGCGCGGCTGGGGGGCGGCGCGCTTTTCCTTCAACGTCGCCGGTGGGCGCTGCGAGGCGTGTTCGGGGCAGGGGGTGCAGCGCATCGAGATGAACTTCCTGCCCGATGTCGAGGTGACGTGCGAGGTCTGCGGCGGGCGGCGGTTCGGCGAGGAGACCCGGCAGGTGCGCTACGCCGGATGCAGCATCGATGAAGTCTTGGCGATGAGCGCCGAGCAGGCGTGTGAGTTCTTCACGGCCCATTCGGCGATCCGCCACCCCCTCGAGCTGTTCTGCAGCGTCGGGCTCGGTTACTTAAGCCTCGGGCAGCCGAGCCCGACCCTCTCCGGGGGCGAGGCACAGCGCTTGAAACTGGTCACCGAGCTGGCCAAAGCACGCCCGGCCCGGAGCGGGCGGACGCAGCGGCTGCGACCAACGCTCTATCTGCTCGATGAGCCGACGGTGGGGCTGCACATGGCCGATGTTCTCCGCCTCACCGAGACGTTGCACACCCTCGTCGCGCAAGGGCATAGCGTGGTGGTCATCGAGCACAATCTCGATGTGATCGCGCAGGCCGACTGGGTGATCGACTTAGGCCCGGAAGGAGGCGAGGCGGGCGGTCGCCTGATCGCCGCTGGTCCTCCGGCGATGATTGCCGCCGCTGGAACACCGACCGGCACCGCCCTGGCAAAGCTTCTGCAAGCGCGCGGAGGATAAGAAAAGGAGCGGGCATAGGACGAAGCCGCGTAGCCAGTCTGCCATTACGGACACCATATTTTGCCGAGATCGCACCCCCGTGTCCGCTGGGGCGGGCCTATCAGGATCTAATTTGGGCCCCGGGGCGGGGTCATCGGTGCTGGTGCGAGGCGGCAAACTCAGCCCTCTCCTTCGCTCGTGTCCGCAGGCGCGTAAATCACCAGGCGTAGCTCGCTGTCATCAACCAAGCGGTATTCCGGGGCACGACCGGACAGCTTTTCGCTGTTGTGGAGGATGATGGACACGCCTTCGCCACGTTTATCCATCATGGTCGATCGGTCTGTTTGCAGGCCCGCTTCATCCGGTACACGACATTTTGCCAACAAGCTGGTAACCGTTTCATTCCGAGCTGCCTGGCGGTACGGAAGGCTATCCACCGTCATGGTGTTGGCGATGGCCCCGGGCGAGTACAGTTCCATGCGGTCTGCGAATACTCGCAATCGGATCTTGGCGTCCTGCATGGCGTAGTCACGATGCGCGACCGCGTTGACGATGGCCTCGAATACGGCCGTCATATCAAATTGGGGAGTATCCTCTCGGCCCACGCTTTTGGACGCGGCGACTCGCATGTTTTTGCTGACAAAATGGCAGGCTGAAAGCACCTGTTGATCCAAAGGTCCGGTGAGATCTGCTGCATCAAGCTGGTAAGCCTGGTTGCCAGCCGGCCGAATCTGAGTGCCCCGGTAGGCCACCGCCTGAATGAACGCATTGGGCAGCCATTGGCGAGGATCATCGGAGGCAAGAAGGATGCCCGCCACTGACGGGCGCAGGATATCGTGATCCATGCTGGCCATGCCGAGCTTTCGTAGCAGATCATCACGGCTATCCCGGGTGCGAGCCGTGGCGAATCGCTTCCAGAGCGCCTCGTTCAGATCATCCAGGGTGGTATTCGGCACCGGCTGCTCATCAAAACGAATGATTCGGGCCTGACTGCGCTGCTGAAACAGTCGTGCGAGGAAGTCCGGCGCCATTTCACGCTTCTCATCACCGACCCGATGCATATAGCCGCCCGGGCTGCGATGCACCCACAAGCTGCGGCCGATTTCCACCTTCAATACAGCCACCTCGTCGCCGGTGGTCGTGGGTAGTAGCATCCGCTCAATAACCGGGGTCAACGGTGGTGTGACCGAGTCCAGGCAGGTCTGCCGGACATAGTCGGTCACAAGATCCAGTTTGCTTCGCGGAACCCCCAGAACCTCCCGTGTTGCATCGTCCACACCCAGCACGCAGACACCCCCTCTGGCATTGGCGAACGCCGCCAACTCATCGGCCAGCGAATCGCGACGGGGTGCACTCACTCTCTTTCCGGCGATTCGAACCTCCTTCAGTTCGAGGAAGGAGTCCTCCCCAAGTTGTATCTTCTTCAAGAGCGTGGCAGCGGTATCGAACATGCCCTAGAGCTCCTTCCCCAAACGACGATAACGCCGTTCGAATGCATCACGGCCCCCCTCCATGACATGGCAGACCTCATCGCGCATGGCTTTTTCCTGTAGCGAGCCTTTTTCGATCACCCGACACTGGCCGCCTCGGAAATCAAGCGCGTGGAGCATTTCGGCATCGCCATTGACCACAATATTGGGATTATGCGTCACGGCAATAATCTGCCGCCGCTGCTTGTTTTCACGCAATTGGCGGACCACCAGGTTGTAAATCAGGTGATTGTCGAGGTCATCTTCCGGTTGATCCAAAACAATCGGTTCAGAGCCGTGAGCCAGCAGGAAAGCCAGCATCGCCGCCGCACGTTGGCCTGCCGACGCCTGCTCAATGGATTTGAAATCCCGCCCATCGCCTCTTTGACTGTACCTCACATCCAGGCCATCGTCCGGGTACCACATCACTATGTGATCAACAAGCTCAGGACGATTGCTCGCTTGTCGTTCAAGAAAGTTATTGAAGCGACCGCCGAAAGCGCCATGACCTCGACAGCCTCCGGTTAGACGGTGTTTGATTTGGCCGATCCTTCGTTCCAATGCCTCTCTGGCCTGATTGGCATCATCAGGTAGCTGGTCAAGCAGCTCGGCGACCATCCCCCTGGCAGGTTGGCTACCTTCTTCAATCAGGATATCGCTCTCGAACTTCGGATGCTCCGCGCCGAGCATTGCTCGAATGCTTCGTTCTATGGCGCGGGCATCCTGGCGGTAAGGCTTCAGGCTGATCTGTACATATTCGTTTCCGGCCAGACTCTCCTCAAGAAAGGCTTCCCGCCGCTCGCTGAGTGTGCGCCGAGCCGCTACAACCGTTTCGCGCTGGGATTCGGCCTGCTCTAGGACTCGGGCGCGCTGTGCGTCCAATGACTCCAGCTCCTTCCACTGGTTTTCTAGTTGCTGCCGCTCCTGGACCAACTGGCCATACTCGCTGGGGTCCGCGACGCCCTGTTCCTTCAGATCCCTGACAAGTCTCTCGTAATTGCTCCGAGCCTTGACCACTTCCTGCTGCCACTCAGTAGTCGGTAGCTTCTCACGGTCCTGATGGACGGTGGCCGCCAAGTCCTCTGCCGTGTCCTTCAGCGCCTTCGAGGCAGATTCAATGGCTTTATGGAGACTCGACAGGACGGCCAGTGTCTCCTGGTCCTGCTCGTTATGCTCATCGAACAGCTGCTCCGGGAGATCCTCCGCCGCCAATTCCTCCGCCAGTTCACTAACGCGGCGCACCATTTCCTCAGCCGATCCGAACTGGCGGTTCACTTCCCGTTCTTGTCGGGATCGACGCTGGTACGCCTTGAGCACGTCGGCGTGGTGGGCGTCCTCGAATTTCTGCAGTTTCCGCTGCACGTCTTGCAACCGGATTTTCAGTGCAGCACGCCCCTGAAGCCGGCCTTCCAGTTCACGCGCCTTGGCGCAAAGGGATAAATAGGTCTGCTGCGCCTCTCGCAGTGCGGTTTTGTCGGCATCCGCTCCGGCTGCTTCATCGATCAAATCGAGCAGCGCTTGATGGCTTCCGCCGGCCAGTGCCGCGATCTGGCCCTGGCTGAACAGCCGGATAGGGAAACGCTCGGGAATCACCGCCTGATGATCCGACTCATGCCAATCACCATTTTTTTGTTCTTCGACGACTGACCCCGAGCCATCCGGGCGCCAGTGCACGCGGTACCGTGCGCCATCTCTGAGAAAGACCAGCGCCACATGGGTCTCTGGCGTGAGCGCGCCGTCATCATCCCGCCCGCTTGGGGATCGATTGAATTTTTCGAATGTACGGCGAGGCTCGCTACCCTGTTCAAGGACTTGCAGTTCATTTTCTCGCCTCAGCGCCAGCCGCAGTGCATGCACGATGGTCGATTTGCCTGTCCCGCGTCCGCCTACAAGCGCGTTAAACCACGGGCTGAAGGAGAGGGTTTCTGACTGACCACGTCCCATATAGCGGGCATCGTCAACTGCCACTGACTCGATAAAATTCTCAGGCAGCGTGTTTGGGTCGAAGCGTTCCGGATCATCACTGCGGCGAATAGAAAACCTTTCACCGTCGAGCAAGGCCAAGCGCAAACCTTCCAGCGAAGGCTGAGCCATTTTTACCCAGGTCCAATGCGAACCCGGATAACGCGCACCGTCAGGGCCTGAAGGGTGATGCGCGTCAGAGCCCAGCACTTTTGCCCAGCGCAGGTTTTTTTGATGGTAGAGGGCGGGTTTCTCTGAATCTGGACTCACGACCTCTATCGCGAACAGATTTTCACACTCAAGCAAGGGGGCTAACGTACTGCCGCCAAGCTCCCAGGCACCGGAAGGTCCATCGACATGAGCCAGCACGGGCAGCGCGTTGGCTTCTACAATTTTCTGAATTACTTCGATTGGGGAAGCATCGACCGCTTGGCTGCTCTCTCCCCGATTGCCATGATTGCCGACCGCCCCCAACAGTGCACTGACATCGGCGCCGTCTTTTTCTGGATCAAAAATGGCCAGAATATGGATGTTTCCGTTGGCTGTGATTTCGACGCCCGGGAAGAGCCAAAGGGGTCGGTAGTTCTCGGGCTGCTGTTCGCGGAGCTGCGCCAGCGCAGCCTTCAGCCGATCGACCCAATCACCGGAGTTGTGGTCGGTCACGGCAACGCAGTCAATGCCTGCCCGCATAAAGTTGAGCAGCCACTCTTCCGGCGTTATCTGCATCAGTGACGCTTGATCTGGCCCTTTTCCATAGTCACTGGAAGCCGGTGTATGCGTGTGAAAGTCAAAACGCCACCAGCGCGCACCAGGAAAACGCCAACGGGGGTGATCATCGCTTGGTTCTCTTTGCCAAACAGCACCCAACCTTTACCCTCCGGGACTCAGTCATACATGCTGAAGCATGGCGGTGGTCGAGCGTTTTTCCTGGGAGCGCCGGCGTCATCGCCGGCATGTGTGAGAAGAATGCCGGCGGGGACGCCAGCGCTCCCAGGCGGCGACCTCTGCCCTACGCTTACGTGGCGGGTGCGTGGATCAATGAATGATCAAGGCCCGCCAACCACTGTCGACTGGAGCATTCGCATTCATGATTGCGTGCTCAATCGGTTTGATGGTGTCCCGGAGCGTAACAGAATGATGGCCGCTTGCAAGATGCGCCGCTTCACCACCCCTTAAGCCGCTGCGCGGCTAGGCGGAGCACTGCGACGCGGTTTGGTCGTCGCCACTGCCGCCGTGGCGCTTGTTGGTGTGCGCCGTCTGGCGTAGACTGCACCGACGCCGTGCCGCTCAAGGATCGAGCAAAATGCAGAGCAGTGAGAGGGAGTTCGAGTGCAGCAGCGGGCAGAGCGTTCGCTTTGCCCTCTTAACCCATCGACGCTATCCCTGGTTGGCCCAAGCCGAGGCCGTGCAGCGGTTGCGCACCGGTTTTCGCCGGGCTGCGCAGCGGCGACCGTGGGTCTGGGAGGCGGCGGTCGTCCTTCCTGATGTCGTCTACGGGGTTTGGCGTCTGCCCGCCGATGACCCCGATCCACGCCCGCGCTGGCGGGCGGTCAAGGCGCACTGCACGCGTCACTTGCGCCACGCCCCGGGGCTGCCGGAGGGGCGGTTGTGGGCCCGCGGGGTCGAGTGGTCCACTCTTGATGCGGCTAGCAGTGAGGCGGAAGCTGCGGAGTGGCGACGGCAGATCGATTGGATGCACTGGGAGCCGGTGCGCCGGGGCTTTGTCGCCCGCCCTGAGGCGTGGCGTTATAGCTCCTATCGGCGCTGGTTGGCGCGCGGCGATTATCCCGAGGCGTGGCCCGGGCCGTCGGCGGTGCCATCGGCAGCAGAGGGAGAGGCTGAAGAGGTGCTGTTGTCGGGGGCTGGGGCTGGGACGGCGGCTGCAGGTGGGGCGGAGGCGCTGCGATGAGCCGCGGGGAGGTGTTCGACGCCGGCGAGATTCTCGAGCACGCGCCGCAGATAGCGCGGGTTGACCAGTTTAATGCCGATCCGCTCGGCGAATTTGCGCATCCCTTCGTCGGCCGAGACGAGGCTGGCATCGAGTTCGTAGGCGAGCAGCACGACGTCGATGTCCTCGCGCGAATCGAGAATCCCGCGGCGCATCGCCTCGCGGTAGCGCTCGCGCAAGTGGGTGATCATCTGCGGCTGCAGACAGTTCGCCTCGCCGGCAAGCCGAGTGTGCTCTTCAGCGATGCGCAGACCGCGCTGAATGCGCGTGCGCACCTCCTCAATGAACTCGTAGATCACCTCGCTCGGGATCGTCAGCGAGAAGCGCCGCGGCGAGCGGATGTGCACCTCGGTCTCAAACTCGGGGCCGATAAAGTCCATCGAGCGCAGGTTGCAAAGCTCCTGATAGACCGGTCCCGGCATATAGAACTCGGCGTCGGCGCGGCGTGCCAGCCCCAGAAAGACCGAGATCGCGCGCAACGGCTCCTCATCGAAGCGCAGGTAGACGTCGGGGTTGGTAAAGACGCTGGTATCCAAGACAAATCGACGCATAAGCCTACCCATCCCGTCGCAAAGCTCGCTCGCGCGCCTCAGCGCGACCCCTGTGTGCGTCAATTGTACGCGCCTTGGGCGCGGAAGGACACGGCGCAAAGATTTTCCTGGGGCTGAGGCATTCTCAGCCTATTTTCCACGGCTCCAACAAGGAGGTGAGCCATGTCGCAACACCACGTAGACCAACACTTAGACCAAGTAGACCAAGTAGATCAAGCAGGCCTAGTAGACCAAGAGGGCCAAGTGGCACTGCACCGCCGCCTAGCGGCGCGTCGTCGCCCGCGCCACACCGGCGGGTTTACCTTGATCGAACTGATGATCGTCGTCGCCATCATCGCCGTCCTGGTGGCGTTAGCAGTGCCGCAGTATCAAAGCTATGTCGCCCGGGCGCAATTTGCCGAGGGTGTGAGCCTCTTCGCCGGCGTGCGCACTGCCATTGAGGCGCATGTGCAGATTCATGGTGTCGGTCCGCAGCTGGCTGATCCGGCCTTTCTCAGCAGCCACCGCACGCAGGGTGAGTACATTGAGGGGATGTCGATCGGGCAGGCGGGCGGCAGCGTTGAGGTCGTCGTCTCGTTCCGCAACAATGGGGTCAGTCCGGCGCTGGCTGGGCAACAGGCGACCTTTACTTGGCAACCGAACGATCCGAACGCCGCTTGGCAGTGTCAGGTTGCCGGTGCGGTGCGGCCTTACGCCGCTGGGCTGTGTGCTGGCAGCTAGGTCGGCTGTGATCGCCGACCGAGCTCAGTTGGCGAGGCGTCGAGTGATATCCTCCCGTCCCTGAAAGGCAGAGGGCGGGGGGCACACAAATGGGTAGCAATAGCGGCAAAGTGGCCCATTGCAGCGCCGTTCCAGGCCGCCAGAGTGGGCGCCGCTAGGGCCGTGGGCCGAGCCGCATGTGATCCTGGCAGCAGTAGTACCGCTTCCAGCGCTGCAACGCCTTGCTGCGCGCTAAAAAGAGCCCGCAGTGGGCGCACGGAACCATCTCCTCGGCATAGCCACCGGCGGCGGCCTCGCTGTCGGGAGCCGGCGGCGGGCTGTTCCGTGGCTTATGGACGATCCACTGATAGACGGTGCGTGCACCGATCCACGCCAGGATAATGAGAACAATAAGCAGGATCTGGCTTAGCATGTACCGGGATTGCCTAGCATAGGTGCCCAAGACCCCTTAAGGTGTCATGATCTGGTTCGTTTGCAAAGCGCAGCGCCATCAGGCGGAGAATATGCCACACGGCAGAGAATACGCCACTAGGCGGAGAGTATGCCGCAGGCGGTGGTGAGGTGCCACGGGAGGTGGGCAGCACCTCGCGGTCCAGCGGGTGGAAGGCCCGCGTCTATTTCGACGGCTGCAAGAGTGCAGTCGCAGTTCCTTGAGCGATTGAAATCGCGGGTTTCCTTGCGGAGAGCCTATGAATATCCACGAGTTTCAGGCGAAATACCTGCTGGGTGAGCGCGGTGTCCCGGTGCCGCGCGGCTATGTTACGCGCTCTGCGGTCGAGGCACGACGGGCCGCCGAGCGCCTCGGTGGCAGCGCTTGGGTGGTCAAGGCGCAGGTACATGCTGGGGGGCGCGGTAAGGCCGGCGGCGTGCAGGTGGTGCACGATCTCGATGCGCTCGAGCGCTACGCTGGTGGCTTGCTCGGTCGTTCGCTGGTGACCGCGCAGACCGATGCGCGCGGACAGCCGGTAGGCGCGGTATTAGTCGAGGAGGGGCTGGAGATCGCCCGCGAGCTCTACCTTGGGCTGCTCGTCGATCGAGCGCGCGAGCGAGTCGTCTGTATCGCCTCGGCAGCTGGTGGCATGGAGATCGAGGAGATCGCTGCCCGTGACCCGCAGCAGCTGATTACGGTGGTGATCCATCCAGCCGCTGGCCTGCAGCCCTATCAAGCGCGTCAAATCGCTTTTGCCTTGGGGTTGGGTGGGCGTCAGATCGGCGAATTGACGCAACTGCTCACCGCCCTCTATGCACTCTTCATCGCGTACGACCTCTCGCTCGTCGAGATCAACCCGCTGGTGGTGACCGCTGACGGCCGGTTGCTGGCGCTCGATGCCAAGGTGACCGTCGACGACAACGCCCTCGGGGTCGGGCGCCAGCCACAACTCACCGAGATGCGCGATGTCACGCAAGAAGACGCCGTCGAGGTGGAGGCTGCCGAGCACCAGCTCAACTACATCACCCTCGATGGCAATATCGGCTGCATGGTCAACGGCGCTGGGTTGGCGATGGCGACCATGGATGTCATCAAGCTCCACGGCGCTGAGCCGGCCAACTTCCTCGATGTTGGCGGGGGCACGAGCGCCGAGCGCGTCGCCGAGGCCTTCAAGATCATCCTCTCCAGTCCCAAAGTCGCCGGTATCCTAGTCAATATCTTCGGCGGCATCGTCCGCTGCGACCTGATCGCCGAAGGGATCATCCGCGCGGTCCAAGAGGTCGAGGTCAAGGTGCCGGTGGTCGTCCGCCTCGAGGGCACGCGCAGCGAGGAGGGCAAGCAACTGCTCGCGCAGAGCGGGTTGGCGTTGACTCCCGCGAGTGATTTGGCCGATGCCGCAGCGCGCATTGTCGCCGCCGTAGCGGCCCCGCGCGACGGCGTGGCGGGCTAACGGGCTAAACACAGGAGAATGTGCAGATGAGCGTACTGGTTGATGCCCAGACCCGGGTCATCGTGCAGGGGTTTACCGGCAAACAAGGTACCTTTCACGCCGAGCAGGCGATCGCCTACGGCACTACGGTGGTCGGCGGGGTGACCCCAGGGCGCGGCGGCGAGACCCACCTGGAGCGCCCGGTCTTTAACACCGTCCGCGAAGCGGTGGCGGCGACCGCGGCGAACGCCACCATGATCTACGTGCCGGCCGCCTTCGCCGCCGACGCCATCCTGGAGGCGGCCGATGCCGGCATCAAGGTGATCGCCTGCATCACCGAAGGCATTCCGGTGCTCGATATGCTACGGGTCAAGGCGGCGCTGCGTGATACGTCGAGCGTTCTGATCGGCCCGAACTGTCCGGGCATCATCACCCCGGGGGCGTGTAAGATCGGCATCATGCCCGGAGCCATTCACCGTCCAGGACGCATCGGCATCGTCTCCCGCTCCGGCACCCTGACCTACGAGGCGGTCCATCAGATCACCGAAATCGGCCTCGGGCAGTCGACCTGCATCGGCATCGGTGGCGATCCGATTCAAGGGATGTCGTTTATCGACTGTCTGAAGCTCTTCGAGGCAGATCCGGAGACCGACGGTGTGGTGATGGTCGGGGAGATCGGCGGCAGCGCCGAGGAGGAGGCGGCCGACTATATCCGCGATCACATGAGTAAGCCGGTGTTGGCCTATATCGCCGGAGTGACGGCGCCGCCGGGGCGACGTATGGGGCACGCTGGGGCGATCGTCGCCGGGGGGCGCGGTGGCGCTGAGGATAAATTCGCCGCACTCGAGGCGGCCGGGGTGGCGACGGTGCGTACACCGGTGGAGATTGGTCGACGGATCAGCGAGCTGGTGGCCGCCTCGCAATGACGCCTTCTCCGGTCTCTCCAGCCGCTAGTGAGCCCGCTCACGCATCGGGTGACGCGCCTTCCGGCCGGCCGCCGCTGCGGATCGCTGTTGCCCAGCACGCCTTCCCGGTGGGGGCGCTGGCCGAGAATGCGCGGCGGATCCGGGCGAGCGTGCAGCAGGCGCGCGACGAGCTCGCCGCCGATTGCGTCCTCTTTCCCGAGCTGGCGCTGACCGGCTACCCGCCCGATGATCTACTTCTGCGTAACGACTTTCTAGCGGCGACGCAGCGCGCCCTCGACGAGGTGGCAGAGGCGTGTCACGGGATCACCGCCATCGTCGGGGCGCCGCTCTATCGCGCCGGGGGTGTGCGCAACGCCGCCGTAGTGCTGGCCGATGGCCAAGAGCAGGCGGCGGTCTATAAACGCTGTCTGCCGAGCTACAGCGTCTTCGATGACAACCGCCACTTTACCCCCGGTGAGGCCCCGGGCGTGGTTGAGATCGCCGGGTATCGTCTCGGTGTAGCGATCTGCGAGGATCTGTGGTGCGGTGAGCCGGTTACGGAGCTCGCGGCCGCCGGCGCCGAGCTGATCGTCGCCCTCAACGCCTCGCCCTATCACGCCGGGAAGCCCGTCGAGCGCGAGCAGGTCGCCGCGGAGCGGGCACGCAGCAGCGCTCGGCCGCTGCTCTACGTCAACATGGTCGGCGGCCACGACGAGGTCGTCTACGATGGCGGCTCCTTCGCCTGCAGTGCAGCGGGCGCGGTCACGGCACGGGCGCCGCTGTTCGAGGAGGGCGGATACCTCTTTGAGCTGAGTGCTGCCGGTAAGTTCGACGGCCCGCAAGCAACCCCTCTGGAAGAAGTCGCTGCAACCTACCAGGCGCTGGTTCGCGGTACCGCCGACTACGTCCGCGGCAACGGCTTTGCGGCGGTGGTGCTTGGTCTCTCCGGCGGCATCGATTCAGCACTGACCGCCGCGATCGCGGCCGACGCCCTTGGCCCCGAGCGCGTCCTTGCGGTGATGCTGCCGTCGCGCTACACCGCGCAGCGCAGCTGCGACGATGCCGCGGCCTGTGCCCGCGCCCTCGGGGTTGAGTACCGCGAGATCCCGATTGAGGAGCCGGTCAGCGCCTGCGAGCGGGCGTTGGCGCCGCTCTTTGCCGGCTGTGAAGCCGACGTCACCGAGGAGAACATCCAGGCGCGACTGCGCGGCACGCTGCTGATGGCGCTGTCGAATAAACAGGGGCGGATGCTGCTCGCCGCCGGCAACAAGAGCGAGCTCGCCGTCGGCTACGCGACCCTCTACGGCGATATGTGCGGCGGCTTCGCCCCGCTTAAAGACGTCTATAAGAGCGAGGTCTACCGTTTGGCGGCGTATCGCAATCGCCTCGGCGAGGCGGTGCCGCAATCGATTATCGAGCGTGAGCCGACCGCCGAGCTTCGCCCCGAACAGCGCGACTGCGATAGCCTGCCGCCCTATCCGCAGCTCGATGCCCTGCTGCGCCGCTACCTGGAGGCGGACGCCGATGTTGCCGATGTTGCCGATGTTGCCGATGTTGCCGATGTCGCCGATGCCGCCGAGAGCGCCGTCAGCGATCTGTCCATGGCAGAGCAGCAGCGCGTCATCCGGCTGCTCTATCAGAATGAGTACAAGCGGCGGCAGGCAGCACCCGGGGTCAAGGTGACGCGGCGGGCCTTCGGGCGCGATCGCCGCTATCCCATTACCTCGGGCTGGCGGGGCTAGTAATGGCGCTAAGCAATGGCCAAAGGAGCGGCGCCACGCCGCAGACTCTTTTGATGATGAACGACCCCCGCCAAGATTCAGGCGGAGCACTGCGGCGCGCTCTGTTAGAATGCGCCGGTGAAGAGGCAGCGGGACGCATTGTTGCGGAAACCGGAACAGCCGACAGAGAAGGGGCGCAGGCTTATGAAAAAGGTCGAGGCGATCATCAAGCCGTTCAAACTCGATGATGTGCGCGAGGCGATGTCAGAGATCGGCATCACCGGTATGACGGTCACCGAGGTGAAGGGGTTTGGACGGCAGAAGGGGCATACGGAGCTCTACCGGGGAGCTGAGTACGTTGTCGATTTCTTGCCGAAGATGCGCATCGAGGTGGTGATTGCCGATACCGATGTCGAGCGCTGTGTCGAGGCGATTACGCAGGCGGCGAAGACCGGCAAGATCGGCGACGGCAAGATCTTCGTCAGCGATGTCGAGCGGGTCATCCGAATCCGCACCGGTGAAGAGGACGAGAGCGCGATCTAGCTGTTGCAGGTCGCAGCAGACCACGCGCGGGGTCGGCCCCTGTCGGCCTCTCCGAAAGGGCCGGTTTGCGTGTCGCCAGCTTGATCGCGTGAGTTGGACGCGACGGGTACAGCTGAAGTGGCTTTAGGCGCCGCTATCGCCCAAGCAGGGATGGCGACTCTGGTGACTCCTGCAGAGGGAGATCGAGCGGAACTTCGTGGCGCCGGCGGATCTCCTCGTCGACCTGCTCGCTGAGGTCCTTAAGACCGAGTCCGCGATAGGCTCGTGCGAGTTTGTCCATGGCCTCGGGAACGGCTGGCGTCCCAGGATAGTGGGCGATCACCGTTTGGGCGCGGTTGGCCGCGGCGATGTAGGCACCGCGCTCCAGGTAGAAGTCGGTGATGTAGAGTTCATGGGCGGCAAGGGCCTTGCGAATCGTCTCCTGGCGTTTCTGTGCGTCGTCGACATATTCGCTATCCGGGAAATCCCGTATGAGCTCGCGGAAGTCGCCGAAGGCGCGCCGTTTCGGCTCCGGGTCGCGCAGGTTGGCATCAACGCGCAGTAGCCGGCCGAGTCCTCCGGGACCCATCGACTGGTGAGCGATGCCGCGCATGTAGAGCGCATAGGCGACGTTTTCATCCTGCGGGTGCATGCGGATGAAGCGGTCGGCGGCGGCGACGACCGACTCGTACTGGCCCGCGAGATAGTGCGCGTAGATGATCATCAGCTGGGCCTGTAGCGCGTGGGCGCCGAAGGGGTAGCGGGCGATCAAGCTCTCGTAGCGCTGGATCGCCTCGCCGTAGTTGCCGTTGCTTAGGCTGGTTTGGGCGCGCTCGAAGAGCACTTCGACGCTGCGTTCGGGGTCTTCATCGGGGGTTCCGGCGCAGCCGCTGAGTAGGGCACTGGCTAGCGCGAGTAGGACAAGCAGGGTAAGCGCAGCAGAACGGGCAAGAGCAGGCATTTCCTCTAAAGACTCCGGCAGCAGTGTTCACAGTGCGGCTATTGTAGCGTCCATGGGGCCTATTGCCATCAGGCGAGCGAGCGATCGAACGAGCGATGTTAGAAGAGAACGAAGAGCAGGAGCACGCGGTGGTCCCCGAGGCGCTCCACGGTAAGCGGCTCGACTATGTGTTGGCTCAGCTTTTTCCCGATTATTCGCGCAGCCGTTTGCAGCAGTGGATCAAGAGTGGGCGCGTCTGGGTTGAAGGCGAGCAGCGGCGCCCGCGTGATGCCGTTCGCGCCGGTGAGGCGCTGGTTTTGGAGGCGGTGGCACAGCGGCAGATCGAGTGCAACCCCGAGCCGATCCCCTTAGAGATCGTTGCCGAGGATGAGGCGCTGCTGGTGATCAACAAGCCCCCGGGACTGGTGGTCCATCCGGGCGCCGGCAATAGCAGCGGTACCCTGGTCAACGCCCTGTTGCACTACGCCCCTGAGCTGGCCGCGTTGCCGCGTGCGGGTATCGTCCACCGCCTCGATAAGGGGACCTCGGGGCTGTTGGTGGTGGCACGCAGCAGCGCCGCGCACCACCATCTCGTCGCCGCGATGCAGGAGCGGCGTATCGGTCGTGCCTATCAGGCTCTGGTCGTCGGGCGACCGACCGCCGGCGGTACGGTCGATGCGCCGATTGCCCGCCATCCGCGCGAGCGCATCCGCATGGCGGTGGTTGCCCACGGGCGCCCGGCGGTGACCCACTATCGTGTAGCCGAGCGCTTCCCCGCTCACACCCGCCTAGATGTCGAGTTGGCGACCGGCCGGACCCATCAGATCCGCGTCCACATGGCGCACGTCGGTCTGCCGCTGATCGGCGATCCGCTTTACGGTCGACGCCTGGTCTACCCGCCGCAGGCCAGCGAGGCGCTGCGCGCGCAGCTCGCTGGCTTTCGTCGCCAAGCGTTGCACGCTTGCCGCTTGAGCCTCTGCCACCCGCTCAGTGGTGAGTCGGTGAGTTGGAGTGTCGCACCGCCCCCCGACTGGCAACGTCTGCTCGAGGCGTTGCGCAATGGTTGATCAGCGCTCTGATCCGGCGGCGGCTTTGGCCGCGGGCGTACCCGACGACTGGCTCTGTCCGGAGTGGCCCGCCCCGGCGCAGCAGGTGCAGGTGGTGACAACGAGTCGCAACGGTGGTTGCAGTGTGCCGCCTTACGCTACGCTGAACCTCGGTTCGACAGTCGGTGACGATCCGGCGGCTGTCGCTGAGAACCGTCGCCGCCTCTATCGCTGCGCCGGGGTGCCGCAGCCGCCGTGCTGGTTGACCCAGGTACACGGCACTACAGTCGTAGCCGCTCACCAGGTGGCGGTGGATCCCACCGCGGGTGGATCGTCAGTCACACGGCCAGTTGGGGCGCGAACTGAGTTGCGAGATGGGTCGACGGGAGCGCGGGCCAGGAACGGTGAACACGTCTCTGCCAGTAATGAGACGAGCAATGCGGTGACGGCTGCTGCCGTGGCCGACGCGGCGTGGACCGACCGCCCCGGTACGGTCTGTGCGGTGCTCACGGCCGACTGCTTGCCGGTCGTCTTCGCTGCTTGCGATGGCAGTGCCGTGGCGGTGGCGCACGCGGGCTGGCGCGGTCTGGCCGCCGGCATCCTTGAGCGGACCGTGGCAGCGCTGCCGGTCCCGCCCGAGCGGCTTATGGCGTGGTTGGGGCCGGCGATTGGGCCGCGCGCCTTCGGTGTCGGCCCGGAGGTTGTCGCGGCGTTTGCGGCGCACGACCCGAGGGCTTTAGAATGCTTCGAGAGCCTTGCAGGAGGCTGGCACTATGCCGATCTCTACGCCTTGGCTCGCCAACGGCTGAGCGAGTGTGGCGTGGTTCGGATCTACGGAGGGGGCTGGTGTACTTACGGCGATACCGAGCGGTTTTTCTCCTACCGTCGCGACGGTGCACAGACTGGGCGAATGGCGACGTTGGTGTGGATCGGGCGCCCCGCCGCCGAGTGATGCCCTCCGCGTGCCGCTTCGGCTGGCGGTGCTGGCGGCAGTTGGCGGTGCGCTATGGGGCGTGAGGAACGGGGCTGTGGGGCCACGGCCGCGTCAGGGGGAGGCGACGATGCACCCGACTGCATCTTAGTGGTCGAGGATAGCCGTTCGATCTCCGGGCTGCTCGCGGAGCGGATCGACGATGAGCTGCACATGCGCGCACTTGTAGCCCATGACCGGGCACAGACGCGGCGGTTGCTTGCTGAGCAAGCTGGGCGCATGGTGGCAGCGGTTCTCGACCTCGATCTGCCGGATGCCCCGAATGGCGAGATCGTCAAGGACGTGGTGGCGCTGGAGATTCCGGCTATCGTCTTCACCGCCACGCTAGAGGACGATCTGCGCGATCATCTGATGCGGGTTGGGGTCGCCGACTACGTTGTCAAAGGCGCTCCAGAGTCGATCGATACGGTGATTCAGTCGCTTGGGCGTATCCGCCGTAACCGTGGCATCGGGGTCTTGGTTGTCGACGATTCGCGCTCGGCGCGTGGCCACCTGGTCGCCCTGTTGCGACGCTGGGGTTTCTGGTGCGAGGAGGCTGCAAACGGTGAGCGTGCACTAGAGCGGATGCGGGCGGTCGAGGGAGAGATCCGCTTGGTACTCTGCGATCAGAACATGCCAGGCATGGATGGCGTGACACTGATACGTACGCTGCGGCAGCACTTTCCGCAGCACCGTTTGGGGATCATCGGCGTTTCCAGCTACGGTTCGGGCCTGCTCTCGGCGCGGCTGCTTAAGGCCGGCGCCAACGACTTTATCACTCGCCCCTTCCTTGAAGAGGAGCTCGGCGTACGGGTCAATCTCAACGTTGAGCTGCTTGAGCTGTTGCGGCAAGCGGAGGATTACGCCCGGCGTGATCCGTTGACCGGGTTGGGTAACCGGCGGCACTTCGCCGAGATCTCTGAGACGCTCGCTGAGACTGCCGAACGCACCGGGCAGAGTTTGGCGGCGGTGGTCATCGATCTCGATCACTTCAAGGCGATCAACGATTACCATGGCCACGCCGGCGGCGATACCGTGCTGCGCGCTGTCGCCGGCTTGCTCGGTGAGACGGTGCGTCGTGCCGATCTTTTGGCGCGGGCCGGTGGGGAGGAGTTCCATATCCTCTCACTGGGGCTCGACTCGGAGGGGGCTGTACGTTTTGCGGAGCGTCTCCGGGAGGCCATCGCTGCACTGCCGGTGCGCTACGGCGGCGAGGCGATTGCTGTTACGGCGAGCATTGGCGTGGCGAGCTATCAGGCGCCCTCGGTCGAGGCCTTGTTAGAGGCGGCCGATCAGGCGATGTATGAGGCCAAGCGTGGCGGCCGCAATCGCGTTGTCTGCGCCCCTATGACCCAATAGCGAGCGCAAGCCCCCAAGCCCCTAGCTTTGTGCTATGGGGTGAGCACCTCCCAACTGAAGCGTGGTCCCGTCACCCTTTCTAGCAGCCCGGCCGACCCGCTGTGATTGAAAAGACGTTCTCCTCCCCCCACCTCTCTAGGCAGTAACCTTTTTGAGTTGGCACCGGCGGCGGTGCGAGGAGAGAGTTCCACTATGCGAATGGATAAGCTTACGACCAAGTTTCAGATGGCCCTCGGCGATGCGCAGAGCCTCGCGGTTGGCCGCGATCACCAGTTCATCGAGCCTGTGCACCTGCTGCTCGCCATGCTCGATCAGGAGGGGGGTGGCGTACGGCCGCTGCTGCAGCAAGCCGGGGTCAATGTCAACAAGCTGCGCTCGCAGCTCGGTGAGGCGCTTGAGCGGTTGCCGCAGGTCAGCGGCGCCGGCGGCGAGGTCCACTTATCGCAAGACCTCGCCCGGCTGCTCAACGTCACCGATAAGCTCGCGCAGCAGCGCAAAGATCAATACCTCTCCAGTGAGCTCTTTGTCCTCGCGGTGCTTGAGGACGGCAAGAGCACACTTGCGAAGTTGCTCGAGCAGGCCGGCGCGACCCGGGCGGCCCTGACGCAGGCGGTCGATCACGTCCGCGGGGGTCAAGCGGTCGACGATCCGAGCGCCGAGGATCAGCGCCAGGCGCTCGATAAGTACACGATCGATCTGACCGAGCGCGCCGAGCAGGGCAAGCTCGATCCGGTCATCGGCCGCGACGATGAGATCCGTCGTACCATCCAGGTGCTGCAGCGGCGCACCAAGAACAACCCGGTGCTGATCGGTGAGCCGGGGACGGGCAAGACGGCGATCGTCGAGGGGTTGGCGCAGCGGGTCATCAACGGCGAGGTGCCGGAGGGGCTAAAGAACAAGCGCGTCCTCTCGCTAGATCTCGGTGCGCTGCTCGCCGGGGCGAAGTACCGCGGCGATTTCGAAGAGCGGCTCAAGGCGCTGCTTAAGGAGGTCGGGCAGCAGGAGGGGCGGATCATCCTCTTCGTCGACGAACTGCACACCATCGTCGGCGCCGGTAAGGCCGAGGGGGCGATGGATGCCGGCAATATGCTCAAACCGGCTCTCGCCCGCGGCGAGCTGCACTGCATCGGGGCGACCACACTCAACGAGTATCGCGAGCACATCGAGAAGGATGCAGCGCTGGAGCGGCGCTTCCAGACCGTCTTAGTCGATGAGCCGAGCGTCGAGGATACGGTCGCGATCCTGCGCGGACTCAAAGAGCGCTACGAGGTTCACCACGGGGTCGAGATCACCGACCCGGCGGTCGTCGCCGCAGCGACCCTCTCGCATCGCTACATCGCCGAGCGTTTCCTTCCCGATAAGGCGATCGATCTCGTCGATGAGGCGGCATCGCGGATCCGCCAGGAGATCGACTCAAAGCCAGAGCAGATGGATCGGCTCGAGCGGCGGTTGATTCAGCTCAAGATCGAGCGCGAGGCAATGAAGAATGAGCTCGATGAGGCTTCGAAAAAGCGTCTGGCCACGCTCGAGCAAGAGATCAAGCAGCTCGAGCAGGAGTACCAGCACCTGGAGGAGATCTGGAGCTCCGAGAAGGCGGCGGTCGAGGGGACGCAGTCGATCAAGGAGGAGCTCGACCGGGCCCGCCACGAGATGGAGATGGCGCGCCGGGCCGGCGATCTGCAGCGGATGTCGGAGCTGCAGTATGGACGCATCCCGGAGCTTGAGCGGCAGCTCGATATGGCCGCGCAGGCCGATATGTACGACATGAAGCTGCTGCGCAACAAGGTCACCGACGAGGAGATCGCCGAGGTCGTCTCGAAGTGGACCGGCATCCCGGTGGCCAAGATGCTCGAAGGCGAGCGCGATAAGCTGCTGCGCATGGAGGAGGCGCTGCATCAGCGGGTCGTCGGTCAAGAGGAGGCGATTGCCGCGGTGGCGAACGCCATTCGGCGCTCGCGCGCCGGGCTGGCCGATCCGCAGCGGCCGAACGGCTCCTTTCTCTTCCTCGGGCCGACCGGGGTCGGCAAGACGGAGCTCTGCAAGGCGCTCGCCGAGTTCCTCTTCGATACCGAAGAGGCGCTGCTGCGTATCGACATGTCGGAGTTTATGGAGAAGCACTCGGTCGCCCGCCTAATCGGTGCCCCGCCAGGCTACGTCGGCTACGAGCAGGGGGGGTATCTGACCGAGCAGGTCCGACGCAAACCCTATTCGGTGATTCTGCTTGATGAGGTTGAGAAGGCGCACGTCGAGGTCTTCAACGTCTTGTTGCAGGTGCTCGACGATGGCCGCCTGACCGATAGCCACGGGCGGACGGTCGACTTTCGCAATACCGTGATCGTGATGACCTCCAATCTCGGCTCCGATGTCATTCAAGCGATGGCCGGTGAGCAGGAGGAGGACTACCAGGGGATGCGGACGGCGGTCATGGAGATCGTCGGCCACCACTTCCGGCCCGAGTTCATCAACCGGATCGACGAGCTGGTCGTCTTCCGTGCCCTCTCCCGGGCGCAGATTCGGACCATCGCCGATTTGCAGGTCCAGGCGCTCAATGCTCGTCTGGCCGAGCGCGAGATGGTGTTGGAGATCACGCCAGCGGCACTCGATAAGCTCGGTGAGGCCGGGTTCGATCCGGTCTACGGCGCCCGCCCGTTGAAGCGGGTGCTGCAGCAGCGGGTCGAAAACGCCTTAGCCCGCGAGCTGCTTGAGGGCCGCTTTGGGCCGGGCGACCGGATTCGCGTCGACATCCAGGATGAGGAGTTTCTCTTCTCGCGGGCTGCGAAGGCGCTTGAGTCTCACCAGTCGGAGTCGCAGAAGCCGTAAGGAGGTGTAGATAGAGTCTTGGGGGCTCCTCAGGAGGCCTCGTGAGAGGCTTGGAGCTGGCCTCATAGGGCTTGCATTTGCGCGCGCCGAACTCTATACAACAGGGCCGTAACCGAGTCATCGCTGAGGATATGACGAGATGCCGATCTATGAGTACGAGTGTAGTCAGTGTGGCCATCGCCTAGAGGCGATCCAGTCGCTCAACGACGCGCCGCTGAGTGATTGCCCGGAGTGTCATGAGGGCGCACTCAAGCGTTTGGTTTCGGCCGCCGCCTTTCGCCTGAAGGGGGGCGGGTGGTACGAGACCGACTTCAAGAATAAGGG
This sequence comes from Halorhodospira abdelmalekii, assembly GCF_016583625.1. Taxonomy (GTDB): domain Bacteria; phylum Pseudomonadota; class Gammaproteobacteria; order Nitrococcales; family Halorhodospiraceae; genus Halorhodospira; species Halorhodospira abdelmalekii. Next base: position 9,175 of record NZ_NRRN01000016.1, on the reverse strand, counting down.
GAAGGGGAGCGGCAAGGGTAAGGCGGGATCCGAGGAGGTGCGAGCGTCTGGTGGCGCGAGCGAGCAGTCGGGTCAGTCAGCGTCGACGGCAGGAGAGGCCGGCGGCGGTAAAGCCGGTGGTGCCAGTTCAAGCACTACTGCCGATTCGCCATAGCATCGAGAGCCAGACCGTGGAGAAGGGGGCGGAGCGCCCGTGCGACTACCGCTGACGGCGATCGGCGTAGTACAATCGGTCGGCGCAAGGCCCTCCGGTCTCTGGATCGTTAGTGTCGGCTGTGGCAACCTTTGTCAGCCGATGAGGGGGCGACCGATCTTTAGCAAGGCACGGTTTGATGCGAGAAGATGGAGTGGTCGCCCAAAGGGCCGACCAAGAGGCACACCAGAAGACTCAGCCGGAGCAGCGGGAAATGGCCCAAACGACGCAGGAGTCGAGTGAGTCTCCAGCGCCGCGATTGCCAGCTGTTGGCACCGGTGTGCGAGGGCTCGATTTCATTCTTGAGGGGGGGTTACCGGCAGGGCGTCCGACGCTGATCCGGGGGGGGCCCGGCTCCGGCAAGACGGCGATCGCTTTGACCTTCCTCTGCTACGGCTTGGAGCAGGGTGAGCCTGGGGTTTTGGTGACCTTTGACGAGTCCCCAGAGGCGCTGATCGCCCACGCCGAGGGGTTGGGCATGCCGTTGCGTAGCCATATTGCCGCCGGCCGGGCGCAAGTGCTCGATATGCGCCCGAATCGCTCCGAGGTGGTCGCCGGTCAGGCGCTTGAGTTGACCGCGGTGCTCTCGCGCATCGGTTACGCCCTAGATCGGGTTGGGGCGCAGCGACTGGTCGTCGATGCCATCGACGGTATGGGGGATGCTTTTGATGTCGATCTGGGGCTGCGCAGCGAGATCGCTCGCGTCTTCGATTGGCTGCGCGAGCAGCAGACGACGACCGTCATCACCGTTGGCGAACAGAGCGATTTTAGCGCCCGCTATGGGCTGGAAGATTACATTGCCGACTGCGTGATCCTCCTGCGCCAAGAGATCAAGCAGCGCTTGATGACCCGCTTACTGCGGGTGCTCAAGCGCCGTGGCGGGGGGCACGGAACCAATGAGTTTCCCTTCTTGCTCGATGCCGACGGGGTCTTTTTGGCGCCGGTGACCGGCGTCGATCTGCGCACTGAGACCTATACGGACCGCCACAGTACGGGCGTTCCCGGGCTCGATGCCATGCTTGGTGGCGGCGGTCCCTACCGCGGCTCGGCCATGATGATCTCGGGCCAGTCGGGGACCGGTAAGACCAGCTTTGCCGCTGCGTTTGCGTGTGCGGTTTGTGATGAGGGCGAGCACGTTCTCTATCTGAGTTTCGAGGAGTCGGATGCTGAGCTGGTGCGCAACCAGCGCAGTGTCGGCCTTGATCTGACCCGTCATCTTACCCCTGGCGGCAGTGGCCAATTGACCTTGCGCCCGTTGTTGCCGGCAGAGCTGGGCTGGGAAGAGCACCTGCTGAGGATCATGCGCGCGGTCGATGAGCTGCAGCCGAGCGTCGTGATCATCGATCCGATCAGCGCGCTGGCCGATCGTCGGCTCGAGGGACAGGGTAAAGAGATGCTGCTGCGCCTCTTTTACCGCTTAAAGAAGGCCGGTATTACGGTACTGGCGACCGAGCTGTTGACCGATGCCAGCGCCGGGGTCAGCAGCCTTGATGTCTCTTCGATTATCGATGTTTGGGTTAAATTGCGGCGCGATGAGGGGGCGGAGCGGTTGCGTCGCCTGATCACTGTAGTCAAGGCTCGAGGGTTGCCAACCGCCGATGAGGTGGAGGTGTTCTGCTTTACCGAGCGGGGTGTGACAGTGGGTGAGCAGCGCAGTTTGCCGTCGCGGGAGGGGCCGTGAGCGAGCTGATCCTTAGGCTCTACATTGCCGGCCGAACCCCCGCCGCGGAGCGGGCCATCCGCAATCTCGAGCGAATTGTAGCCGAGTCCTACGGGGAAGATGCGCCTGCGTGCGCTATTGAGGTGATCGATATCTTGGAGCGCCCGCAGCTGGCCGAAGATGAGCGTATTTTGGCTACGCCGGTGGTGATCAAGAAGCTACCTCCGCCTGTGCGTCGTGTCGTCGGCGATCTTTCAGAGCGGGAGAAGGTGCTGATTGGTCTCGATCTGAAGGAATACTGATGTCGCCTCCCGCCGATTACTTCCGCAAGCTGGTGGAGCGGGCTACGGACGGAATCCTGTTGCTCGATGCTGTGGGACGTATCCAGTACGCCAATTTGGCGGCGGCGGAACTCTTCGGCCGGTCGCAAGAGGCCCTGCAAGGGCAAGAGCTCGGTTTTGTCGTCACGCAGGATCAGCCGACGGAGCTGCGTCTTACTAACCGGTTGCGCGTAGGGGTTACGGCCGATGTGCGCAGCGTCGAGATCGAACTCGACGGCGAGCGGATGGTGGCAGTCTATCTGCGCGATGTCACCGAGCGCAAACGGGCCGAGGAGCGGTTGCGGCAGTCGGCGGCGGTCTTTGAGTCGACCAGCGAGGGCGTCTTTATCGCCGACTCGCGCGGGCGCATCGTCGATGTCAATCGCGCCTTCAGCGTGATTACCGGCTACGAGCGCAGCGAAGTGATCGGGCGTTCGCCGCGTTTTTTGCAGTCGGGACGGCATCCGCCGAGTTTTTATCGCGAGTTGTGGCGACGACTGGAGAACGAGGGGCGCTGGCAGGGGGAGATCTGGAATCGGCGCAAAAGCGGAGAGATCTATCCGCAGTGGTTGAGCGTCGATTCGGTCTACAGCGAAGGCGACGAGCTTGCCCACTACGTCGCGGTCTTTTCTGATCTGACCGGGGCGAAGCGCACACAGGCTGAAATAGAACGCTTGGCCCATCGTGATCCATTAACGGGGCTTGCCAACCGTCTAGCCTTTCGCGCGCAGGTGGCCTCAGTTGTTGAGCAGGCCGCCAGTCGGCGTCCACACAGCGGCGCTAGCGTGCTGCTCGTCGGCCTTGATGGCTTTAAACACATCAACGACAGTCTCGGTCTAGCGGCCGGCGATCTGGTATTGGTTGAGGTCGCCCGGCGACTCGGGACGGTTATCCCCGGCAACGATAACATCGCCCGGCTCGGCGGCGATGAGTTTGCTGCGGTCATCGACAGCCGGCAGGTTGATGCGGGAGCGGCGGCGGTCGCACAGGCGGTCCTTCAGGCCTTGAGTCGCCCCATCCAGTTCGACAGCACCGAGCTCTATGTTGAGGCCAGTGTCGGTATCGCCAGCTATCCGCGCGACGGTAAAAGCGTCGAGGCGCTGATCCAAAATTGCGATGCAGCGATGCGGCGGGCGAAGCAGGCCGGCGGCCGAACCTACCGCTACTATGCAAAGGACTGGACGAACTACGCCCACGATCGGGTGGTGCTCGCAGCGCAGCTGCGCCGGGCGATCACCGATAACGAGCTGGTGCTCTACTATCAGCCACAGATCGATCTGCACAGTGGTCAAGTGGTCGGCCTTGAAGCCTTAGTGCGCTGGATTCACCAAGACGAAGGGCTGGTCTCACCGGGGCGCTTCATCCCGATGGCCGAGGAGACCGGGCTGATCGAGCCGCTCGGTGAGTGGGTGTTGGAGCAGGCTTGCCGACAGGCGGCGGTGTGGTGCCGTGAGGGGCTCTCCTTCGGACGCGTTGCAGTCAACGTCTCAGGGGCGCAGATTGAGCGTTGTGATATCGTCGATTTGGTTGCGCGGACGCTCGACAAGACTGGACTAGCGGCGAACTGTTTGGAGCTGGAGATCACTGAAAGCTTTCTGATGTCGCGTATCGAGGCGGCAGCCGAGCTGCTGGCGGGGCTCAAGCGAATCGGTGTGCAGCTGGCCATGGACGACTTCGGCACCGGTTACTCGTCGCTGGCTTATCTTAAGGGCCTGGCCTTCCACACCCTCAAGATCGATAAGAGCTTTATCGATGGGGTGCCGGGGAACTGCAAAGACGCGGAGATCCTTCGTACCGTGGCCGCGCTCGGGCGCAGTCTCGGATTTAAGATCGTCGCCGAGGGGGTCGAGGGGGGCGAGCAGCATGATTACCTGCTGCAGACCGATTGCGATTTCGCCCAAGGGTACTTCTTCAGTCCGCCGGTTCCGGCGCAAGCGATCCCGCAGTTGATTCGGACGCTGGGCTCCCCCGCTTTCGAGCCTTGATCGGGGTTGCTGCCGTCAAACTTGCGCACGGCCTATGCCCTCCTTACCATTAGCGGGCTTTAGCACCCGCGCGATTGCCCACTACTCATTACACAACCGGTCATCTGGGATTGCCACCATATGCGTAGCCACTACTGCGGCGAAATTTGCGAAGACCATCTTAAACACGAAGTGACCCTGTGCGGCTGGGTTCACCGGCGGCGCGACCACGGCGGGGTGATCTTTATCGACCTGCGTGATCGGGCCGGATTGGTGCAGGTCGTCTTCGATCCCGATACCGAGGCGGCCTTTGCTACGGCCGATCGTGCCCGCAGCGAGTACGTCTTGCAGGTCCGTGGAAGGGTGCGTCACCGTCCCTCGGGTACCGAGAATCCCGATCTTCACTCGGGGCGGGTCGAGGTGTTGGGGCAGGCGGTGACGGTCCTGAACAGTGCTAAGACGCCGCCCTTCCAGCTCGATGAGCACGAGCACGTCGGCGAGGAGACGCGTCTGCGCCACCGCTATATCGATCTGCGGCGGCCCGAGATGCAGCAGCGCCTACAGCTGCGCGCCCAGGTCACCTCGGCGATGCGGCGGCATCTCGAAGCCGAGGGTTTTCTCGATATCGAGACGCCGATGCTGACCCGGGCGACTCCCGAGGGCGCGCGCGACTACCTGGTGCCGAGCCGCACCCACCCCGGGCGCTTCTTTGCCCTGCCGCAGTCGCCGCAGCTCTTTAAACAGCTGCTGATGATGGCCGGTTTCGATCGCTACTACCAGATTGTGCGCTGTTTTCGCGATGAAGATCTGCGCGCCGATCGGCAGCCGGAGTTTACGCAGCTCGATATGGAGGCCGCCTTCGTCGATGAAGAGTCGATCATGGGGGTTACCGAGCGGATGCTGCGCCATCTCTTCGGTGAAGTGCTCGGCGTCGAACTCCCCGAGCCCTTCCCGCGGATGCGCTACGCCGAGGCGATGGCGCGCTACGGCTCCGATAAGCCCGATCTGCGGATTCCGCTAGAGCTGATCGAGGTCGCCGACCTGGTGGCTGATGTCGACTTTAAGGTCTTCGCCGCCCCGGCGCGCGATCCGCGCGGACGGGTTGCGGCGCTGCGGGTGCCCGACGGTGCGGCCCTGACCCGCAAGCAGATCGACGACTACACCGCCTTTGTCGGTCGCTACGGTGCGAAAGGGCTGGCCTATATCAAGGTCAACGATCCGGCTCAAGGGGCGGCGGGACTGCAATCGCCGATCGTGAAGTTCTTGACCGATGAGGCGGTGCAGGGGATCTTGGAGCGCACCGAAGCCGCTGCCGGCGATCTGATCTTCTTCGGCGCCGATCGGACGAAGGTGGTGAACGACGCCCTCGGTGCGCTGCGCGTGCGCCTCGGTCACGATCTTGGCCGGGTCGCTGAAGAGTGGCGGCCACTGTGGGTCGTCGACTTTCCGATGTTTGAGTACGACGATAAGGATGGGCGGCTCTACTCGCTCCACCACCCCTTCACGGCGCCGCGTCTCGGCGACTCTGGCGACTCCGGCGATGTCAGCGACTCCAGCGATACGCAGGGGCTCGCAGCCGCAGCGGCGTCGCGCGAGGCGGCCGAGGCGCTGCTCTCGCGCGCCTACGACTGCGTATTGAACGGCGTCGAACTCGGTGGCGGATCGATCCGGATCCACGATCCGGCGGTGCAGCAGGCGGTCTTCGGTCTGCTCGGCATCGATGAGGAGGCGGCCGAGGCGAAGTTTGGTTTCTTGCTGGATGCCTTGCAGTACGGCTGTCCGCCGCACGGCGGCATCGCCTTCGGGCTCGATCGTTTGGTGATGCTGATGGCCGGTGCCGATTCGATTCGCGAGGTGATGGCCTTCCCGAAGACGCAGACGGCGACCTGTCTGCTGACCGAGGCGCCGGCCGAGGTCGGCGAGGCACAACTGCAGGAGTTGGGCATTCGGCTGCGGCGGGTACAGTAGACTGCGTAGTGCGTAGTGCGTAGTGCGTAGTGCGTAGTGCGTAGTGCGTAGTGCGTAGTGCGTAGTGCGTAGTGCGTAGTGCGTAGTGCGTAGTGCGGCGTCTACCGGTGACGGGTGTTGCGGGCCAGTGGGAGAGTGGATGGGAACGCCTCTCCAGACCTTTGAGCGCTACTTCTATTTTGAAGTCGAGCGGGTCGATCGCTTGCGTTCGATCGTGCGGGTTTGTCGCACTGTCGAACCTTCGGCAGGCGGGGCAAGAGCGGCAAACGGGGCAGGCGGTCTCCGGCCGCCTCTTTGTGTGGCGATGGCGCAGGTGCAGGAGGAGGGCGCGCGGTCGTTGCTGGTGAAGGATGTGGCCGTGCTTGAGCATGAGTCGGATTATCAGCAGGCGACCGCAGAGCGGCGGCGAGCCATGTCGGAAGCTGTGCCCGGGGGCGCTCTAGAAAAAGCGCCGCACGGCGAGCAGGTCAGTGAGCGTGACAGCGACCAGGGTAGCGATCTCAAGAGTCTGCGACGGATCTACAGTCGCGATTTCCCCTTGCTCTATGCCGCTACCATGGCCGGGGTGCTGGCGTTTGCGCATAACAGAGGGGTATGGCGCGTTCGCGGCTATCTTTCGCCCGATGAGGCCCGCGTCATCCCGCGGCTCTTCCCGCTTGAGCACCGGGGCGGGTACGAATACTGCGGCGAGACGAGTCGAGTCATTGCAGCTTCGGCAGCACGGATGCCCGTGTTTTATGATCTGATTCTGATTGCTGCGGAGCAGACCTCCGCCGCTGCATAACGGCTGCTTTATCGTGTGGCGTGGGTTTGGTTCGGTTCGGTCTTCCTGGTCTTCCTGCAGCGTCCCTCTCGCTCGGCCGTTGGCGCTGAGCTTCTCTCCTTGGTGCGTTTGTCGCTGTGCTTGTCTATGCTTCAGTGGGAGGTTTGACCTATGCATAGGCTGGAGGATGTGAACATGCGCAGTCGGCGCCTGCTCGGGCTCGTTGCGCTTTTGGCGGCGGTCGCCGGTGCGATCGTCGCGGCCGCGGAACATTGGGGCGGGCTGGTGCCGTGCTCGCTGTGCTGGAGCCAGCGCGGTGTGCTTGCGCTATTGATGATCGTGGCGTTGCTTGGTTTCTTGTTATGGCCGCAGCGTCCGTGGGGGCAGTGGGTACTGCTCGGGGCACTGGCGTCGACGGCGCTTGCAGGAATCGTGTTGGCGACGCGCCATCTCTACGTGATGTGGAACCCCGATGTGGTCGACTGCGGGATGAGCCCCGAGGTCATGCTGCAGATTTTGCCTTGGCGTGAGGTCTTGATCGAGTTGGTGACCGGCAATACCGACTGCGCAGAGGTGGCGGCCCTCTTCGGCGTCCCGCTGCCGGTCGCAAGCTGGATTGGGTTTGCGACGCTCGGTGGGGTTTCGGTCTATGCGGTCATCCGCGTCATTCGTGCCCGGTCGCATGGGTAGGCCGTATGGGTAGCGGTGTGTATCGTCCGCAGTCCTGTCCTCGGTGCGCTGGAACTTGTGCTACACCTCGCCTGTCGTTAGATTAGGCGAGCACATCGAAACCGGCCTTGGATCCAATGACCGCCGACGTCTCTGTTACCCGTTTAATCCTTGATGCCAGCCTGCTCGTGCAGGCCGTGATGTTGATCTTGCTGCTCGCCTCGGTCGCTTCGTGGGCGCTGATCTTCTACAAGCGTCATACGCTCAAGCGTGCCGAGCAGGGTGCGATTCGTTTCGAGGAAGAGTTCTGGGCCGGTGGCAATCTCGCCGAGATCTACCGCCGCGTCGGTCAAGAGGGCGACGGGGAGAGCAGTGCCGGCCTAGAACGGATCTTTCGCGCCGGCTTTCAAGAGTTTTCGCGCATGCGCAAGCAGAGCAGTGCGCCGCCGGCTGCGGTGGTCGAAGCGGCGCACCGGGCGATGCGCGTCTCGGTCAGTCGCGAGATCGACGGTGCCGAGTCCTACCTGCAGTTTTTGGCGACCGTCGGTTCGGTTAGCCCCTACATCGGCCTCTTTGGCACCGTCTGGGGGATTATGAACTCGTTTAGGGCGCTCGCCGGGCAGCAGCAAGCGACCCTCGCGACCGTCGCCCCGGGGATCGCCGAGGCCCTGATCGCAACCGCCCTCGGTCTCTTCGCCGCCATTCCCGCAGTGATCGCCTACAACCACTACGCCAACCGCGCCGAGCGGCTGGCGAATCGCTATGAGACGTTCGTCGAGGAGTTTACCAGCATCCTGGAGCGTCATACCCACGCCGCGACGAGCGCGGCGGCACGCTAGGAGGCCACCATGGCGCGGGTGACCCCGACCGGAGCGCGGCGTACGCGACGGCGACCGATGTCGGAGATCAACGTCGTTCCCTACATCGACGTCATGCTGGTCTTGCTGGTGATCTTTATGGTGACCGCCCCGCTGCTCTACCACGGTATCGATCTCGATCTGCCGCAAGTGGCCAGCGAGCCGCTTGAGGACGAGGAGCGCGAGCCGCTCATCGTCAGTCTCGACACCGACGGTCGCGTCTATCTCAACGTCGCCGACGACCCGGAGCAGGCGATGGGGCGCGACGAGCTCCTCGAGACCATCGGTCGCATCCTGCGCGATCAACCGAATCGGCGTGTCTTGCTGCGCGGTGATCGCAAAGTGGAGTACGGTGATGTCGTCGCCCTGATGGCACAGCTGCGCCAGGCCGGGGTGCGCAGCGTGGGACTCATGAGTGAGCCGCCCGCCGGGTCCACCCCTGGCGCTGGCTAGGACGGAGGCGATGCAGTGGTTCAAGCTTCGTCTGGCGCTGCTCGGCAGCTGGTTTTCGGCCAGCCCGCAGCGTTTTGTGCTCTATTCGGTGCTGGGCCACTTCGTCCTGATCCTGCTCTTTGTCGTCAACATCGGGCTGCGCCCCCCCGAGCAGCCGCCGGAGCGCGAGCGGGCGGTGATCGAGGCTACAGTTGTCGATCTGCAGAGTATGGTCTTCGACGAGCAGCCGGAGGAGCCCGAGGAGAAGGTCGTCGAGCCCGAGCCCGAGCCCGAGCCCGAGCCCGAGCCGGAGCCCGAACCGGAGCCGGAGCCGGAGCCCGAGCCCGAG